>JBATLR010000001.1:0-7965 GCA_049289415.1 Nitrospirales bacterium
GTACTGGGTCGGCAAGAGGGTGTCAGGTTCAGGCCGCTAACGGGGTGTTCTCTGATGCGATAGGGTTTGGCTTCAGAATTCTCAATCAAACTGGCCCCAATTTTAATTTCACACGTTTGCGGGTTGACGCTTCTCCCCGCACGGTAACGGAGACCTGCTCCGGCACGGTTTCATCGGATGGATTAGTGAGTAGCTCATGTACCTATGAAGAGACCTCCAATGGAGCAATTAAACGTAGCGGCACCTACACGTTAACGGGTTCCCTTGCGGGAAATACCCTGACGTACCATATTACTGGTCAGGATCTGGCGGGAGATACCTGTCAGTGGGACCAGAGGGGAACGGACACCCGGAGTGGTTCCATCCCTCCACCCATCATTTTACCCATATCTACGCCCTTTGACCTCAATGGCGATGGCAAGGCCGATCTGGTGTGGCGCAACGTGAATAACGGGGTGGTGGCGGGGTGGCTGATGAATGGGACCACGATGGCGTCGGTGGGGTTTCCTGCCGGTGTTCCTGGCGAGTGGCAGATTGAGGGCATCGGGGATGTCAACGGCGATGGCAAGGCAGATGTGATCTGGCAACATTCGGTCACCGGCACCGTGGCCGTGTGGTTGTTGAATGGGCTGAGCATCACATCGGTGGATTTCTCCGGCAGCACCACCCCGGACTGGAAGATTGAGGGGGTGGGGGATGTGGATGGAGACGGCAAGGCTGATATTATTTGGCGGAATCAGCTCTCAATTCTTAACCCAAATCCCGGTCAGGTGTTTGTCTGGTTGATGGATGGGGCAAACATTAGAGTTTCGACCTTTTTGGGGGGTCTCCCCTTAGATTGGGAGATTGCTGGGGTGGGTGATATGAATGATGATGGGAAGGCCGATGTCCTCTGGCGCAACAGCATCAATGGGAGCGTAGCTGTCTGGCTTATGAATGGAGTGGCCATTAGTTCTGTTGAAATTTCAGGGGGGACCTCAACGGACTGGAAAATTCAAGGAATCGGGGATGTGGATGGAGATGGGAAAGCGGATCTTGTATGGCGGAATGATTCCAGTGGCGTGGTTGCAGTATGGCTAATGAATGGAGCTTCAATTGTTTCAACGGCGTTCCTGAATGGTGTTCCCTCCACATGGCACATTGAAAAGGTGGCCGATCTCAATGGAGACGGAAAAGCTGATGTGGTCTGGCAAAATGCTAATGGGACGGTGGCTGTGTGGTTGATGAATGGGACGGTGATTGATTCGGTTGGATTCCCTGGGATTGTGGCTTCCGAATGGGAGCTTCAGCCTTAGGGCACAGGAAGGGAGGATGCTACTTCTATGAAATAAAGTATGGCAGTTTTGGAGTTGAGATAAATGGATTATTTATTGGTTGATACTTGGGTATTATTAATTTTTAAACTCTAATTTGACCCTGGTCTCCGGCACCACCCCTCTTCCTCTCTCGCGCTCTCCGCTTCTTTCAGGTTGTTGATATCGTGTCGGATTGAATTGCGTGGGGATGGCTAAGCTTCCCAGTTCATCAATGTGTCCATAGAACATTTTTACCCATTGGGTAAGGTCTGCTTGACGGTTGGTATGAGGTCGAGAGCCTTGAGTCATGCCCTGTTCTATACACAACTGTTTTTTGAAGGAAATTTTGATATGAGAAATGCGGAGGCCGGAATATTCCCAAATGTGAGCGTGGCACATCTGTTGCTGATTATCTGGTTTGAAGGATAGCAAAGCAGTGGCTATTCAATACCAAAATGTGTCACGGACTATAAAAGGAGGAACAGGTGTATGTTGGTACGAGCACGGTGGGAGAACGGAACGAGAATCTTGATGCTTTCTGGTCGGTTCGATAAATTCGGACGGGTCCCGGTGGAAACGGCGTTGGCGGCGGGAGAAGGACGGCCTTGTCATCACGTCGTCATGGATTTTTCACGAGTATCGTCTATGGATAGTGCAGGCATTGGAAGATTGTTGCTGCTCTATCATTCGCTTCGAAGGAAAGGCATGGCCTTGACGGTGATCAATCCAAAGCCCTCTGTTCGGGCACTTTTGGATCTGGCGGGTTTAGCCACCATTATTCCGATTATGCAGGAAAGGCCTGAAGTCAGATCGGTTGCCTGATCCCCTGGGAATGAGAATTGAAATTTTTTAAGTTGGAGAAGAGGGAAACCGAAATGGAAATTATCAAACCGTGATGTCTACGATGCCTACCCAACCGACTCCCATTGGCGATATGCATGTTATTACATTCGGGACATGCTTTGATGGGCCTGCGGAACCTGCTTTAGAGGCGGCTGTCTTACAAGTGCAGGAAATACAAGGCAAACACATCATTCTAAATATGGAAGCCCTGACCACTCTGAATAGTCGTGCCTTAGGCAAATTATTTCTCACCTATCATCACCTCAATCGGAAACACATTCGACTCAGTATGGTCAATCCAAAGCCGGCAGTCCGTGAAATGTTAACATTTGTCAATTTTCCGCAGATCGTGCCTATCTATGATTCGGTTGATGCCGTGGTGGCCTTTGAGCAACGTCAGATGGAATCTTCAGGTCTACCACAGCGACCGGGGTGAAAAAGGGTGTATTGGGGGCAAAGGTATCTCAGATGAAAATGGGGTATGTGGTAATTAGCCAAGACGAGGGAATGAAGTGCCTGAACACTCGTTGGCCGCAATTAGCGCTCCTTTCCCAATGGAGGTGTGGCATGTCTGGTAAAAACAGGGCAGCTTACCGTCGAACGATCCATGTCCAAACTTCTCCTTCATGAAGATCCGGACATTCGGTTGCATGCCGTCCTCCAATTGGGAGGACGAGCCAATCAAATTTCTCCTCACCTCTCGAGCTCGGGCTTTTAAGAAAGGCACTCCATGACCAAAAACCAAAATCCGACAGTTCAAAAAGCGGTTTTGCAATCCCTGATGCGTATACCCGCCTCAAACGTCTAAAGCGGATCTCCAGGCATCCCGACAGTCGCCATAGATTTTTCTAGCACCCCGCTCCACTTCATGGGTTGTAGTTGCCATGGCAAGGCCGCTGACCCTGCATTGACTTCCATTTTCCTCCCTTCCTAGAATCGTCACCCTGGCGATTTGTCCATTCCTCCCGGAAGGGATCTCTGGCTCGTGAATGAAAGCGTAGTCCTCGATAAGATTATCAAAACTCATGGCCTCGTGAGAGCGGTGGATCATGTGTCATTGTCTATCCAAAGTGGAGAGTTTTTTTCTATATTGGGTCCGAGTGGGTCGGGGAAAACCACGATCCTTCGATTAATTGCCGGATTAGATCGGCCAGATCAAGGGGCCATTGTTATTCAGCAACGTATCGTGACCTTAGATCCCCCTCATAAGCGACCGGTAAATATGGTGTTTCAGCACTATGCGCTCTTTCCGCATCTGTCCGTGTTTGAGAATGTGGCTTTCGGTTTACACATGAAAGGAGAACGCCAGGCCAATATTCATAAGGCGGTGAGTCACATGTTGGCTCTGGTGCGTTTGCAGGGAAAGGAGAAGCGCCTTCCAGGGCAATTGTCGGGAGGGGAGCAGCAACGAGTGGCGCTCGCACGAGCCTTAGTGAATCGTCCCGTGGTCCTGCTGTTGGATGAGCCCTTGGCTGCTTTAGACCAGCAGTTACGTCAGGAGATGCAAGGAGAGCTGAAGCGGTTGCAGCGTGAGGTGCAGGCGACATTTATTTGCGTGACTCATCAGCAGGATGAAGCCCTCATGCTGTCTGATCGAATTGCGGTCATGCAGGGTGGGAAGGTGTTGCAAGTGGGGACGCCTCAGGAGATTTATGATCGCCCCGTATCTTCGATGGTGGCTCAGTTTATCGGTCTTTCCAATGTCTTGTCCGGTACCATCGCTTCCTGTGAAGGTGGATTGTGTCGGGTTGAACATGAAATCTTGTCACCCGTTAAGGTCATGTGTTCCCCGCATGAATCTCTGCAGGGGGCCGTCACGGTTATGGTTCGCCCAGAGCGCATACATGTGTCCTCTGACATGTCCCCCAACGGATATGACAATAGGTTTCAGGCGATTGTGCACCAAGTTGCCTTTTCCGGGAATGAAGTGGTGTATCATGTTCGGCTTCGAGACGAGGCGATCTGGATGGCTCGTGTGCCAATCGCCGAAGCACAGGCCAGGCCATTGGCCGTTGGCCAGCCCGTGTATGTGCAATGGCGCGCACAGGAGGGACTGGTCTTGCCCGCCCATCCGGCACCATGCTGAACAATCGTTCTGACACATCTTCCGCTTTTCCTGTCAAGCTGTCCCTCCTATCGGCAAGTCTCTTTTTAGGCCTGTTCTTTTTTCTTCCGCTGATATTGGTCTTTGGTGTAAGTCTGGCGAGTCGGGGAATGTATGGGGGAATTACCTGGATCCCCACCTGGGAAAATTATCAACGTGTCTTCGATCCACTGGTGGGGGTAATATTTTTCCGGTCTCTGTTCTTGGCGGGATTAACCACTTTCATTTGTGCAGTGGTGGGGTTCCCCTTGGCGTATTGTCTGGCCAGGGCCACCCGGCCCTGGCAACTCATATTGCTGACTCTTGTGATGATTCCATTTTGGACGAATTTTTTGGTTCGCACCTATGCGTGGGTGCTGATTCTCCGAGCGGACGGTATTCTGAATGGCCTGTTGATCAGGTTGGGATTGCTGGATGAGCCACTTTCGCTGTTATTCACCGATCTGTCGGTATTCGTGGGATTGGTGTATGGCTATCTGCCTTTTATGGTGCTTCCTCTGGTGGTAGCTATAGAACGTATTTCTCCGCAATTGGAGGATGCGGCGTTTGACTTATATGCGTCCATGGGCGGGATGTTTCGACATGTGCTGCTTCCTCTCAGTACTCCAGGTTTTCTGGCCGGTGGGGTGTTGGTTTTTATTCCTTCCCTCGGCGCCTTTATTACGCCCTATCTGTTGGGTGGAGGACAAAACATGATGCTGGGAACTTTCATCCAACAAGAATTTCTGGTCGCACGAGACTGGCCGTTTGGCTCCGCGCTTTCTTTCGGATTAATGGGAACTGTCCTTCTCCTCTGGTTTCTGCTGGGTCGTACGTCAGTTGAGAAGGATCCGTCATGAAACGGATGCCGTCCAGCTTCATTGCGATGAGCCTGCTGGTCATGGTGTTTTTATATCTGCCGGTGGTCATCCTCATCGGGCTATCCTTTAACGCCTCCACGATGGGAGTGGCGTGGAAAGGGTTCACGTTTCAGTGGTATGAAAAGCTGGCCATGGACCAGGCGATTCTCGAGGCGACCGTCAATAGTGTGGTCATTGCATTGCTCTCAACCGGAATGGCTCTCATCCTTGGAGTGGGGACCGCCATTGGTCTGGAAACCCGTCAAGGACCGCAAAGATCCTGGGTCAATATGATCCTGGTGTTGCCCCTGGTGATACCGGAAATTTTATTGGGTGTGGCCTTATTGATGGTATTTGTCTTGTGTCAGGTCCACCTGGGGTTTGGTACCATTATTATCGGACATATGGTCTTCAATCTCCCGTTGACCATCGTCATCGTCAGGGCACGACTCCGTAAGCTGGACCCTGCCTGGGAAGACGCGGCCCGTGATTTGGGTGCCACCTCATGGGATGTGCTCACCCGGATTACGCTTCCCTTATTACGCCCGGCCATCTGGGGGGCAGGCCTATTAGGCTTTACCGTATCTTTGGATGACTTTGTCGTGACATTTTTTGTGGCCGGTCCCGGTTCGACGACGTTACCACTCAAAGTGTTTTCGATGATCAGAACAGGGATGACCCCGGAAATTAATGCCTTGTCGGCGGTCATGGTAGTGGTCTCCATGCTGTGCGTGGGGTTGTCCTGGTTCGTTCAGCAGCGCTCCACACCCGCCTCGGCTGAATCTTCGTATTGATGAAAGGCTGCATGTGAGCAATTTGATACTTCTGTATGTCGTCCTCTGGACCCTCCTGGTGGCTGGAGGATGTTCGGAATCTTCCACATCCCCGGAATCACCATCTTCCAAGCACTCTACACTGTACTATTTTACGTGGTCGGATTATGTGGATGCAGGAGTGGTGGCCAAATTTGAAGCGACCCGAGGGGTTCGGGTGGTGATTGATACCTTTAGTAGCAATGAAGAGTTATTAGCCAAAGTGCAGAGCGGCATGACCGGGTATGATGTCGTGGTGCCATCTGATTTTATGGCGGGCATCATGGGACGATTGGGATTGCTGGCTGAGTTAGATCTGGCACAAATTCCTCATGTGCAGGATCTGGAGCCTCACCTCCGACAGCTCTCGTTTGATCCCACGAACCGGTTTGCCATTCCCTATTTATGGGGCACGGTTGGAATTGGGTATAATGCTGATGTAGTGAAGGAGTCGCCAACAAGTTGGGAGGCTTTATGGGATCCGAAATTTTCCGGTCGAATCAGCTTGCTGAATGATGAACGGGAAGTCTTTGGGATGGCACTTCAGACCTTAGGCTACTCCCTCAATAGTGTCGATCCCCAGGCCATTCAACAAGCCAAAATTAAGTTGATGAGGCAAAAGCCATTGATTAAGGCCTATACGAGTGAACAGTTCGACCAGCTCCTCGTGGCCGGTGAAGTGGTGTTAGCGCATGCCTGGGGCGGGCCGATTGCCAGGGCGATGCGCGAGCATCCGTCAATCCGGTATGCCCTCCCCCAGGAAGGCGGGATGATGTGGACGGATTGTCTGGCGGTCTTGGCCAGTTCCCGTCAACAGGCGCTCGCGATGGACTTTATCAATTATCTTTTAGATGAAGAGGTGGCGCTTGCCACATCGCAGCGACTATTATTCGCCTCAGCCAATCGACATGTTCGGGATCGTCTGCCGGCAGACATTCGCACGAATACGGCTGTCTACCCGCCAAGTGATATGCTTGCCCGAATGGAGTGGTTGGAAGATGTGCAGGAGGCCATTCGCTATTATGATCGAGCCTGGACGGAGCTGAAAGTGCACTAGCTTGGCTTGACCCTTTTAGCCATCTGCTACTAGACTACGTGATTGCAAAGTTTCATATACGAGGATTCACGAAAGGGATGTTCATGACGAAGCAAATCACCAATTGGTCACAGACAATATGTTGGGTGGTTGCCGCCTTTTTCCTGGCTGGCGCCCCGCTGTGGGCTCAGGAACCCGGAACAAGTCCTTTCTCCGTCTATCTGACGCAAATGCCCTATGAGGCTCCTCCTCCTCCAGAATCCACGGGGGTGGAGGCGACGGCATCCCCTGAAACCTTAACGCCCCAGGATCATGAGCGTCTGGAAGCGCTTATCCCCATGCTTGAGGGCCGGCAGGAATTCTGGGCCATGGGAGAGTTTGTCTTTTTTGGGAAACATTCGATCCCGTATTTGGTGAAAGCGCTCAAGGTGCCGGTGGCCAGAGTCCGGTTCAACGCCGTGGAAACCCTCTCCATGTTGAATGATCCCTCTGCAATTCCGGGCTTACTGGAGGTGGCAATGAATCCGGATGAAGAATCACGAATCCGGTCCCATGCCTTGCGTGTGGCAACACGATTGGACCCCAACCAGGTCATTCCGGCCATAGAGGTGATGGTGAAAGATCCCAATTCCACGATTCGGAATACGGCTGTGTTTGAATCACGGAGGGTGCCTCGAAAGGAAGTGCTGCCTGTGATAATCAGTGCCATTTCAGATCCAGAGCAATATGTGTCGATCACAGCGCGGGATTCTTTCTGGATTCTCACCAGATTCAGTGGCTCAATCCATGATTGGGAAGTTTCGACACCCGAAGACAGACAGGACTGGGTGAAGGACTGGTGGGCTTGGTGGGAAGAGAATAAAGACCAATTGGGTGTGACACCGTCATCCGCAGAACCCCCTCGATCATCGGCAGACCAGAATGTGAGTTAACACCGATCCTTCAATGGCCGAATGGCAGTTTGGGCCCGTTGCCGGACGGGAGACGAAGGAGTGCCGTGTATATGAGATTACAGACCTAGACGATCGCGAAAAGG
>JBATLR010000002.1:0-4752 GCA_049289415.1 Nitrospirales bacterium
GTGCAACATCATCGTATCATGCGAAGACTTGAAGAGCAGGCACAACAGGATGCGCAAGTCCAAGCGAATTCCGGGGTGTTTAATAATGTCTCGATGATGCATCAGTACATGGGGCAGGATGGATCAAGCTATTTGTTAGCGGTGGATCCTGATGCGGCTCTGTCCACGGGGTCGGGAGCAACATGCCCGGCTGGTGTGCCAACCAAACACTACGATATCTCCATGATCGATACGGAGATTACCCTCAATCGATGGCTGGATTATTATGTCGGTTACATGTATGTGTTAACAGACAACATTGATAAAGTCCGCGCGGAAGAGGCGAAAAATAAAGCCGCACGTGACAAAGATGGTTGGGATCCCGGGGCGGTGACGACGGGATTGCAGGGGGATTACATCCAGCCTCTTGCCATCCGGGCCAATCAAGGGGATTGTTTGAAAATCACCCTTCGGAACCAAATGGAGATTGAAAGTGGAAGTCTTCATGTGAACGGTGGAAGCATGGTGATGTCCACGACGGGGAAAGTGGCATCCACTTCCAATCCCGAGACGGTTGTGGAGCCCGGTAAAAGTGTAGAGATGGAGTGGTACATTCACCCTCAAACACAAGAAGGAGTGAGACGATTTCACTCCTACAGCAATGCGCGTGAATTGACGGTCATGGGGCTATTTGGCGCCTTAATTGTTGAGCCCGCCGGCTCGAAGTACTTGGATCCGTTGGGAACGGGGCCTGCTCCCGAACTGCAATCTGGATGGCAGGCGATCATCGACAATGGATCCGGTCATGACTTCCGCGAATACATCATTTTCTATCACGAAGTCGGAGACGAAGCATTCCGGCCGGTGAACAAGAAAGGGGACTTTTTGCCTCAGCGCGATCCATTGACGGATGCCTATCGTCCTGGCGGTCGTGCACTCAATTATCGTAGTGAGCCGTTCGGTATCGATGAAATGCATGTCCAGCACGAGTATTTCGGATTCGAAGATGAATCGTTGGCTTACAGCGCCTATACCTTCGGCGATGCGCCGACGACTATTCCCCGGGGGTACCTTGGTGATCCCATGAAATACCGAATTGTTCACGGGGGATCCGAAGTGTTTCATTCGCACCATCCTCACAGTGGGTCGATCCGGTGGCAACGAAGCCCGCGTGCAGACCAACAAGAGCATTGGTATTTGGGAAAAGACGGCCCGGTGAAATATCCCGTCGTCCGCACAAAATCGGATCGGGTGGATGTGGAAGTGATCGGACCGTCCGAAGCCTTGGATCTTGAACCTGAATGCGGATCGGGGGGATGTCAGCACTTGGCGGGAGACTTTTTATTCCACTGCCATGTCGCCCACCACTATGTGGCGGGGATGTGGGGATACGGTCGGGTATATAACACCCTACAGGTCGGTGATGTCCGGACTGACATTATGGCGGACTTACGTGAATTGCCTGATCGTCAAGGGCGAGTCAAAGTCGGTGTCAGTTCTGACAAATTAATCGGGACCACCGTGGATTGGTTCGGTAAGCAGTTCAAGATCGTTGACAAGAGTCAGAAATCAAACTGGAAATCCAATCCAGCCGTTGTGAGCATTAAAGACTGGGTGGAAATGTATCTGCCTGCCATGGGCAAACCCGGCCACACGGATGACGAAAAGGGCCAGGTCATGGCCTATGATGGCACTGTGTGGGACTGGAAATGGGACGGGAATGTGGCGAAAGGGGAGCGGGAAAGTACGACTCCGCATCCGAAATATCCGACTGCGGTGAAGTGGGATGACAGTACCCGGCCCGATATTCTCTTTGACCCGACGACGGGTAAAGTCGCCTGGCCGGTCTTGAAGCCTCATTTTGGAAAGCGTGTGCCATTCTCTGCTAACCATAGCGGTGCTCCATGGCTGGAGCCGATCCACCAGGATGAAAACGGAGAGCGGACGTCGGAACCCGCCAAGCCGGGTGAGCAAGGGCGCTGGAGTCTCTGTCCGGAAGGCGCCAATGTTCCGAGATTGAATAATATTCACTTCATTCGGCTTCCCATTGAACTGACGCCGAAGCAAGGGAACCAGGAATCGATTGTCGACCAAGACGGTCTGATCTATGTGCTTCACGAAGAAGAGCGTTTGACGAGGGCCGACAACAACCTGAAGTACCCGGCGGTTCTTCGTGCCAACGTCTATGATTGTGTCGATACCATTCTGACAAGCGAATGGGATGACGATGATTACACCAACTTTCAGTCGTCGAAGATCAATATTCATCCCCATTTCTTCCAGTTCGACACCGGGGCCTCTGACGGTGTGATCTCGGGGATGGAATGGGAAATGTCCGTTAGGCCGTTTACCATGTTCTCGAAGCCGAAGAAGGCCGGTTTGCCGGTTCCGATGAATAGCAAGTTGACTAAGGCCGTCAAGGCAGGGGCCAAGTCCATCACCATCAAGATGGCCGAAGGCGCCAGCAAATATCATGTCAATACCGAGTTGTTGGTGGGTGCGGATTGTTTGCAAGCCGACAACGACCCGACGACGTCGTTGAAGCGTGATCGGAGTTGTTCGGAAATCGCCAGGATCAAGGAGATTAAGGGCGAGACGATCACCTTTGTGGAACCACTCAAGCACGATCATCCGACCGGAGATATTGTAACGCCGGAATTTGTCCGGTACCGGTATTGGGTGGACGCGGATACCGGAACGGTGTTCTGGCATGATCATGCGTTCGGGGCGACCACCTGGCCGCACGGCGGGTTTGGTGCCACGATTGTGGAGCCGTTCGGTTCTACCTATCATGATCCGAAGAACGGGAAAATAGTGTATAGCGGCCCGGTTGCGGACATTCATACCAATGAACCGGTGGGCTTTGGGGTCAGCGGGAGTTTCCGTGAGTTGATGGTGTCCATCCACGATACGGTGCCCCATACGGTCAACGTCATTCAGGCGGGGAATCCTCCCGGGCAGCCTATTGAGGTGGCGTTGGAGGCTGGGAAAACGGTGTCGTTCCAAATGCCTGAAAAAATCCAAAATGCCCCCAACCCTTTCTTGAACGGGGGAACGCATACAACCGGGAGCGGATTTAACTTCCGGGCTGAGCCATTTGCGTTGAGATTGAACAATAATCCCGATACATCGAAGTTGTTCAGCAGCGCGATTCATGGCGATCCGGATACACCGTTGCTTCAAAGTTATGTCGGAGACACCATTGTGTTCCGGTTGTTGCATCAGTTGATGAACGAGTCGCATGTCTGGACACTGGCAGGGCACACCTTCCTGACGGAGCGGTTTGCGGGTGATGCCAACCGGAAATACTCAATCCATGTGGGGATCGCCGAGCGGTATGATCTTGTGACGAAGGCCGGCGGATTCCAAGGCATGCCCGGTGATTACATTCACTTCAACGGACGGAGTTCGCACTTCGCCGAGGGTGGGTGGGGAATTATTCGGGTGCATGACAAAAAGGTACCTGATCTCCAGGTGCTTCCGATGGGAACGAATCCGCTCGGAATTCCTCCTGTGCCGAGTTCGTTGTGTCCAGCGGATGCGCCGGTGAAGGCTTTCAACGTCGTATCCTTGGATCGACCGTTGAAGTTGCATCCCAATGCCCCGGATGCGATTGAAGTGGACTTTGAGCGAAAGATTGAAATGACCGTGCCCGACGGAAAGATCTTTGCGCTCGAAGAGGAAGCCACGAAGGTGGCGGGCAACGTGATGCCGAATCCACTGACCTTACGTGTGAATCTTGGCGATTGCATCAAGGTGAATCTGAAAAACAAGATGGCTAAGAGCCGGGCGTCCTTCTTTGCCCCGGGTCTGGCATTCGATCCAAGGGATTCTCATGGACTCAATGTGGGGAATAATCCTGGCGATCAAACTGTGGGTCCCGGTGAAAGTCGGACCTACACCTTCTACGCCCATCCAGCCAATAAGGAAACGACTTCGTTGGTGTGGGATGGCGGGAATATCATTCTCAATCCGCGAAACGGATTGTACGGCGCGGTGATCGTCGGGCCAAAGGGCTCTCAGTACCGGGATCCTGTGACAGGCGAAGATCTTTCACAAAAGAACGCGTGGCGGGCGGACGTGATTATCGATCATGCGTTGGTCGAGAACGCCGGCAAGCAGAACTATCGCGATGTCGCGCTGTTTTTCCAGGATGAGGACAACATTATTGGTACCTCGTTTATGCCTTATGTACAGAACGTGGCCGGGCTATCCTCTGTGAACTATCGTGCGGAACCGGATAAATTCAGAGAGGAGCAGGGCTGTACGTTGGATAAGATGTTCCAACCCTGTGTGGTCGACAAGCCCGTTGATCCCGTTACGCCTTTAATCGAAGCGCATGCCGGTGATGCGGTCCGGATACACGTGATCGGGGCGAACAGCGAGCAAAATGGCATGTTCCAGGTCGAAGGCCACGAATGGCCCATCGAACCCTACATGCCGGGTGCCGATATGATCAGCGTGGTGGAATTCGGTGGATCTGAGGCCCTGGATGTGTTCCTTCGCCAGGGGGCGGGCGGACCTGCAAACATTCCCGGGGATTATATTTGGGCCAATGCCCGTCTGAACTATCAGCAGGCTGGTCAGTGGGGATATTTGCGAGTCCTGCCGACAGGTGATCAGAGAATTCTTCCGTTGGGAACGACGATGTCGAACGCCAAGCGAGTAAAATCTCAACCTGAGCCAAAAGTTCTGCCAACCGCGATGGTAAGGCCCTAATCATCGTTAAGGGAAGAACAGTCGAATTTGCGGGGGAGCTGCACAAATGGTGCG
>JBATLR010000003.1:0-4703 GCA_049289415.1 Nitrospirales bacterium
GCTCTGGTCATTGCGCAAGTGGCCAACTTCCTCATTTTTACCGATGAACGTCGTGCGGCTATTCGATCCGTCGAGCGGACCCAAATTCTCGAGCGAACCGCTTCGCTGATCGATCTCATTGAACACAGTCCATCCGGTTTGCACGATCGCATGGTCCAAGCCGCCAGTTCACGGAAATTGTACTACTGGTTGTCGGATGCCAGTCAGATTCCTCAAGGCATGCAACAAGCCGACCATGAGTGGATCAGCCGTCTTAAGGATTTGCTGAACAAGAACGAGGTGTCTGACCTGCGATTCATGCTTCCCCCACAAGACGGGTCATGGAAAAAGACTATAGGGGAGGGGCCGGGAGGCGATCAGCATTTCACAATACAAAGTGACAATTCCCGACCGTCCTTTCCTCTTCCGCTCTCGGAGTTTGATGCACCAGGCCTGCTGATTTCTGCCCGTCTCCAGGATGGCCGGTGGCTGAATGTCGGTATGGGGATCACCCCATCCCTGGGCCGTTGGGCTCTGCCGACTTTGATTTCAATGGTGTTCACCGGGGGCAGTATCTGCCTGATCGTGGTGTTCATGGTGCAACGCCTCACGCGTCCGCTTCAACAACTCACTGAAGTCGCGGAACAGGTTGGGCGCGGGGAAACGATCACGCCCATCCCGGAAGAAGGTCCCGTCGATATTCAGCAGACCATCCGCGCGTTTAACCGCATGTACGAACGATTGCAACGGTTTGTCCAGGATCGCACGAGAATGCTGGCGGCCATCAGTCACGATTTGCGCTCTCCCATTACCTCTCTTCGACTGCAAGTGGAATTGATGAAGGACCAGGAAGCAAGAGGCAAGATGCTGGACACATTAGAAGACATGCAACGGATGACCGAAGCCACGCTGGCCTTTGCACGAGATGAAGCCTCGACGGAAGTGTCGCGTTCGGTCGATCTGAGTGCCTTAGTCGATAGTCTTTGTCAGGATCTGGCTGATATGGGCATGGATGTGAAATTCGAGAGCGCCCCAAAAACTCCCTATACCTGCCGCCTCACCAGCCTCAAACGGGCTCTTCGGAATGTGATTGAAAATGCCGTGAGCTATGGAGGTCGGGCCGGAGTCACACTTCAGCAGGACGACGCGGAGTTCCGGATTACCGTTCAAGATGACGGTCCGGGAATTCCCGAGCAGGATTTTGAACGGGTCTTTCAGCCGTTTGTGCGATTGGAAGAATCCCGCAATAAACAAACCGGGGGCATCGGCCTGGGCATGGCCATCGCCCGATCCATTGTTCGCAACCATGGCGGGGACATCAGTTTGGCCAACATCGCAGGTGGCGGCGGACTGACGGTCACGATCCATCTACCGGCCTCTCCGCTTCCCCAAGCTGCCGTTCAAACCTCCGCCTGAGCGTTCATTCAATTATCTAGAGCCCTTTTCCTCGTTGGCTCTCCTCCGCATATCCACCTGGTGAAGCCGGGGTTCGTCCTGGCAACCGAGCTTATTGCTTACGGCGTTCCGAAGAGCGCAACGATAACTTGGTGCGTCTCAAGGAGCGTACCCTTTGTGTGGAACACGAGGCGCCAAACCCCGGTGCGCCGCGCAATTGGGATCGAACCTTATCGGTACACACGGATGAGTCTCGTCCACTGATCTTTCGTTTGAGACAAATGTCTTCCACCGCCATGCCTTGATCGGGTTGCCGGAGGGCTAACCCAACCTGGGGTTCGGTAAATCTTGATTTCTTGAGTACATCAATCCTTCCTCAATTGTGGGCCCTCGTTTAGCGTATTTTTCTCACAAAAATTGCCCCAATAGCAGGGGAGCGCATCAATCCCCCATAAACAAATACGCACAGGAAAAATTGTGTGATCTCGCACATATCCAGTTGCTAGAAAAGAAAATTTTAGACCAACTTCTGGCAAGTTCTTGCTGTTCCACAGTTTTTGTGCCTGAACGCATTATGAAGCATCTGGTATGAATCTTGATGTTTTGACTGAATATAAAGGTGGTGTGAATTAGTAATTGATGTGGAAAATTTTTGATGAGGAGATGAGGCGAATGATTGTCATGTCATCCTCCCCTAAGGCGGACGTCCCGCAAGCGGGCCGCCGTATAGCTTGAACGTTTCGTCTGAGAGGAACAGTCCGATGCGTGTTGCATGGCTATATCGAATCGTCTCAGTCAGGTCCAGCGCCACCCCCCAAGCCAGCAATTCCTTCGCGGCGGCGAGACTGTCGCCCAACCAGACATTGAATTTGGACTGTTTGAAGGTCAATCGTGGAGCCTCCTACCCCGATCAACGTATGAAGGGATTTTCGAGGTAAGCCAAGTGTCAAAGAATCACACCGTCATGGTAGGCGTTCGTGTGTACAACGCTCCTTCATCCACGAACAAGCAAAATTTTTTCGAAGCGGTAAAGAAGGTTCGTGTCGCTGAACCGCAAACGGGGCGCTTCGAGAGTAGAAGAAACCGCGACGCGCTCTCCGACGCCCGTTCCGAGACGTGTGTCGTCCACTAATCAGTCTCCAAGGACTTCGGAGCGAAGGCAAAGCGGGGAGGAGATGGGTGCCGGCATGAGATTGTCCGGAGAATTCTGGGGTTCCCGATGGGCTGTCCCTCAAAAAAAAAGGCATTCCTATCATTTTCTAAAATAAGGAGGATAACGCTATGTCAGGGATTGATGTATCCCAGTTCAAACTTGCATTGACAGCCGCCAAGAAACGGCGTCACGAATATTCAGACCTCCGGGCAGGTCTATCCGGCATGTCCCAGAGGGCTAGCAATCGGGGCGCTGTTGGGGAACTCCTCAAATCATCGTTTACTCAAGCTGGTGTGGATGTCGACACGTTGGACAAGATGCTGGCGCAGCATCAAGCCGAGTCGCGCCGACTTTTCCAGGAACAGAAGGCCCACGTCGCCAAGTTCTTAACCTCGGAGAAGGATACTTCCCTGAGTGCTATGGAGTTGGGGCTTAAGGCTATGGAGCATCTTGCAAACCTCCCACCGGCTGTTGGCCTTGGCCTTTCAAACCTGATACCCCTTACAACGCCTTTCTTGATATGGGAGTGGCCCCATGCCTCGCCGGACCAACTCAGGGACTACCACATAGAACCTGTGAACAGCTATGCCAAGTTCCTGATCAACATCCCAGTATATTCATTCGACAATAACTCTGGCGCCGATGCCAAAGAGTTAAGCTTCTATTTTTATTGGGTGAACGAGAGCGACTTTCTGGCAGTCGCGAAGGGTTTCTCCGTTCTCGAATTCAATGGGGCTTGCGAGTTGGCCGCGAACACAGGATTCTTTTCAGGCGATTCTACCTCTCTCACTATCGATGCCTGGCTGTATCCCGTGGCCTATTGGGTTCCGCTGCAACCGGGACAGACCATTAGGGACCTTCGGGTGCAAGGGGATCCGCTTCAACATCAGCCGGTTCTCGACAAAACTGCTACGGGGGGAGGTCTCTTCGGGGATGCAGGTTATGTCACGCAGATTTTCCCCGCGACGTCCTACGGTCTCAGCTTTGAAAGTTTTGGCGGGATTCATATACCTCCCCGGGCAACGGCGGTATTCGAGGTAAACGTGAAGTTTGGATATAGATGGCAGGGCAACACGCTTCCGGATGAAATTATAGCTGACTTTGCGGATAACAATTTGCACTATTATGTTAAGTGTCCGTTGGTGGTGCTCGAGTTGCTGACTGCACCGCCTTCACCTGTCCACATAGGCTCAAAAGAGGGACGGGCATATTCCGTCTGAGAACCGGGTCGCCTACATCCGGCAGGACTTGTGCTTTGAGTGCCTGTCCATATGGTCTGGAGTCATCTATGAGCAGGTTCTGGCAGATAGGTAAATTTCTTCTTTGGGGATAATTGAATTTTTCCGGCCATCTTCTCCCCCTTCTTTGTTGCCAGGACCCCGCGGTCAAAGGCCTCGGTAACGAGGAGCTGATGGACTGTGGCGCCTTCGCCCTCGACTATGTGGATCTCTACATCAAGAAGGGTAGCCCGACCGTCAAGCTTGCACTTAAAAGGTACCACGGGCCACGAAGGGAAGCTGAAAACGCTGTGACAGGCAGCCGTCGGGCGCTTCCAATGTGCTCGTGCGCATTCTTTGGTGTTGCAACTTCCTGATCCCAGAAATAATCTTAAAAATTGGATTAACGTTCTTGAAATTGAACAATGGTCAAAAAAAATTCCCGACAATTCCTTCAATTCCTTTTCCATTTTCCCCAACCCACATCTTGACTAATTTCGTTAATTGACGAAAAATCAGCCCAGAAATTTGTTATGTTGCATTGGTCAATCACTCATTTGGTTCACTGGAGGTTATGACACCATGAAGCCCCAACCGTTTATTGTCTCACCCAACGACTACAATCCCCCGTTGAATGTGCTCGGCACCAAAGTGACCGTGCTTGCGTCAAGCGCAGCAACTCAGGGTTATGAGATCACCCTCCAGCAGGGCGATGAAGGAATGGGGCCGCCCCTGCATAGTCACGACTGGGACGAGTCCTTCTATGTCCTGAAAGGGAAGATTGAGTTCAGTTACGACAACAAGACGGTCATGTGCCTGCCGGGCACGTTGGTGCACGTGCCTGCCGGCACCGTGCACGGATTTCGCTACGGCGCAGGCGGCGGGGAAATGTTCGAACTTACCGGCCAGGGCAGCATGGCCACACAGATGTTCACCGCCTTCAATAAGGAGATCCCTCC
>JBATLR010000004.1:0-4772 GCA_049289415.1 Nitrospirales bacterium
TCGGGATACTTACTGGCAAGGCTTTCCATTCGGGCCGCATAGGCCTGATCGCGGGCAAGCTTGTCTCCCTCACCAAATAACGTATTCACGGCCTGGAGATACTGACGTTCTCTGACCGTTGCCGGCGCCGTATCGGAAACTTTTCCCAACGCCGCCCGTGCCGCCTCAACATTTTCTTCCTGCCAGACGGGATGATTATTCGCCATCGCCTCACCCCAATATCCCATCACAAAATTTGGATCAATCGTGGTCGCTCGACGAAAAGCCTCGATGGCTTCTTCATACCAAAACGAATGCAGGGCCGCGACGCCCCTTAGAAAATGGGGATGGGCATCCCTGGACCCTGATGCGGGAAATTCAATGCTTCCCAATTGGCCTAATGCCGCACTCCCCTCCGATGAAGACGACGCGTCGTCCATCTCCCCAAAACTTAACTGTGGAAGTGCCATGAGGAAGATGGCGATGAGGAAGTATCGGAGACAGAATCGTCCCGGCACATATTTCGACAAATACAGCTTGATGGACATGTCAACTCCTTGGTTAATGACGGCGGCTCGTCATTGCTCTCTTAATGATGCTGTTTCACCTTATCATTTTTGCATGCAAGGTCTTGGTCAATGCTTGAGGCTCATCTATCACATACAGTCTGCTCATTGGGGAACCCCTATAATATGCATCCGTGCAGGGAAACCATAGATTTTGCTCAACCTTCGCGATTCCATCCTGGCACAGATCCTTCGCCGGGAGGCTCAGGATGACCACTGTATGATGGCATCATTTGATTGCTCACATGTTGGCCAAATGTCGGGGACTGTTCTAGGGAACCTTGGCGTGACCGATGGTGTTGGCATCCGTGCCGAACCAAATGGTTTTGGTTGGTTGGTGATAGACCATATGACGGACGCTTCCGCCACCGCTGGGGATATCCGTCAGACTCATAAAGGTGTGGGTTCGTGTATCGAATCCGACGAGGCGATTCGGATGCGCGCCGGTTTCCACAAACCACACCCGGTCCTGGTCATCGACGGTCATCCCGTATGGTTTGGCATCGGCTTCTCCCGGTGCCAACCATTCCTGAATATCGCCGGTTTTGGCGTTGTAGGATCCAAGATACCCTTCGGCATAATCCACATACCAAATGACACCGTCCGAGGTCACCGCCAGTCGTCGTGGTCGTGTTTCGGTCCGTGAGAGCGCAAATTCTTGAACGGTCATTGTCGCCCGATCTACCGTCCCCAACTTGTTGGTACCGAATTCAGTAAACCATGGGGAGTGGGTGGGATCCAGGACCATGCCATAGGGGCGAGCCTGTGCGGTTGGTAGCGGCATGAGTTGAATCTTTCCGGTAGCCATATCCAGATGCCCCACGAAATTCCCTTGCTGTACCGTAAACCAGATGTCCCGATCATGGCCCAACACCAGAGTATGCGGATCGTGGGCTTTTGGATCGGGCATGGGATATTTAATGATCTTGCCGGTGGATGAATCAAGTTTGCCGATGTGGGCGGCGCGATTTCCGGCATACCAGACCTGACCTTCCTTATCCACAAGCAGATTGTGCGGACCGGTGCCGGGATCCAGTTTGAATTGGTGAAACTGCCCGAGCTCAGGGTCGAGCACGGCAATGTAATCACCTCCCTGCCCCACGAACCACACGCGTTGCTGTTGATCCACATACGGATCACGCGGTCTCGTCTGGTCCCAAGGCACCTGCCATTCTTTAATCTCCACCGGCTTGAGGGAGGCGGCTTCGGCTTTCGTGGGATGATTGGTGCATCCGGAAAAAACCAGTGGGATGATCAACCCAATGATGATGGCGCTTGTTTGGTGTAGACGATACACAATGGTTCCCCTCCTTGAATTATCCTTGATGACACGTTCCGGGCTCTCGTGTGCATATGTTGGCATGTCTGGAAATATTAGGCAATCAACGATCACCCGGGCAGACGAGATTGCCTTGCAGGGCTAGGTAAAGGGAAGGGATGCCGGGTCTCCGGCAAACCATTTCTTTTTTAACCAGAGGGCGACATGGACGAGAGCTAACAGTACCGGTACTTCGACTAATGGCCCGATGACGGTGGCAAACGCGACGGACGACCCCAAGCCGAATGCGGCGATGGCCACGGCGATGGCCAATTCAAAGTTATTGCTGGCTGCCGTGAAGGAGGTGGCTGTGGTTTTCCCATAATCGGCCCCGATGAGTTTGCCCATGCTAAAGCTGATGAGAAACATGATGACGAAGTAGAGAATGAGTGGCAGGGCAATGCGAACCACGTCTCCAGGAAGACTGAGCACCATGCCGCCTTTGAGCATAAACATGGCAAAGATGGTGAACAGAAGTGCCATCAGCGTGAGAGGAGCAATCTTCGGGAGAAACCCCTGTTCATACCACTCGCGGCCTTTTTGCCTGATCCCGATCCAGCGTGAGAGGAATCCACACACAAAGGGAATTCCCAGGTAAATGAAGACACTTTCCGCAATCGCCTGAAAGCTGACGTCGACGACTTCCACAGCCAACCCTAACAGGGGCGGCAGGATTTCCAAATAGAACCAGGCCAATCCACTAAAGAAGATCAATTGAAAGAGGCTGTTGAAGGCCACCAAGGCTGCCACATATTGGTTGTCGCCTTCGGCGAGTTGATTCCAGACCAGCACCATGGCAATACAGCGGGCCAGCCCAATGAGGATGAGCCCCGTCAGGTATTCAGGCGAATCGTGGAGAAACGTGACGGCCAGGCCAAACATGAGCAAGGGACCGATGACCCAGTTTTGGACGAGTGACAGGAGGAGAATTTTCCAATCACGAAAGATCAAGGGCAGCTCTTCATATTTCACGCGAGCCAACGGAGGATACATCATGAGCATAAGGCCAATAGCGATAGGAATGTTGGTGGTTCCCAGAGAGAGGCTGTTTACGAATGCCGGGGCCTCGGTGAAAACCGAGCCAATTGTGACGCCGGCCGCCATGGCCAGGAGGATCCACGCGGTGAGATAGCGGTCGAGAAATGATAAACGACGTGGGGCGGACGCGGTCATGACAGCACCTCTTCGATTCGTGACTTGAGCAGGAAAAAAGTCTGGTCAAAGGCCGCGTTGATCTGGTCCTCTGAGCCTATCACTCTCCCGGGGTCGGGAATACTCCAATGCAGCTTACGGGGTTGGCCGGAAAAGGTAGGGCAGGACTCCCCGGCGGCTTGATCGCAGACGGTGATGATGAGATCGAAAGGCTGTAAGGTCAGGTCATTCCACGATTTGCTGGACGGCTGGCCCGGATCGACTCCATGCCGTTTCAATGTGGTGATGGAGCCGGGGTGCACATATCCGGCCGGATGACTTCCCGCACTCCAGGCTTGGTATCGGCCCTGCCCCAAGTGGTTGATCAGAGCTTCAGCCATGATGGATCGGCACGAATTGCCCGTGCAGATAACCAGAACTTTTATTGGCTCAGTTGACATTAGCTGCAGCAGGCGCTGGATTCCTGTTCCGGCGTTTTAGGCTCGGGTCTCGCCAGAAACGCCGGTGCGCAACAGGCGGTTTCTGTTTGCGGCGAATGGGTTGAAAAGATTTCCGCGTCTTCCATCGTGCGGTAGGCTTCCCACGGGACTCCGGCAGGATCCAGCACCCAGGATTTATCCGATTTGGCATAACAGCAAAGGGTCTCGCCTTCCTCGGCCACCGGGATATTCTCGACTTTCAGTCGTTGCCTGATCTCGTCCAACTCCTGCTCCTCCTCAACTTGAATGCCCAGGTGATCCACGCCTTTCGTCGAAGTTCGCGTGGAGATGGCCAGGTTGACGCGGGGATCTTCAAGCATCCATTTGGCATAGTCCGGTTTGCGTTTGACCGGTTCCGCCCCAAACAATTTGCTGTAAAACCCGATGGCCTCTTCCAACTGTTCGACTCCGATATGGATATGAAGACGTTTCATGGATGTGTCTCCTTGTAAGGGGGTTAGACACAATTCGAGAGCTCGATAATGCTGCACTTCTTTTTTTTATTGTCCCGGATACGGGCCATATCCTCGCGACAGCAGTCTTTGACCATATAGCGAATCAGGTCGGTAAAAAATTCAAAGTTGGCACTGTAGATGATGGACCGGCCTTTTCGCCGTGAGAGGACCAGCCCCGCGTTGCTCATGTGCGAGAGGTGAAAGGAGAGAGTGTTATGGGGAATGGCCAGGGCCTCCCTTAACGTCCCGGCGGGTGCCCCCTCCGGGCCATATTCCACCAGCAGACGAAAGACACGCAGCCGCGTATCTTGTGAGAGGGCCGCAAAAGCCAGAAGGGCATCATTAATTTCCATATGTCCAGAATAATAGACATATAAGAAAAAAGCAAGGATGTGGTATCTGGGGATTACTTACTGAGGTCGAAAGGCAAACGAACCTGGACAGGATATCGGAAGAATTCCTATTAAAAACGTGCAGCCTATCGAAGCCGCTCAAAGCGAACTGGCAGGCACCCCCATATCCCATCGCAAAGAATGTGGATGCAGGGGGAGTCATGACACGAATGTATGAATTTCTGCAACCGGGCTCCTCCTTTTACCCCACTTCTTGTTGGGTCAACACATCGTTTTCCGCCTGAAACCAGTCCTCTCGATCATAGCCATGTTGTCGGTCTCGTTGTTCAAACAACTCATAGGCCCGCTTCGCGATTCGCCCCTGTAATTCTTCTTCCGAAATGAAATGGGGGAGATCTGATTGAGCTTGTCTGGTCTCTGCACCCTTCCTACGCTCAGCCAGTCGAGACACCGCTTTTGAATTCCCTTTT
>JBATLR010000005.1:0-3620 GCA_049289415.1 Nitrospirales bacterium
CGGCCAGACTGACCGCTGTCAGGAACATGAGCACCGGCGGCTCACCCCGCCAGACCCCCACGGCAAATAACACCACGCAGATTGCCAGGACGGCCAGCGCCAGGCGTCGCCCAAACGCCGCCAGGCGTTGTTGCAAGGGAGTTTTGATTTCTTCGTCTTTATGCAGGAGGGAGGCGATCTGTCCTAACTCGGTGTGCAGGCCGGTGCCAATAACGACCCCTGTGCCGCGGCCGTATGTCAGGAGCGTGCCTTTATAAGCCATATTCCGGCGATCACCCAGGGGAAGCTTCGAGTCCTCAAGCGGGTCGGTCTGTTTGTCTACCGGGACACTCTCGCCTGTGAGCGTGGATTCATCTACTTTGAGTTGGACCGCTTCGATAAAGCGAAGATCGGCAGGGATGAGATCTCCGGCTTCCAGCAGGACGATGTCACCCGGAACCACATCGAGCGTGGAGAGCGAGACGATTTGTTGCTCACGCCTCACGTGCGTCGTGGGCGTGGCGAGCTTCTTGATGGCTTGCATGGCGCGGTCCGCCCGATATTCCTGCACAAACCCGATGAGCCCGTTGAGGACTACAATGATGATAATCGCCAGAGCATCCAGGCTCTGCCCGAGTATGCCGGAGACGATGGCAGCGCCTATGAGCACCAGGATCATGAAGTCGATGAATTGATCAACGAAGATTCGCGTGAGACTGCGCTGGCGATGTTCGGGAATGGTGTTCTGGCCGTGCTGCTGCAACCGGCGGTTGGCTTCCCGGTCGTTCAGCCCAGACTGAGTATCGACTTCCAGTCGCTGAGTGACGTCCGCGACAGGAAGAGTATGCCAGGCCGTTTCGCTTGGCGATGGGGGAGGGGTTTCCGCGCTAGGGTTGGGTTCGTTGGTCATCTTGGCTGTTGGGACTCTAGTAGACTTCTGAAATGTTGTGGAACGTGGATGCCGTTATAACTTTGATTCCAATTTTCAGACACGGGATGAACACCTGATGCTTTGGTTTTCCCCTAACCATGTTGTCATCTTGAGCCCCCTTCGACTCCGCTCAGGGCAGGCATGGCGAAAGATCTGTGCCCAGGGTGACGATGCTATGGCTCAGCCAGATCCTTCGGTGGACCTTGCCCTGAGCTTTGCCGAATGGGTCAGGATGACATGGTCTTTCAGGTTGTGAGTCGCTTATCGGGTCATACAGAATATATGGTCCCTCGCTCTTTCATGTGAGTTCCTGAAAGTGTCGTCTCCCATGGTCCGACGCCTGCCGGCTGGCCCAAGGGAGGGACGCTCCCATAAGCTGGCGGGCCTTGTTTGAGCGAAGCGAGTTGGCCCGCCCTCCTGAGACTGGCGTCCGTCCCCTCCAAAATTAGGCCAGACGGGGCGTCAATGGTTTTGGGCCCTTTTGCCAAACCAAAAGGGCCTCGCCTGCCGGGGCGAAACCCGGCAACACCGAACATCATGTGGACACAAGAGTTGGGGACACGAATGCGATCCGTTCTTCTCCCAACCCTTTTTGACTGGCAACCTCCCAAGATGGATTCCCGATACGTCTTGTAAAGCGTTAAGGCTAAAACCATTTGTTCTCCATGATCATTTTTACCCTCTACCCTTCTTTAATTTGATACATCTCGTGGCATGCCAGGCATCTGGTCGTGATAGTCGACAGGCGTTGAAGAACGTCCTGTGATGTCGTGCCCCCGGTGATCGTATCCGCCAGTTCGTCAAAATCCCGATGCACGGACATGCCGAGCTGTTTCATGGGAAGAGGAAGTTTAAGCATGAGCGAGGGATTGTCATCTACGGCCATCTTCATTCCGGCCGAACGGGCCGCCGCTGCAGCCTGAGCATGTCCTTGGGTCTGGTCAGGATCGCTCACGCCTGTTACGACGCCATGCACAGCCCGTAAGAGTTGCCGCATTTCCGTCAGGATAAAGTCGCGTTCGGCTGGAGCCAGAAGCACGGCCGTTCGGCCATCCGCTGAAGGGGTGGTCGCCCCTTGAAAAAAGAACCAGCCCAGCAGGCCGGCGCTGACTATCCAGAGCACGAGCGCAAACCGGCAGAGACTTTTTGAGAATGAGGGTAAAGATGACAACTTGAATCTCCTTATTTTTTATAACCAGGTGGTCCTTTTCCTGTGGATATCTGTCTCGCTACGTTCAGGAGTCAATTCCATTTAGGGAATTGACTGGGGCATTATTCTACATGACGAATGATTTTGACTGTACCTCTTTTCCCCAATCCTCCGGCTCATCCTTTTCGGCCTATTGAAGATTGTTGAGGTTTTGCTAGTTATATCTATCATTTCAAGTTCTCACAAAATAAGGCATATCTCTTGCCAAATGTATTATCAGTGAGTACTAGCGACAGGGATACATTCAGGCGAATTGATGGGAGGCCGATGATCCAAATCCGTATTCATGGCAGAGGAGGGCAGGGCGTGGTGACTGCGGCGGAGCTGCTTGCGTTAGCGGCGTTCCGGGATGGGAAAGAAGCGCAGGCCTTTCCCAGTTTTGGTTCTGAACGAACTGGTGCCCCGGTCACGGCATTCTGCCGGATCGATTCTCAACCGATTCGTAGTCGGGAGCCGGTCTATCATCCGGATGTTTTGCTCATACAGGATTCCACCCTGCTGCATCAGGTGGATGTCTTTGCCGGATTGGCTGTGTCAGCCTTCGTTCTCATTAATTCCACACGACATCTGGACGCCCTTCATCTCACGGATTTTGTCACCCAACATCCCGGAGTGCAGATGTATACACTTCCGGCATCCGATCTGGCCCTGAAACAACTTGGGCGACCGTTTGCCAATATCGGGATGGTGGCCGGTTATGCGGCCCTGACCGGAGAAGTCAGCAAAGCTTCCGTGAATCAGGCCATCACAGAGAAGTTTCCTGGAAAGATTGGAGAATTGAATGCGGC
Source organism: Nitrospirales bacterium (assembly GCA_049289415.1). Taxonomy (GTDB): domain Bacteria; phylum Nitrospirota; class Nitrospiria; order Nitrospirales; family UBA8639; genus Nitrospira_E. The sequence continues at coordinate 2,909 of JBATLR010000005.1, forward strand.
GGTGGCGGTAGAGGTGTGTGACTATGTTGCGGCCAATCTGGCCAAGGTCTAATTCAGTCGAGGAATCAACAGAAGACCATGAAACACCATATTGAAGGATCTCAAGCCGTGGCTCACGCTGTGGCCCTCTGTCGGCCTGAAGTGATGGCCTGTTATCCGATTTCTCCTCAAACCCATATTGTCGAAACTCTTTCACGCAAGGTCAAAGCGGGAGAAGTGGGCAATTGCCAATTCTTGAATGTCGAATCCGAATTTGGGGCGTTAAGCGTGCTGATCGGGGCCTCGGCCATGGGCGCGCGAACCTATACTGCGACGACAAGCCAGGGCCTCTTGTTCATGGCCGAGGCCGTCTATAACGCGGCGGGATTGGGTCTTCCCATTGTCATGACGATTGCCAATCGCGCTATCGGCGCCCCGATCAATATCTGGAACGATCATTCGGATAGCATGTCCATGCGGGATGCCGGCTGGATTCAATTATTTGCGGAAGATAATCAAGAAGCCGTCGATCTTCACATTCAAGCTTTTCGCCTGGCTGAGGAACTCAGTTGCCCGGTAATGGTCTGCATGGATGGCTATATTCTCACTCATGCCTATGAGGTGGTGGATCTTCCCACGCAAGAGCAGGTGGATGCGTACCTGCCGGCGTTTGAACCCGTTCAAGTGTTAGACCCGCAGGACCCTGTGTCCATTGGCGCGATGGTCGGACCGG
>JBATLR010000006.1:0-5757 GCA_049289415.1 Nitrospirales bacterium
CTTTAAGCTTTACGAACGGATGGCCTCACGTCAAGAGAATGGAAACTCCATACTGCTCCATTCGAGTATCATGTGTGATAATCGTTAATTGTTCAGTTTGGGCTTGGGCAATGAGCATGCGATCAAAGGGGTCATTATGATGACGGGGTAGGTTTCCGGCAACAAGTCCATGCCTGATTGAAATTGGAAGCTGCTGAAAACGATTCGACTCTATGCCTTCTTCCGATTTACCTGGGGCCTTGTGCTTTCCCAATGCCCGATTGATAGAAATTTCCCCTTGGGTATGAATTTCACCCGGTCTCGCCCCTGAAGACCCGAGAGAGACCATCGTGGAGTTTATCAAAATCCTTGGCGATTTTGACTTTGCCCTTCCAGGACCCTGGTTTCCTAGACTGTTGTTTAATTTGGTATGGAATGAGCTTAGCCATTGGCCTCCCGGCCCGAACAATAACCACTTCTTCCCCCGAGGCAACTAAATCGAGTAGTTGAGAAATACGAGCCTTAGCCTCAGACACATCGACGGTCTTCATATGGAATATCCAAATCCTGGTCTAGTCCGATCGACCAAATGTTCATTGCCGTCACATTCGACTCAACTATTCATCGCGTAACATATGGACGAAAAGCCCATCACGGAGTTTGGGTTCAAACCAGGTGCTTTTGGGAGGCATGACGCGATCCGCATCGGCCACCGCCATCAATTCCTCAACGGTGGTCGGATACAACCAGAAGGCGACAGCCCAGTCTCCACTGTCCACTAACGCTGCAAGTTGTTGGGTTCCGCGAATACCGCCCACAAAATCTATGCGTGGATCTGACCGTTGGTCTTTTATGCCTAACAACGGATCTAACACCCGCTCTGTCAATTCTGAAACGGCTAGCGCACGCACCGGGTCCTGCTGACTGTTCAATGACGGATCCTCTTTGGGTTTCGCTCGATGCCATTGCCCTTCCAGGTACATATCGAAACCGGCGGCAGGTGGGTCCCCTGGTCGAGCGGTCATCTGCAATTCAAAGTGTGGAGATAATTTTTCGAGCAATGCTTGGGGGGTGAACCCATTCAAATCCCGAACAACTCGATTGTAGGGAAGGATTTGTAGTTGGTCATGTGGAAAGATGACTGCCAGAAAGCCTTCTTCATGCTTTCCAGCAGACAGTGCGCCTGCCTGACCACGGGACGCACGAACCCGACTTGCCGCAGCCGATCGATGATGCCCATCGGCGATATATAAGGCCGGGAGATCGTGAAAGTTCTTCATGACTTCTTGAATGGCGGATGGATCTCGCACGCTCCAAACGGTGTGTTCGATCTTATCATGCGCGACAAAATGTACATCCGGCTTCGTACCCGTCACCTCTTTTAACCACTGATCAATTTTGGCCGTCTGGCGAAAAAAAAGCAAAACCGGCCCCGATTGCGATTCATGGGTTTCGATAATCCGCACCCGGTCAGCTTCCTTGACCGGCCGGGTATATTCATGTTTTTTGATGATGCCCCGGTCGTATTCGTCGACGGATGCCAGTGCTACGATGCCGGTCTGCTCATGCTGACCCCACTTTTGTCGGTAGACACCGAAGAGTGGTTGTGGCTCTTGGGCCAAGACTCCGTCCTTGATGAGTTTCCGGAGATTATCGGCCCCTCGTTGATAGACCTCGGCGGAATATGGGTCGACTCCATCACCAAGCTCAAGTTCGGCCCGACCAATGCGAAGGAAACAATAGGGATTTCCATCCGCTAAATCACGCGCCTCTTGCAGGGAGACCACATCATAGGGAGGGGCCGCCACTTGACTGGCTAATTCAGATTTGGGTCTCACAGCTCGGAAGGGCGCAATTGTCGCCATACGGTCATTCTCCTTGTTAAATGGATCTTCAAAACTTTTGACATACACCACTGCACAGGTCCGCAAAGCGGAACCTCGCCTTCAATCTGCCCCAAGGGTAAACGATAGCATGATGAACGAGCAACGGGTTATGCACATTGGCAGGAGAGATATTGATGACCAGAGGCAACAGCCGAATAGGAACTATTGGCCGATATACCATCCAATACCCGAGCGTTCTAAGTAGCTCGCCAGAAAAAAGAATGAATTGGTGTAGAGGAGACCGCCGAATGCCACCAGTAGCAATCCACTCAGGACGGAGAGCGGCATCATAAAGGTTCGTATCCCCCGGAAGCGGGTTAACAATCGATCGAGACATACAGCCGTGACAAGCAGTGGAAGCCCCATCCCAATTGAATAGAACACGAGAAGGGCCAATCCATCAACAGCAGTATCGGTGGTGCCGGCAGACAAGAAGATAGACGAGAGTATCGGACCCACGCATGGGGTCCAACCCACGGCGAAGGTTACCCCGATGAGAAAGGAGCCCAGATAGCCTAACGGACGGCTCCGAAAATGGAGCCACCATTCTTGGGACAGAAAACCGAAGTTGAACAGCCCCAATACATACAGACCAAACAGGACCATCAGCCCTCCTCCCATCTTTCGCAGATGGTCCTGATAATTGATCAGCCATTGGCCAAACCAACCGGCCGAAAGGCCAAACGCGATGAAGACGACGGAAAACCCTCCGATGAACAGCAAGGAATTAAAAATAATGGTTTTGCGAATCCGGTCCCGTCCCGAGTTATCCCGAAGTGGGTCAATGGAAAGTCCCGTGATATAGGAGACGTAGGACGGCACCAGAGGAAGCACACAAGGGGAAACGACTGACAAAAGTCCGGCTCCAAACGCCGCCGACAAGGTCACCTGAGAAATATGTGTGCCGGACTCCACCATGAGTGTTTTATCCCTGAGGAATCGATTCGTCCCGGTTGAATATTTATGGGTGTAAACTCTTGAGGAATTTCTGATATTGAGGATTCTGATTGATCCCTGCACCACGGTGGGCAAGGATCATTTCCCCCTGGGCATCCATCACCACGAATGTCGGGGTGACATTGACACCGAAAGCCTGCGCCACCGCATTATCCCGATCATAGGCGGTGGGAAAGATAAAGGTGTCAGGGTTGGCTGTGACATATTCCTCCACATGGGCCAGACTGTCCGAGAAGGCCACAGTCAACACCTGGAGTTGGTCCGGTTTGTGTTCCTGATAAAATTTCGCGAGAATCGGCAATTCCATTTGGCAATACCGACACCATGGCGCCCAAAAGACGAGAAGCGTCGGCCGCCCCTGTAATGAATTTTTGCTGTACGTATGGCCGTCAAATGCCCGGAGCTGAAATTCCGGAGCCGGGACGGATGAAACCGCTGGTACCGGCAAGACTCCAAAAAGCAGACTCATGCCGACCATCATGAACCCGGCAAGGGTCCTTCTGATTGCTGAGAACCGTCGTCCCCGGTGGAAGCCTGTGAGGCTTCCACCGGATGCGGCTCTTTTGGGGCTCATCGATATATACAACTTATTTCGCATATTGGCTCCTTACGGCTTGATATACACATAGCCTGCGCGTTGAAGATCGGCAATTCGCTTCACGGCAACCGGATGCTCGGTGGGTGTGAAACCGGCCAGCAATTTTTCCAGGGGTGTCCCATAGAGTTTCATCGAGACCTGACACATTTCGGCCTTGATCCCTTTATCAATCACCGCCTTCAATTTATCTTTCAACTCCTGATCGACCGTGTCACTTTCAAACAACTTCAGGGCCGGCCCATGCACAACCAATACAAGATCAATCTTGTCGGGTCCACCTTCTGCCTCAATGTGCTTATTGATCAATGCCAAGGCATACTTGGCGAGAGCCGGATCGTTACTATCCAAGTGATACAACACTTTCACATTGTCCTGGCCTGGTGTCTTTTCTGCCAGAACCAAACCGGGACTCAGAATAAGTCCGTACACACAAGCAAACACCAACGCCGAGAGCATCAGGAATGGCTTAGAAATGAAATTCAGCATGACGGCCTCCTTCAATTGAACAGTGGATGAAAACAGGCTCCGGGTTGGAGTCTTCATCGTCTGAGGGTATTGTGTATCAAATTGAGAGCGGGACGGTAGGTGCGAACACCCGGAGTCGGGCGACTATTTTTCCCGTATGCGAATAGGGGTAAATGCCCCTAATGGGGCGTGTTGAAAAATTGCCGCCAGCGGCGTTTTCGCCGCCTGGCCGTGCTCACGTACTCCTCCGTACGCTCCGCTCGCCCAATCGGCTGCAGCCTTGCTGGACGAACATTTTTGAACACTCCCTCAATTTTCCCAGTGTAATTTTCAATCATTCATATGCTGATGAACAGGCAAAACATTTGAAATATCCAACAGCCCCTAGGGGGAGAACCGGCGGACGAACTCTGCCGCAGCTTGAGAACGGCGGGTCACTTGTAATTTCTGGAAAATATTTTCGAGATAATGACCAACGGTTTTATCGCTCAGGTCGAGTGCGACGGCAATTTCCTTATTGGTTTGACCTTTGGCCACCAGCGTCAGCACCTTCAATTCCTGTGGAGCTAAGGATTCTTTCCTGCCATCGGCGGAAGAGATGGAGAGATGCTGCATTTTGGTGAGGACGCGTTGTGTGATCGCAGGATCGAGAATAGACTGACCGGCAGCCACCGTGTTTACCGCACGGACTAACTCCTCGCCGCTGATTTCTTTCAACAGAAAGCCTTTGGCTCCTGCCATGATGGTCGCCATGACCGCCTCGTCGTCGGCAAAGGACGTCAAAAATAACACCCGGATGTCGGGAGATGCATTCCGAATCTCACGGCAGGCGTCGATACCGCTCCCGTCCGGCAAACGGACATCCATGAGCACGACATCGGGATGAAGCCGGTCGGCTTCTGAGACCGCCGCGGCTCTGGTCCCTGCTTCACCAACGACCTGAATGCTCTCTGTTTCGGTAAAGAGCGTTTTCAGGCCCAGGCGAAGCACCTCGTGATCATCGACCAGTAAGAGACGGATGATGTTTGTCTTACGCCTGGGCATGGCTCCCTTTCTTTGCAATCTCAAAAAGGATTCGAGTCCCACGGTGAGGTTTCGACCATACCTGAAAGTGCGCACCCAACCGCTTCGCGCGTGCGGCCATATTTTTCAATCCATGAACTCCCTCATGGGTATCTTCAAGATCAAACCCCAGACCATCATCCATCACTTCCAAACACACAGTCCCCTCACGCACTTGAAGGGATACCGTACCTGACGTGGCGCGTGAATGTCGCACACTGTTGCTGATGGATTCTTTCACCACATACAGCAGATGAGAGGCTTCCTCCGGCGTGAGCAGATCAGCCGCCTCCTGATCGATCTGCAGGTGAAAGGGCAGGTTCTGTGATTTTTCCACCGTCTGCACAAGGGTGCGCATCTCTTCAACCCATTGCCGTCCATTCAGGCATTCCGGTTCAAGACCGCTAATATGTCTGCGCAGGTCTTGAATCACGAATTTGAGTTCCATCAAGACATCGCTGATGCCGGTGAGGGCTTCCTGAGGATTCTGTGGAATGAGCCGCTGGCATCGCTCCAAATTCAGCTTTAAGGCAAATGTCGATTGAATGACGCCGTCATGAAGATCCTGGGCCAGACGCTCCCGGGCTTCCAGGACTGTCCGAAGCTGTTGTTCACTCTGCCGACTGGCTTGTTCAGCCTGTTTGGTCTGGATCAATGATGTCCGTAACTCCGAGACAGTGGCCAAATACCCTCGCCCGACATACCCCAGAACGAAGAAATACGCCAACAACCGGAGGAAATGCCAGAACCACCATCGACTGCCCCAGATTACGGAATAGGTAAACATCAATTCCGCAAATCCGAACATGA
>JBATLR010000007.1:0-3946 GCA_049289415.1 Nitrospirales bacterium
CTCCCCCGACTCTTTTGAGAAAGAGGACATGTCGGAGTTCATCAAAAAGAGCCAGGGTTGGATTGAGATATTCAGCGTATTTCTTTTTCGATGGACACGTCCTCCTTTTGCAGTGCATAAGGATTGAAGTCCATTCAGGAAAATTTGAGTGACACCCTCAATGATTCACCCATGCATCTTGGAGGATAGGGAAGGAAGGATTGTCGTGGAGATGAAAGCCAAAGAAGTATCGAGAAAGTGTCGATAGTTCAGATCATTCCTGGCAGCTCATGCCTTGCGTCCCTGTTGCTCCAGCCGCTACCACAAATTGCCGGATTATCATATTTCCTAATCTGCCCAATTTATTGACCCAAAAATCCCCATTCTAAGCTTTCAATTGTCCATTTTTTTGGACGCACAACTGCTTGATTTTTAGTTGAAATTACAAGGGTACGGAAATGTTTGTCCAAGATGTTGGACATCCTGCCACGTTGTGCATTCTTCCGTTCATTCCTGACTGTGTCCTGAACACCCCCCCAGTAAGGGCTTTTGCGGTTTGTAGCATGGATGAGTGCTTGTTGGCATCGATGTTGCGGGGTCAATGAGATGCCGGCGCTGGGTTGGGTGTGATGGACCGGCCTCCGGAATGCCCGACCTTCTAAAGAGGGTTCCTGGCGTCGGCACTTAAACGGTACCCAAATAATTGACGTAGGAGGTCGGGTTGTTTTTCGAGATACTGCAAATGTTGAAAACAGTTGTCTGGTAAAAAACTGGATTTTTATTCACCCCATAAGTAAGGAGGCCGGAGTATGTATCACGGCAAGAGTAGATTTTTAACTGCGTCTGTATTTTTGGCGCTGATGGGAGGGGCGACCTTCTGGTCTACCCCATCTTCCGTCGGTGCTGAGAATGCATCCCCTCCCCACGCCCACCAGACGGGGATGCCAGCGCAGTCTCCTGGTTGGGCCGAACAGCTCAAGGGCCAGACGATTGTGGAAGATGCGATGGAAGGGCGAGCGGAACGAGCGGCCCTGGTTGAGCAGCAGCATCACCGCATGATGGAGCAAATGCAGAAGGACATGGAGCATAAGGGTGCCGACACGGGCGCATTTGATTCCATGTCGATGATTCACCAATATGGAGCGGGGCCGGCGAATGGCCTTTTGGCAAGTACGACCGGTGTGGAGCCGGTGTCCATGAAAGGTGGGTTATGTCCCAAGACCGCGCCTGTTCGAAATTATGATGTGTCAGCCATTAATGTGGAAATCAGCCTGAATCAATGGCTGGATTATTATCCCGGGTACATGTATGCCTTGACCGAAAATATTGACAAGATCCGTGAGGAGGAAGCCAAAAATGCCGAGGCTCGTGAAAAAGAAGGTCATTCTGATCCGGGGGCTGTAAAAAATGGCATTCAGGATCAGTGGATACAACCGTTGGTGATTCGCGGCAATCAAGGGGATTGCGTCAAGGTTACTTTGCGTAACCAATTGGAATTCGGCGAAGAAGTCAGTTTACATATCAATGGGTCTGATATGGTGATGAGCCAGACCGGTCAGCCTGCGCTCACCACCAATCCTGCCACGGTGGCGGAGGAAGGCAAATCCATTGAAATGGAATGGTACATCCATCCCGACACGCAGGAAGGTGGAAAGCAATTTCATACCTTTAGCAATGACCGGGAGCTGACGGTCATGGGACTTTTCGGCGTCTTTGTCGTAGAGCCCCGCGGGTCGAATTACTACGAGCCCTTAGGCACGGGACCGGCCACGGAAGCCACGAGTGGCTGGCAGGTGATGATTGATAATGGGGACGGTCCAGACTTTCGAGAATTTGTCCTGATTTATCATGAAGTCGGTGATGAAGCGTTTCGTCCTGTGAACAAGCATGGAGACTTCCTGCCTCAGCGGGATCCGCTCACCGATGCCTACCGTCCGGGTGCTCGGGCTCTGAATTATCGTAGTGAGCCGTTTGGCATCAATAATATGCACGTGCAACATGAATACTTTGGATTTGAAGATGAGTCGATGGCCTATAGTTCCTATACCTTTGGTGATGCGGCCCCGACTATTCCCCGAAGTTATTTGGGTGATCCGGCTAAATTCCGTATTGTGCATGGCGGATCGGAAGTCTTCCATTCGCATCATCCTCACGGCGGGTCGATTCGGTGGCAACGAAGCCCACGTGCGACGCAGATGCCGGTCTGGAATACGGGGCAAAACGGGCCTGTGAAATATCCGGTGATTCGGACGAAGTCGGACCGGGTCGACGTGGAAGTGATTGGGCCGTCTGAGGCGCTAGATCTGGAGACGGAATGCGGCTCAGGGCTTTGCCAATGGCTGGCGGGTGATTTTCTCTTTCACTGCCATGTGGCGCATCACTATGTAGCCGGAATGTGGGGCTACTGGCGGGTCTATAACAGCCTGCAAGAGCCAGGTGTGCAAAATGACGTCATGGCTCCTTTGCGGGAATTGCCGGATCGGTTAGGCCGCATTCACAAACCCGTGACGTCTGATCAACTGGTGGGTAAGACCGTCAATTGGTTTGGCAAGCAATTCAAAATTGTGGGTAAAGGCAAAAGTGATTGGAAAGCCGAGCCGGCCGTCGTCAATATCAAAGACTGGGTGGAAATGCAGCTCAGCAATCAAGGCAAGCCCGGACATAAAGATGATGAAGCCGGTCAAATGAAGGCCTATGATGCGACCGTCATGGATTGGGTCTGGGATGGTTCGAAGGCCATGAGCGAGAAAGAGCCGACCCTTGGGGAAAATCCAAAATATCGGCCGGAGTGGCAGGGATATAAAGCCGGGGAACGGCGGGCCATTTGGTTTGAACCGTCAACCGGAAAAGTGGCATGGCCGTGGCTCACGCCACATTTCGGAAAACGTGTGCCGTTCTCCAACGATCATAATCCCGCCCCATGGTTGGAAATGATCCGATTGAATCCTGATGGGACACGGTCGGTCGAACCGGCCAAGGCCGGCGAAAATGGCTCTTGGAGTCTGTGTCCGGATCGAGCCGGATCACAAGATTACAAGGTGCATTTTATTAAGTTGCCGATAGAATTGTCGGCTGCCGAAGGAAAAGAGCCGGCGATTGTCGACCCCAATGGGCTTCTCTATGTTGTGCATGAGGAAGAGGAAGAAGTGCGAGCCAACAACGACAAAAAATTCCCGTTGGTGGTTCGGGCGAATGTCTATGATTGCATCGATTGGACGCTGACCAGTGAATGGTTGGATGACGATATCACGAATTTCCAGTCGTCCAAGATCAACACGCATTTCCATTTCTTCCAGTTCGATAATCAAGCATCCGATGGGGTGATTTCGGGATTTTCGTATGAACAGTCCATGCGCCCGTTTACCCAATTTGAGAAAAAAGGTGATAAAGGGTTGCCGGTGCCGATGAATGCGAAGGTGACGAAGGCCGCCAAGAAAGGTGACAAAACCTTGGAGGTTTCGAATGCCAAGCAATATCACGTAGGCATTCCGATTCTGGTTGGTGCGGATAATGTCAAAGGCCAGGAGGTGCGACGGATTGTCAAAATTAGTGGCAATACGTTGACCTTTGCCCAGCCCTTGAAGAATGCGCATCCGGTCAAGGACATTGTGACGGTGGAATATGTGCGGCAGCGGTTCTGGGTGGATGCGGATGTCGGCAGTGTGTTCTGGCATGACCATGCCTTTGGTGGCACGACGTGGCCACACGGGGCAGTCGGAACCATGATTGCCGAACCCTTCGGCTCCACGTGGCACGATCCGAAGACCGGCAAACGGATTCGAACGGGCCCGGTCGCCGACATCCACGCGGTAGAGCGTGTGGGTCATGATGTGGCCGGCAGCTTCCGTGAATTAATGGTGCATATCATGGATACCGTGCCGCACACGGTGAATATCGTGACCGCCGGCAATCCTCCAGGGCAACCGGTGGATGTGGCGTTGGAAGCGGGTCGGACGGTGTCCTTCAT
>JBATLR010000008.1:0-4276 GCA_049289415.1 Nitrospirales bacterium
GGCCTGGAACAGGAGATTTGCCTTCATGCTAACCCTTTGGCACGCTATATTGTCCAATTGATTATTGGAAATGCCGGTGCGAAAGCGGCCATGACAGAAAATTAGTGCGACTTCTCTGGCGTTCAGCCAAGGCAACATAATTCCCATCAATCTCTATTTCCACTATTCATTTGAGCACTTGATCGTCGGTCGACGGTTAGGATGAATAAAAGGACGGAGGCTTTTGGATGGGGACGACGGAAGAATGGGTTTGAGAGGTGGAGGTTTGAATATCCTTGACGTATCGAGTTAACGATTCATGGATGACAGGGAAGGCCAGATCCTTCCAGGGGATGTCGGCTAGAGAAATCAGTTGGACATCCAGGCTTTCCGGGCCGGGTTTGAAGTTCAGGTTTTGTAGATGGGCCCGGTAGACCACATAGACCTGAGAGACATGTGGAAGGCTAAATATACCAAATAAGCTATGAATAGTGATTTCCGCGTGCGCTTCTTCCAGGGTTTCCCGGGCTGCCGCCTCTTCGGTGCTCTCGCCTAATTCCATAAATCCAGCCGGGAAGGTCCAGAGCCCTAAGCGAGGCTCGATGGCCCGTCGGCATAAGAGAATTTTGTCTTCCCATTCGGGAATGCTGCCCGCCACGATTTTGGGGTTTTCATAGTGAATGGTATGGCAGGATGGACATACGGCTCTGAGGAGGGTTTCACCCGAAGGGATTTTTTCTTCAATTACGCTTCCACATTGAGCACAGAATTTGATGTTGTTGGGCAAGGTGGTAGATCTGAATTTAGATGGACAAGATGTTGAGCGAGATACTTGAGCGTGTTTCACGATCTGAAGGACCTACGACGTGTGGGCTTTTTTCTATCATACTCTGTCTCGCCTATAATTCAATGGCGTGTTTACACGATGGGTCCTTTTCTTTATGGGCAGCATATCCCAGTCACATATTGAAGGAAAGGGGCCCATTTGCCGCCCTGCATTGTGAATCTTCGTATTCCTTTGGTAAGGTTGGCGTCTGCATGTGTCTTCTTGGAACCCTGACAAATCCTAGATCGTATGAAAACTGATTGGAGCGAACCGCATGAGTACGAATGATCGACAAATTATATTTTCTTTGGTGGGTGTGGGCCGCATCCATCCCCCGAAAAAGCAGGTCTTGAAAGATATCTACCTGTCATTTTTTTACGGGGCAAAAATCGGGGTTTTGGGATTGAATGGATCGGGAAAGAGTACCCTTCTCAGAATTATTGCCGGCATGGATACCAACTATATCGGGAAAATTACCTTCTCGAAGGGGTATTCCATAGGGCTGTTTGAACAGGAGCCGTATTTGGAGCCTGGGAAAACGGTGAAAGAAGTCGTTGAAGAAGGGCGGGCCGAGGTTGCCAAATTGCTCCGAGATTACGAAGAGATCAGTCAGGCCTTTTCGGGAGATGTGAGTCCTGAGGAGATGGAAAAGTTGCTCGAACGGCAGGGCAGACTGCAAGAGCAAATCGAAGCGGTCAACGGGTGGGAATTGGAGCATCAGTTGGAGATCGCCATGGATGCCCTTCGCTGTCCACCACCGGATACCAAAGTTGACCACTTATCCGGGGGCGAACGTCGGAGGGTGGCTTTGTGCCGGTTGCTGATCCAAGAGCCGGATATCTTGTTGCTCGACGAGCCCACAAACCATTTAGATGCGGAGACGGTGGGGTGGTTGGAGCAGCACCTTCAGGAATATAAGGGCACCGTGATTGCGGTGACCCATGACCGGTATTTTTTAGACAATGTGGCTGGGTGGATCCTGGAGTTGGACCGTGGGCAAGGGATTCCCTTCCAGGGCAACTATTCTTCCTGGTTGGAGCAGAAACAGGCGAGGCTGGCGCAGGAAGAAAAGTCCGAGTCGAAACGACAGAAAACTCTGGAACGGGAACTGGAATGGATTCGCATGTCTCCCAAAGGCCGCCAGGCTAAGGGGAAAGCCCGTGTAACGAAATATGAACAATTAGTGAGTGAAGAGCAGAGTCAGGAAACAGACGATTTGGAGATTTATATTCCTTCTGGCCCCCGGCTTGGCGATGTCGTAGTGGAAGCCACCAATCTCTCGAAGGGCTATGGGGACTCCCTGCTGTTTGATAATCTCTCGTTTTCTTTGCCCAAAGGCGGCATCGTTGGTGTGGTTGGGCCAAATGGGGCGGGAAAGTCCACCCTGTTTAAAATTATTGCCGGGTTGGTTAAGCCGGATACCGGCACTCTGACTTTGGGTGAAACCGTTAAACTGGGCTATGTAGATCAGAATCGCGAGATTGATGGTAATTTAAACGTCTGGGAATGTATTTCTGATGGAAAAGAAACTGTTACATTAGGAAAGATGGAAGTGAATTCGCGGGGGTATGTGTCCCGGTTTAATTTTTCAGGATCTGATCAACAAAAAATGGTGAAGGATTTATCAGGTGGAGAACGCAACCGAGTGCATTTAGCCCGCACGCTGAAAGAGGGAGCGAACCTGTTATTGCTGGATGAGCCGACGAACGATCTGGATGTCAACACTCTGCGGGCTTTAGAGGAGGGCTTGAATCATTTCGGAGGATGTGCGGTGATCAGCAGTCATGACCGATGGTTTCTGGATCGTGTGGCCACCCATATATTAGCCTTTGAAGGGAACAGCCAGGTGAGTTGGTATGAAGGCAATTACAGTGAATATGAAGCTAATCGGAAAAAGCGATTGGGGAAGGCTGCAGAACGTCCCCATCAAATTCGTTACAGAAAACTGACCAAATCCTGATGGAATAAGGATGGCAAGAGAACCTCTCAATATTCCGTCTTCCTCGGAGAAGCCCTCTCCTGTTTCAACATCGACCGGGAAATGTCGTTCCGTCATGATTGCCAGAGTCATTGGGATTCTGTGTGTCGCGGTAGGATTTATGCTGGGTATTCATGGATTAGAACATCCTGGCTCTCCCATGCTTCCGACTGCTTTAGGGATGATCGCGACGGGCTTAGTCGCACAAGTGTTTGCATTAGTGAAGGCCTGTTTTGTGGGTTCACAAGGCAAGGGGGATGACTGAATCATCCGGTGGTGCGATGCCTCATCGTCTTGTTGTGAGCCAATTTATTCGATGGGTAGTCCTTATGCTCTGTCTCGCACTCTCAGCCTGTTCTCACTGGCGTGATAGCTATTTCGACGATGGCGTGGGGGTGTTAACGCAATCGGATATCAAAGGGAAGCTGGGAAAGCCTCATATAGTAAAAGATCCATTGCTTTCGGACAAGACCACTTGGACATACAGGTTTGCCATGTCCGAAAGTGAATTGGATCCGTCCGGAGTCAAAGCCCTGGGTAAGCAGGCTGGAAGCCTGATGGGTGGGGCTCAAGGGGGTCCACGTGAAAAAGTCTTTTGTTTTATGTATGTTTTGACCTTTGACAAAGAGGGGATCCTGCGCCATTGGGAGCGGGAGCTCTGCCAAATTCCCAAACCCCCCGATCCGTTTCAACGCGAACTTTCCGGCTAGGCATGGTTCATTTCACAGAAGTCAGCAAGAAATCCTCACGGTGGTGATGGGAATTTTTACACAAGGTAATTGATGGGATTAACCGTATGAGTGTGCATAAAAGCGGAGCGTTTCTTCAGCAATGTTTCTCAGTGCACCCGCTCTGTCTGAATGTTAAGCTTGTTTCTCCCCCGCAAATTGTCGGTGTGCTCTGTACGAATTGTCGGATGCGCCATCGTTTAACGCTTCCGCAGGCCCCCGTGTCCACAGGGGCGAGCCTCGAAATCGCGAGTCATGAACTATTTCTGCTGCAAGGATGTGTTCAGAATCATCCTCACGATGTCCGGGTCAGCTTGGTCCATATCGAACAGTCTGCGGTAGAATTCAGATGTGGATCCTGTCATCGTACCTATGAGTTGGATGTGGCCCTATTTGAGACCCATCAATCTTGACTGATCTTTTCCTGCAATTCGTTCTCGTCCCTTTTCAACTTTTCACTTGAAAGCCAACAACTGTTCTTCTTTTTGGAGCGTCTTCTGAGAAGGGTTGAACGGAAGCGAGTCCTGATGGGGAAATTTAATTTGTCTGTCAGCGGCCTGCCCTTCGTGCAGAACTTGAGTGCCCTTGTTCGTCTGGCTTTGTGTGGTCCTGAGGCACTTGCAATTCTGAAGGTATCCCCTTTTAATGCGAGAATGAGTCGTGGTCAATGAGGTATGGGGCCATAGAAGCCATGTGAGAACCTGAATGCATCAGCAATTGCGAGGGAATGTGGAGACGAAGATTGGATGCATCACAGGCAGCGCC
>JBATLR010000009.1:0-1794 GCA_049289415.1 Nitrospirales bacterium
CTATTGCACGAGGAGGTCTAGACTTGAGGTGTATCGTATTGCAAGGCATGACCAGGCCCATGAGCCAAGCCAAAGAAACCTCGTGCGGATGGACAAACCCAGAAAAAAACACCCAAAGATAGGCCCTTCATACCTTAACGTAAACTCTCAACAATAAGCTTGACCGTTAATCCTATGAAGCGCTTTTTGCTGTGCATCGCAGTGGAGAACGTTTTTATAAGGGGCCCAACTTAAGGAGCAGTCCAAGGAGCGCCCTGGTGTGCTTATTAGCTTTTTGGGCTTGATTTGTACCAATAATCTTCACCTTTAGGAAAAATTATTTCATTAAAAATCTTTTTACCGATTATCTCTTTTTTTGCGGCTACTTTTGCATGAACAATCTTAATTAAATCTAGAAACTGGCATTCATCCATTCGATCATCCTCGAAATCAAGGCGATGTAGTTCTGAATTAATACGGGGACCTATTTTGCTTCCTTTCTTGGGAGGAAGCAGTAAGCGTAATTTGCCTGTGTCCCATTGGCCTTCCCCTGAATGAGCAGCAAGTGTATGCCTATACTCCATGATGCAATCATGCTTGGCATGGTACTCAGTAGGCACAATAGATTTTTCTAGCTTAACGCCTCTGCCTTTTGCTTGAGTAAAGCATTTTCCATAAAATATTAAACTTGAAAAAAATAAGCTTTTAACTATAGAGTGATTTTTTTCATCGCCTATACGGTCATCCCTATAGCGATCTTGGTTCGGCTTCACATGATCTGATTTCTTTTTAGGGAAGAGATCATATGCATGCGTTAACCACCTCTCTGCGTCTTCAAGGTCTCGCATAATTAACTGATAGCCAATGTATTGCTTTGATAATTGCCCTTTAATTAAATGCGTTGGTAAGTGTTTTCCTTTGTAATAGTAAATGCGTTGCCGCTCACCAGTCTTAGGATCAATTGTATCTTTAGTTGTTAGGTAGTCTGAGAGTGGGATCATTTCTATTTATCCGGCTAGCAAAAATCAGGGTGATTCGCACACGACGGAGGGTTCTGGTTTTCTGTCCACATATAACGGCATCGATTCTCCTGCACAATACGCGGAAATCTCCTCAATGTCAGTCAGTTGCTGTTCATGGGGCGGTTTATGACCGCATCTTAGGCGGATCGGCACAACACCATTTCCTTAAATTGCCTCAAAGCCCGTCTAGGGACGGCGATCACTCGCTGGCCAATGGTTGAGGACTGTGATTGGGGGTAAGGCCATGGTCTGGGGGTCGGGTCTTGCAATCACGCAATCCTCTTTCGGCTTCACTCATCTGTACTATCACATTCCAGTCCACGGTCTTCTGGACAGACTGCCGCTGCCCTACCGACTGCCCCCCCCACCTGCAGATCGGCCAACCGGGCTGACGCTCAAATCAGGGGCGGACCTTGTTTGAGCCCGGCGAGTTGGTCCGCCCTTCCATTGCCTTCGTCAGGACGATTCAATCTGGCCGACCTGGGTGGAAATGGTTTTGGGTCCTTTTCCCGAAAGAAAAGGGCCTCGGCCGCCGGGACGAACCCCGGCACCACAGAAAATCACGTGGACACGAGAATTGGAAACACACATTCAATGCGTTCACCCGCCAGCGTATTTTTTCTGGTAAATCCGAAGATGAATTCCCAATTCATTTCGTCAATCAGTAGGCCAGATCCATATTAGAAAGCTAGAATTGGCCAGCCGAATCCTTACTCAATTTGTGAAATATGTCAATTGGTCAACAGCTTCAACAGGACAGGCAGATGGAAGAGGCTTGCTTGATGAAGGAAGT
>JBATLR010000010.1:0-9233 GCA_049289415.1 Nitrospirales bacterium
GGTCGAACAGGTGGTGCTGATCAGGGATTCCGCATCTGTTCCGTCAGCGGCAAACAGGGGACCGGAAAAATAGAGACAAAGAAGGATGCCAACCGTGAGTACGAGAGCATGGCCTTGAGTACGTAAATGGACATTCCTTCTGTGAGTCATTGGAAAACCCTCCATAAATAATTGGTTAAGAAAGACAAGAAATTCTCATCATGTTTTGGGGTTTTGTGATTTAGAATTTTTTTTGAACATTCTATGGGGAAAAAATCCTCATCCCAAGCACACCTTATTTGGGGTATTTTGACTCAAAAAACCCATGCTCAGCACTTTCCTGATAAATAGAGCACAATCAACACCAAAATGTAAGGCCAAAAGATGTTCTCATAGTTTTTCCCATATCGAAAAGACTTTTGCGTCAAAAAGAGTGAGGTAGGCCCCCTCTTCTTTTTCTTATAGATGGCTGATCTTCCGTTGTTCCATGGCCTTCGCAACCGCAGTCAGAAGTTTCTCTTTTTCAACCGGTTTGACCAAATAGTCAATAATCCCATTCTTCAGCAAGGATGTGGCCATGGTTAAATCCGGGAATCCGGTCAGCACAATCAAGGATACATGCGGGAATTCATTTTGAAAAAACTGAATAGCCTCCAGTCCATTCAGCTTGGGCATTCGGATGTCGGTGAGGATCACGTCCAGTAACAGAGGGTTTTCTCCACTTTTGATTTCTTGCACTGCCTGTTGACCGTCTTCGGACTCAATCACGTCGTAGCCGGCTTTCTCCAATGACAACTTCACAACTTTGCGAACATCCGGTTTGTCATCGACTATCAAGATCCGGCCCAATGATGTTTGACCGCTGAACATGGCCGCTGTTCGAGATTGACTGGCTGTTTGCTCCATGAGCACCCTCCTTCCGTAAAAATTGTTAAGACACCTTTCTATTTCTCTTCTTCATGCCAATAACAATAGCAAACCAAATGCCAAATGCAGCAAGTGACAAAAATATGAATAAAATCAGTTGTTTATGGTGAAATGTGCAATGCGTATCAACGAAAAATATGGTGGGACGTTAAGCCTGACTTAACGGATGGAGTTAACGCGTTAACCGCTCCAGCTTTCAAAGATTTACTGGTTTACTTGGATTGAGGGGAATCGAATTTTATTGAGGGAAGCTTAAATAGCCACCGGTGAGGTTGAAGACATGGGTGAAGCCATGCTGGAGGAGAATGCGTGCCGCGAGATATCCGCGTAATCCGACACGACAATAGACGACGGTTTCCTGGGAGGGGTCCAGTTGCTGAAGATGGTCTCTCAGCTCATCAATCGGAATGAGGCGGGCATGAGGAATGTGAGCTTCTTGATATTCGTCCGTGGTCCGGACATCTAATAACTGGAGAGCAGGGTTCGTCAGCAATTTCTGTTGTAATTCTTTCCCCGTGAGCGTGTTGACCTCACCGCGTAGCGTATTGGCGGCGACGAACCCTGCCATAATGACTGGTCCTTTGGCCGAATTAAATTGAGGGGCATAGGCCAAATCCAATTGCTCCAAATCCTGGACGTTCAATTTGGCATGTATGGCAGTGGCCAACACATCAATGCGTTTATCGACGCCCTGATCACCCACAATTTGAGCACCTAACAATTTCCCCGTCTGTTGCTCGACGACTAATTTCATGTGCAGCGCTTCTGCTCCAGGATAATACTCTGCGTGATCCAAGGGGTGGGTGAGGGAGACAAAGTAATGTAACCCATAGGCCTCAGCTTCGTGTGCGCTTAATCCCGTTTTGGCAGCCGTGATACCCATGCTCTCTACGATTGCCGTTCCCAGTGCACCATGAAACTGTAAGTCTCCGCCCGCAGCATTGGCTCCGGCGACTCTTCCCTGCTTATTGGCCGGCCCGGCTAAAGGGATTCTTGCGTGTTGGCCAGTCACCAGATGGAGGGTTTCGACCGCATCACCCGCTGCATAGATATCGGGGTCAGAGGTTTGCTGTCGTGTATTCACGGCAATGCCTCCGGCTGCCCCAATTTTAAGCCCCGCCTCTCTGGCAAGCTTGAGTTCCGGTCTGACGCCGATCGAAAGAATGGCGAGGTCCATCGGCAGCCGTGTTCCACTTTCCAATTCAGCTTCTTTGGCAAGGTCCCCGTCCTGCTGAAATCCGTTGATACCGTCACCCGCAATAATCTTCACTCCCTTTTCTTGCAGGTGATGCGCCACCAGAGTGGCCATGTCCTGATCAAAAGGAGGCAGAATTTGAGGAGCTTTTTCTATGATCGTCACGGTCAATCCAAGACCCATCAGGGCTTCGGCCGTTTCCAGTCCAATAAACCCACCTCCAATAACCAAGGCCTCCTGAGAAGGGTGGCTGGCGAGAAAGGTTTTGATGGCATCAGAGTCAGGAACGGTTTTGACGGTAAAGATATTCCTGGCGTGAATGCCAGGTATGTCGGGCATGATTGCCCCGGCACCGGGTGCCAGAATGAGTGTGTCATAGGGGTGAGAAGTGATTTCTTGAGTCATCAAGTTTTTCACCTGTACGCATTTCGCCGTTCGGTCTATGTGAAGGACTTCGTGTAACACGTGGACCTTGACCATGAATCGTTTCCAAAACCGCTCCGGGGTTTGAAGCAGAAGGTCATCACGATCCTGAATAGTCTCTCCGACATAGTACGGGAGGCCACAGTTGGCGAAGGATACATAGGGCCCTTTTTCAAACATCTCAATGTTTGCCGTTTCGTTGGTTCGACGCGCCTTAGCGGCCGCGCTGGCCCCGCCGGCCACTCCACCGACAATGATGATGTTGAGGGACATGCTCCTAACGTTCTCTCTGCAGGAATTTACACAACCACATGGGCTTTGATGATATTGGTTCCAAGGGAATGTCCCAGGCGTTCCCCGGTGACGATGACAATGAGACGGCCTTCATGAAGCAGGTCGAGGGTTTTGAGATGATCCTGGGCCGCATTGATTCGTTCATCGGTGGCATCAATTTGCGGAAAGACACATGAGACAATGCCCCATACTAAAATTAATTGACGGGTGACGGTTGTAGAGGGAGTCAGTGCAATAATCTTGACCGTCGGTCGATGGCGGGCCAATAACATGGCTGTATGGCCGGAATCGGTGAAGACCACGATGGCTTGGGCGCCAACAGATGTTGCAAGAGAGACGGCAGCTTCACAAACCGCTTCCGGAGTCGAACGCACGGATTCCTTAGACGAATCGGATTTCTGGATTCGGCGGAACATTTCCTTTTCTGTTTGTCGGATAATCCGATCCATGACCTGGACCGATTCGAGAGGAAAATTTCCCGTGGATGTTTCGGCCGACAACATGACCGCATCAGTCCCGTCCAGTACGGCGTTTGCCACATCCGACGCTTCGGCGCGAGTGGGGGAAGAATTTCGAGTCATCGATTCCAGCATTTGTGTAGCTGTGATCACAGGTTTTCCCATACGATTGGCCTGGGCGATGATCTGCTTTTGTAGGAGGGGGACTTCTTCCGGGCTTATCTCCAACGCCAGATCGCCTCTAGCGACCATCACTCCATCTGCCGCATCAAGGATTTCATCAAGACATGTCAGGGCTTCAGGTCTTTCGATTTTGGCAATGACAGGAATCAGCGATGATCGATCAGTCAAAGCCGTTTGGAGTGTATGAATATCCTGCGGACTTCGAACAAAAGAGAGGGCGACATAATCGGCTTGAACTTCGATGGCCACCTGAAGATCATCGGCGTCTTTCTTCGTAAATCCCGGAATGTCGAGCCGGAGGCCAGGGAAATTGACACCTTTGTGTGAGGTGACCTTGCCTCCGACCAGGACTCTGCAGATCAGTCGGTCGGTTTCTTGTTTTTCCACGGTGAGGGACATATTTCCGTCATCAATTAAAACGATTTGACCTGGTTTCATTCGATTCGGGAAATGGGAAAGATTAACCGGCAGGGTATCCCCCGATTCGTTGTGCCTTGATTTTTGATCTGACTTCGTAATCAGAATGATATCCTGCCCTTTCTGCAAAACGGTTCCTTCGTTTGGGAGGTCCCCCAGACGGATCTTCGGACCTGCCAAGTCTACAAGGATGGCAAGTGGCATCTTTTCCTCAAGAGCAAGGCCTCGAAGGCGTTGAATTGTTGTCTTGTGCCAATCAGCGGTTCCATGGGACATGTTAAACCTGGCGACATTGACTCCGGCATGGAGCAGTTGTTTCAAACATTCTTGGGAAGAAGTCGCAGGGCCAATTGTGGCTACAATTTTGACATGGCGCATGGGAATGATCTCAAGATTGGTTAAAGGGGGCGAGCAGATATTCGTGGGGGAGGCGGGAACTTTTGTGACCGCAACAATCAAAAATTCCACGAGGTTTATTCTCAGGCTTCATGGAGCATTGAATGGGAAGTATTTGTGTCATTGGGGAAACCCAAGAAAGAGATTCCCCCGCTGATGGAATGGCCTAATAGCCAAGCTCTCAGGATTCATTGGGGTTATGGAGTGAACGTTCGAAGAAATGAAAGAAGATGATTCAACTCTAATGCATTCAGATCGTTCTTCCAGGCAGGCATGGCTGTGCCCGGTCGGCCGTTGCGAAGCGTATCAAGAATGGTTTGATCTGATTGTTTGCCGAGTAACGTGAGGTTGGCCGCTGGGGGAATCAGAGCCTGTCCAATGGGACCATCCCCTTTCCCGCCAGGTCCATGACACGTCACGCAGTGTCGTTCATAGAGGGCTTTCCCTTTTTGGGAATCGCCAGATTGAGTGAGGAATTGACCGGGTGTTTCCTTCCGGTCGTCCCGTTGGACAGGCTGCGCAGAGGGTGAAGGCTGGAGCGAATTTTGCGTCACCAAATAGTCGACCAATAGAGCCATGTCCTCATTTGAAATTGGACAGCCAAAGGTTGTTTTCATTTTGTTGACGATTTCCATCCAATGTTCACGGGGATGAGGTGGTTGCGTATACACATATTCTGCCGAGTGACACATTAAGCAGTAACGGCTTGCGAGGTCACTCCCTGGACCAGGTTGATAGGAAATTGGATCAGCAGGAAGAGTGAGAATGGATACCGGTTCTCTGTCATCGCCATCGGACGGAAGTCCCCAGGCAAACCCCGTGGCCCCAACCAACAACAACAAGAACATCCAAACACGGATCATGAGTTGGCCTCAGGATGCATGAATATTCACACTTTCGACCACATTGCGAAGATATCCATTTGGATTCCATCGGGCACTGAACCGCTGTGATTCTCCAATCCGATTGATGGCCAGTGATTGCAGTGCATACGCATGCCCAGGCTTCGGAATAAATTGGGCTTCCCACGGACGAAAGCTGAAATCTCCAAAGTCTTTTCCTAATCGAGCGGATTGCCATTCTTGGCCTCCATCCACGGAGAGCAACACGCGATCAATGCCATACCCCTGGTCAAAGGCAATGCCTCTAATGGTGCAAGGCTTCCCTCCCGGTATGGCTTGACCATCTTCCATATTAGTAATAAAGGAACGAACGGGCATTTTCCCGATTGGCACGGTATCGGTTAGGGCTTCTCCGGGTTTTACGCAATGACAAGCATTTGCCGGCAAGCGATAGGCCTGTGTCGTCCAAAAATTTTGATCGGCTTGGTTGAGCACTTCAATATCATTCAGCATCTTCACCCAATAGGTGGCATACCAGCCAGGCGCCACGAGGCGAAGAGGAAAGCCGTTCAACAGGGGGAGTGCCTCCCCGTTCATGGAGTGAGCGACCAACACCTCTTCCTGGAGCGCATCGTCAAGGGTGAGAGATTTTCGAAAATCAGCCGTACCTTGTGCGACGGGTTGGTCCAGGCCATCGAACCTCACCTGCACCGCATCCCCTGATATGCCTGCCCGATGAAGGAGATCACGGAGTCTGATTCCTTTCCAGTTGGCATTTCCCATTGCTCCATGGCCCCATTGTCCGCCGGGCACCCGGGGTTGGAAAAACCCGCGACTATTTCCTCCGCATTGGCAGACAGCCGCAATTTCGACTTGTTCAAATTGAGTGTGTAAATCATGAAGACTCAATGATAGGGATTGATTGACTCGACCGCGAATAGTCAGCCGGAAGGTGTTCACGTCAATTTCCCGAGGGATATTGGCGAGATGCCAGCGAACAAAAAATGCATCATTGGGCGTGAAGATGTCTTCATTAAAAATATGAAAGGGGGTTTCCAATTGAGGAGGCCTTGTGGTCATCACCATGAGGGGCCGCTTCTGTGGAAAAGCCACCAGTGGACGGCGACCCCGTTCGAAAGGAAGAGTGACCGTCGGGGAATCGTTGGCCCAGAGGCCTCTAGGGGTGAGTAGACTTGCTAGCCCAAGAGCCAGGCTCCCCTTCAATAAATGTCGACGGTCTATACCCGGTTTTCTTTCATTCATAAGTCAATCTACCTTGTTTCTCCCAAAGAAATCATAAAGCCTGCCCTCCTACAAATCAGTCCTTCACATTTATCCTTCGTTTTGCGAAGGCACGAATTGACTACCTCACTTACCGTATCCGGTCATCAGCCATTCCGGAAAACAGCATCATGTGCGTTCCCGTGTTCCCATTTTCATAATCTAATACAGTTGACTATCGTACAAATGATTCATTGGAAATGAGGGATTTGGGGGAGGCGTAGCCCTTCCTTGATCTGCCAGCGACCAGATGGGTAATTGAGGGAAGAGACCCTGTTGGTGAAGCCTGCTTTTCTAGCAGGGTTGTCCGTTAAATACACAAGGTTTGTATCGGGTCACATCAAAATCGGTTTCTTCCAGATAGACCTGTTCGTTGCCGTTGACGCCATCGACAAACGGGTCATTCCACATCGTATGGTTCCACCAATAAAAAATGGGGAACTCTAACGTGTAGTACACCGGATTTCCATAGGTGCTTCGCACATGTTGTTCGACGGTCCGTCCCGTGACGTAATCAGCTTTCCCATTCCCTTTCAAGGAATACAGGGACAGGAGCAGGCGAGATTCCTGGTCGTAGATTTCATCGATACGAGTACTTTCGTCGGGTTCTGAAGGCAAAGCTAAGGTCGCTGAGGGAGAGGGAGTTTCCACTGAGGTGAACGCTAACCAGGTTGCAAGAACGACTAGAGGCATAACCGTCATACGCCAAGTCCTCCTTCCTAGATGTGGTCCAGAGTATAGCCCCGGGAGGAGGCCATGCTCATGCACGGAACAAATTAGGGATGAACAACTGCAAGCCCATGCGGATCCGTTACTTCTTTTCCGTCCACTATATTGGTGCGACGGGTAATACCTAACAATTCACCGCCTTTTCCGGCATGTAAGATTATGGTCATAGCCACTCCAAGCCTGGACCGTTTCGCATTATTGACATCCTTGTGATTTCCGGTCAAGAGATTTGGCCCGCAAGTTCACAAAAGCATAATGGCCCTCTAGAGAAAAATCAAATGAGGGCCGAGGCCGGATCATTGCTCTGCGTACCCACAAGGTGAATGGACCCCATGCTGGAATGGGAGATTGAATCACATATCTCAATCATCTTCCCTGCGCGATCCACATTCCAGAGATCGCGTCCAATGCCTCAAAGCCCGTGTGTGTCCGAAAATATTGTGTCGCGGGAAGCCATCAACTTAGTCGAGACCGAGTTAGAAGGTTCCGCAGGATCGACAGCATAGACGTCATTAGGAAAGCGGGGCGATGGTACACCCGCCACCTGCCGGATGAATTTCATTAATCGTTAAAGTGGTGTTGACGGTCATGGGTGAATTCTTGACGTTGACCACCTGTAATCCGTCTTCACGTAACGTCACGAAAGCATAGGTACTCGTGTCATCCGTAATCGGGCAAATGGGGGATCACCCGGCCGTTCTCTACTGGCCTTGGTAGCGTCCTCGGCAAGCTGTTTGCCATCATACTTATACAAAATCCTCCACTCTCTTTAGCCGTGTCGGATTGGGCGGGCCACCCACACTTCATGGGCTTCACCGGAAGAAATGCCCCAGCCCATAATAAAGCCAAAAATGATTCCAATTATTCAATGGTTCTTCTTTATGCCGGCCTCTTTTGTACGCGAGTGACAGGAACGTATGCTATTTTCCACTCGATTCGGTGCCAGTTCCAAATGATCTCACATACAATATCACAAGCCACGCTTCGTCTTCTGTCAAGACCAGGGGGATGAATGATGCCATATCCGTACCCGGGCTGCCGTTTTGCAAAATCCAAAAGAGTTCCCCGTCCGTGCGGGCTGCCTGCCAGGTCTTGTCCGTAAAGTTTCGTGGGAGCCTACCTCGAAGGCCAGGAATGTCACCCAGGCCTTTGCCTTCGGGTCCATGACAGGTGACACAAAATGCTTTCCCGTGAAAAACGCGTTTGCCCTTCGCTATATTCTCTTCAGTGGAAGGAAAGGGGTTCTTACGGGATTTGGCTTCTTGAATTTGCTCAGGAGGAACTCGGGGTTTGAGGACTTCAGGATCGGCGGCATACACGATACCTATTCCGACCACCCCTACGACAAAGAGAAATTGCGTAATTAAAAGTTTACGCTTAGGTACGTCCACGGTTAAAGTCCCCTCCAGAAAAGATCCCGGAGATTCCAGAAAGGAATCTCCGGGGACCAACTTCGATTAATTTGGTTGATTAAAGATATGTCCGAGAGATTGCGGGAAGGTCACCGTCCCGTCAGGGAATTCTTTCCCTTTTTGCCACAGATGATAAATGACCCCGTCGGTCTTTGACGCGACTTCCACGACGGCTTTCAACTTTTCGGGATCATCAATGTCTAGAACTTTCACGCGTCCGGTGGCGATTTCTTGTTTATGATCATGGAAAAACCGATGCCATTGGATCAATGGCAAGGTTCGGGAAAGATCCTTGGACACGAAATATTCGATGGCCACAAGAGGGGCATTGGCATCCGTGGTTTCAAACAGAAGACATTGCAAGATCTTATCATTAATCCCTTTGCAATAGTGGTGATAGGGTCCACCTGGGGTGCCATCCGGCATCAAGTGAGGAGCTTGCACATGGATATCATATCCCTGGGCAGGTCCTGGGGCAGGCGCACCCCCCTCGCTCATGGCTGGAGTGGTCATGCACCCCATGGCAAATAGACTAAAAGTCCCTAACATGAGAAATGAACGGATTGAACGCTGCATAGCAACCTCCTTTGATTAATAAATGAGAATCACTGACGTGGACTATTATGGGCTTCCCAGAATATCTCATATGTTATTTACATTAGGGAAGGAAAACTGTGCAGTATTATACACTTTGTCT
>JBATLR010000011.1:0-37278 GCA_049289415.1 Nitrospirales bacterium
TTTGTAAGGTGTCCGATTTGGACAGGGTCAACCAAATTGCGGGAAAAAAGAATGATCCCTCCTGGCCGGAATTCCTGCATCCAGGCTCGAAGGTCCGGAGTGACCTCCGTCCCTTCGAACCCGATCATACACAGTTGCCCTACGAGTTCAGCCATAGACATCGGGTGTGTTGCCGCCTAGCGATTGACGTGATTCAGCAAATATTGAATGAGCAACCGGGTCCCGATACCTGTCGGACCTTTAGGAATATACGGCCGTTCTGTTGTGCTCCAATCGGTGCTGGCAATGTCCAAATGGACCCAGGGATGGTCTCCAACGAATTTTGATAAGAACATGGCCGCCGTAATCATTCCGCCTCCGCGCCCACCGATATTCCGCATGTCCGCCACGTCACTTTTTAGCTGTTCAAAATATTCATCCCACAGGGGCATTTCCCATACCCGTTCACCGGCATGATTGCCGGCCTTTTTGATGTCGGCTTTCAGGGGGTCGTCATTACCCAGCATGCCTATTGCGAACTGTCCCAACGCGACAGCAGCCGCGCCGGTCAGTGTGGCGATGTCAATTACGCAGGCGGGTTTGAACCGAGAGGCATAGGCCAAGCCGTCAGCCAGAATCAAACGACCTTCCGCATCGGTATTTTGGACTTCCACCGTTTTTCCGGAGAGCATGGTAAGGATATCGCCGGGTTTAGTTGCCCGTCCTCCCGGCATGTTTTCCGTTACAGGCAAGAGGCCGATCGCATTTACCGGGAGCTTGAGCCGGGAGGCGGCTCGAATCGTCGCTAACACTTCGGCTCCACCCGTCATGTCGGCCTTCATCTGTTCCATGTTTTCCGATGGTTTTAAGGAGATGCCACCGCTGTCAAATGTCACCGTTTTGCCGACAAAAACAATGGGTTTTTGTGTGCGATGGCCACCCATATATTCCAGAATGATGAATTGGGGCGGTTCGATGCTTCCTCGAGAGACCCCCAATAATCCGCCCATGCGGAGCTTCTCCTGCTGTTTGCGGTCCAACACCTTGAGCCGGACTTTGGGCTCCCTGGCGATTTTTTTGGCTTCGGCCACGACACGGGAAGGCGTCATCACGTTCGCGGGATGGTTACACAAATCACGGACAAAACAGGTGGCTTCCCCAAGGATTTGGCCACGTTTGGCGCCATCTTTGGCCTCATTCAGGTGAGCGTTGGAGGTGGTGAGTAGGGTGCAGGATTGCAAGGTGTGGTTTTCCACCGAGAGGTCGGTGCGGTACTCATTAAACCGATATTCGCCCAGAATCAATCCTTCCACCATCGCTTGAGCTATGTCATCCATGCGGCCAGTGGCTTTTGGCACATCCGGCATCACGCAAACGATCCCTTTGGCTTTTACGCTTTGAGCACGTTTGACAGCGGTCCCCATCGCTTGACGAATTCGTTCCAAGGTCACCGTCTCTCGTGTTCCGAGGCCGACAAGAAGCACCCGTTTTGCCGAAACTTTCCCATCGATATGCAGCAACGCTGCGTTATTTGGCTTGCCGGAAAATTCTCCGCTTTTGCGCAAGGTGCTCAATTGTCCACCGAGTTTCTGGTCGACCGGCCGGACAGCACTACTCCAGGTTTTGTCTTGTTCATACTCCAAACACACCAATACATCCGTTGTCGTAGCGGTGGCTTCACCACTCTTCACAAGAATATTCATACGCCTCCTCAATAAATAAATCGCCCCTAACGTAAACAGATCCCCTTGCCGTGGCGTTGTTATACGCCCCGGGTTTGGGGATCCCAGATCACTTTATGCAATTGGAGTTGAAAACGAACAGGCAGTCGATCTTCGAGAATCCATTCAGCCAAGGATTGGAGATGGAGGACTCCAAAGACGGGACTCATATGGACGGGGCAGCGGTCTCCCAATGAATACCGCTTCACGATATCGCGTGCCCACTCGTAATCGGCCCGGTCCTTCAAAACAAACTTCACTTCGTCTTTTCCGGACAAATGCCTAAGGGTATCCCACCGCATCCGGTCCGTCATTCCACTACCCGGACATTTCACATCCAGAATAATCGAAACCCGCTCATCCACGTTGGCAATATCAAACGCCCCGCTGGTTTCCAGCATCACCTGAAATCCGGCCTCGCATAATTGTGTTAACAATACCAGAGAGCCGGGTTGATGCAATGGTTCACCGCCGGTCACCTCGACGAGCGGACAACCATATGATTCTACCTGCGCCAGAATTGTCTCCATCGGCATGGTATTTCCACCATAAAAGGCATATTCCGTGTCACACCAGGTGCAACGAAGCGGACAACCCGTTAACCGGACAAACACGCACGGTTGTCCCACACGGGTGGATTCCCCTTGAAGGCTATGAAAGATTTCGGTGATCTTTAAGGAAGGCAAAGTGGTCATAAACACTCTCAACTCCAGCACGCATCAGGTGACATTGTACTCAAAATACGGGGTGAGGGGGAGGGGACAGAGAAGGGTGCGCTAGGTGGCTGTCGGAGATGAGTAATCGTCACAAGGTTGGATCGGGTTGAGTGATATTTTCGATCATGTGGGGCGAATAAGTGGCTATTCGATGAAAAGGACCGGAGAAGCGCTCAATTTGGCTTAAGCAAGCAAGTCGATTTCATCACGGATGGCCGCCTCCTAAGCCCATTGTGTAATTGGCCAACCCCGTTCGCGGGCAATACGAGCCATGCCGCGAATGGGATTCACGACAAAGGGATGGCCAACCAGTTGGAGTGCGTGGAAATCTCCAGGGCTATCGCCATAGGCATAGCTACGCGTCAAGTCCAGATTGAAACGGGCGGCCAGTCGCTCCACATACCGGCCTTTTCCCTCACCATAGGGCAACGGGGCAAACACCTTTCCCGTATAGAATCCTTCCTGGGATTCCGGTCTCGCGCCAAATACCAATGAGACTCCAAGTGCCTCGGCCAGTGGTTTCACCAAGAACTCAGGTGATCCGCTGACGAAGGCCACGACATGTCCCGCATCCCGATGACGGGATAAACGATTCAAAGCCCTTGCTGAGACCCGTGGAACAACATATAACTCCACGTACTCGCTGGCCATCTGTTCAATGAGGGAGACATCATGCCCCATCAGATAGAGCTTCCTCCGTCGCAGAGGGTTGAACGACATGGGGGGCATTTGCCGAATGGCATATTCAAGGCTGTGCCATACCTCCGGCCAACCCACGACACCGTCTTGCCAGAGATACCGGAAAAATCCGATTTCAATCGACGCGCCGGGAATCAATGTGTTATCCACATCGAAAAAGGCACCGATCCAGTGTTGGGAATGAGTCAGGGGTGCGGGTGAAGAGGTCGAGCGGGTCATGGTGAGCTATAATCCGGGCTGTCAATTAATTAATGAGAATGGCCGGGATTCTACCCCGCGCCTCACGCGTTGACAAGGACATCAAGAGGTTTCATAATCTGCCTACTTCGTGCCGAAGTGGTGGAATGGCAGACACGCACGTTTGAGGGGCGTGTGGGGAAACCCATGCGGGTTCAAGTCCCGCCTTCGGCACCAATAATCCTACCGATCTCTAGATCGTCTCTGTCATGAGTCCTACCCTTACAAAAAATTGTGTCGAGATTCCAACTGGGGTTCTGAATTGGGATTTCCCCCTTCATTAGGGTGACCGGAATGAAGCGAAGGCATGAGTGAGGGCTTTTGTGAGAGCAGAAGCCGGCTTTCCGGTACATGCTCGTTCAAGTCAGGTCTTCAGGCTCCAATCCTTTCCTCCAGATTATCTTATCGATGGGGCTCAGGTATGCCACTGTCACCGCATACATTCTCGAGGTAAAAACTTTATCAACGACCTTTGGCGTTCGGGTAATTCATTCTTAGAGGAACCGGGGGAAATTGAAAGATCTCGTCGATGGGATTCCTGCTCATGCGCTTGCTTGCGGACTACTTAGGAGGGTAAACGTTATTCTGATGCTTAGGAAAGGGCAAACTAGAAGACATATTCAATTGCCTTGAAGGTCATTCATGAAACGCGGGTGGTATTCACGACGAGTGTTTCCCAGGCTGGTCCATTGGAGTTCGGGGCAAGCGGGTTTTGTCCCCTTGCGGCAGGCGTTGGTTGCAAAGGCGTCAGGGTTGGTTTTGGAAATCGGGTTTGGGACCGGCGCCAATTTTTCTTACTATCCTTCCCGGATCCATTCTTTGACGGCAATTGATCCTAATCCCGGGATGATCCCGTTGGCCCGCTCGCTTCAGGCGGAGGTGGTGATTCCCGTTCATCTTGTCTTGGCCTTGGCCGAAGCCCTTCCCTTTCCCTCTGCCTGCTTTGATACGGTTGTGAGCACGATGACCTTATGCAGCGTTCCCCAACTTTCGAAAGCTCTGCAGGAATTGCTTCGGGTTGTGAGACCTGGAGGACGGTTGTTGTTTTTAGAGCATGGGCAAAGTCCGGATCGTTCGGTTCGCCGGTGGCAGGATGGTCTTACGCCGGCATGGAAACATCTTGGTGATGGCTGTCATTTAAACCGTCCAATGGTTCAGATGATTGAGGCGCAGGGTTGGACGGTCACCGCACTCGAAAACTTTTATCTTCCCGGCGTTCCGAAGCCTTTCGCCTATTTTTCTCAGGGGATGGCGGTGAAGGCCTGATCCTCCCTGTGCGCCCTTCCATTTTCCTTGATTTCTTAATACATTGAAGTTGGTGTTCATGAGGGTTTCGTCTGTCTTTCGGGCCCTTCCCAATCTCTGCTTGCTGAGAGTGAATTGATGGTAAATCGACGGGTACCTGGCAGTTTAATGGTCTGTGCGGCCATTGTGGGACTTTTCTCCTTGCAGGGGTTTCTTAGCGTTTCTCCCTCCTATGCCGAGGTGACTGGTGCCTCCCAAGCGGATTCATCCCCCATGCAGGATTCCGCCGAAGCGCATTTACAGTTAGGGATTGATTTTTTTCTCACGGATGAACTGGATGTGGCGATTGATGAGTTTCGGGAGGCCACTCGTCAGCGTCCTGGTTATGCCGATGCCTATCATAATCTTGGGGTGGCCCTGGCCAAAACAGGGGATTTAACCGGGGCCATTGCGGCCTGGTCGCAAGCGGAACGTTTGGAGTTTCAAACGGCCTCATTGCGGTACCACCTGTCAGCCCTGGTTTCGTATAACTATGGCATCTCCCTGGTGCAAGATGGTCGGCTTGCGCAGGCCATGGCGCAATGGCGGGCGGCCCTTCGCCTTCAACCTGATTTTTTCGAAGCCCATTATGCGTTGGGATTGGGGTATTTGGCCGCGGGTGATCCGGTGCAAGCTGTGGCCCATTTTCAAGCGACGATTCACGACGCGACCCATTGGGCGCATGCCTATGAAGCCTTGGGATTGGCCTATTATGCCTCACATGAAAATGTTCTGGCCGAGCAGGCCTGGAGTCAGGCCCTGGCTTTGGAGCCCGATCTTCCCAAGGTCCATGCCAATTTGGGATTACTTCGTTTGCAGGAGGGAAATTATCAAGAGGCGATCGGACATTCCCGGCAGGCGTTGACACTTCAACCTGACCTTGTGGCCGCGCATTACAATATTGGTGTGGCGTTGTTTGGGAAAGGAGACGAGTCAGCGAGTGTCCCATCACTGGAAAGGGCATTTTCTCTCGATCCTCGATTGACTTCAGCGAGATTGCTGCTTGGTGTCGTGTGGAGTCGTCAGGGAAATTGGGCGCAGGCCGCCTCGCTCTGGCGAGAGGCATTACGCCAGGATCCCTTTGCCAAAGATGGAGTATGGCTCCATTACAATTTGGGAGTGGCCAT
This sequence comes from Nitrospirales bacterium, assembly GCA_049289415.1. Taxonomy (GTDB): domain Bacteria; phylum Nitrospirota; class Nitrospiria; order Nitrospirales; family UBA8639; genus Nitrospira_E. The sequence continues at coordinate 5,764 of JBATLR010000011.1, forward strand.
GGCTGCCATGGGACTAATCGACGAGGCGGCGGTTGAATTTGATGTGGTGACTGACCAACGTCCTGAATGGGCTCCGGGGTGGTCTCAGTTGGGTTCGGCGCTTCTGGCGACCCGACAATGGGAAAAGGCCGTGGTCGCGCTGGAATCCGCTGCTCGATTGCAACCGGCCTGGGCACACCTCCATTTTGCCATTGGCAAAGCCCAGGCTGAAGCGGGGAACTTGTCTCAGGCTGTTGCCGCCTTTCAACGAGCGGTCGAGGTTGAGCCTCAATTGGTCGATGCATGGTTTCATTTGGGGGTCGTGCTTCGTGCTCAGAACCGGACCGGTGAAGCGGTCGAGCCGCTCCGCCTGGCGGCGGAAGGCGGATCGGGCGAAGCCCAAAGCCTGTTGGCTTCGATGTATGCGAATGGCAGTGGTGTGGATCGCAACATAACCTTGGCCATGTTGTGGTGGTTTCGGAGTAGTCGGGCCACGATGGCCGATTCGCTCACGCAGATCGTCAGAGAACAGCTCTCACAATTCCGTCGCGGCCTTCATCGACACCTCTTTTCGCCCAGTGACCGGCAGGAGGTGTTAACCGGCTTTGGTCTCATTCGAGAAGATCTGCACCGGTTGGCTCCTCCCCATCGCATGTCCACTCAGTTGGCCAATGATGAAGGGACCTGGGACCACCTGACTCCGAGTGAAGCCGTTGTTGCATGGGTGATCGACCAGGCTTTGGCCGGTGATCAGTCTGCCAAGCATACACTCCATGCCTGGTATGTGAATGGAGAGCGTGGTCGGTTGGTTCCAGCAGATCCTCAGATCAGAAATTATTTTCTGCAAACGGCAAAAGAAGGAGATCCCTTTTCCTGTCAGGTCGTTCGAGCCGTTGCTCCTGAATCGGCTGAACGTTTTTCAGCAGACTGGCAATTGGCGGCAAATGGATGTCCGGACCAGACCGTCATGCCGGGGTTGTAATTCCGAGCCAGGTTGCATGTATGGGAGTGGAAATTTCCTGAATTTTCCATAATTAGGACATCAATGACGGATCGTTCCAAGACCATGGCATTGGCCCTCGCCTTTTCACTAGTGAGCACGGTGTTGGCTTTTAGCGTCTCCTCCCTTTTTCCCCAGGGAGAACGATGGTTGACTGATTGGCAACTGGCTCACATGGTTCCTGGACCTGTCGACCCTTCACTGGTCCTGGTGACGGTCACGAAGAGCACCAGTCCCGCGTTATGTGGGGAAGGACGATGGAATCTTTCCGTGTTGGAATCCACCCTGCTGGCCCTTCATGAGGCTGGCGCTGCCGTCATCGTTCCCTCAATTGATGTGTCCTCCCCGATAGCCTCGGAATGTGGTGGTTTGGCTGGACTGGTTCGACTGGCTGAAGTGACCAAACGAGTCGGGTCTGTGGTCTACCCGGATTCGGTTCCTCCGGCCTTGGCCGATGCGGCAACCGCGTTGGGGACGCTGGACTTGATACCTGATGTGGATGGGGTGTTTAGGGGGTTGACGTCTCATTCTCCCTCTGCTGGTTCATCGCCGCATCCTCCGATCGGTCTAGTCATCACCTCGTTGTCATCGGAAACGACCATAGCTATGGAACCGAAGACCAACGACCCGCAATTCCGGTTTATTGGACGTTGGGGCACTTCACCCTTCCCTAGGCATGTCTTTGCGGACGTGTGGAACATCATACAGAGTAAAGATCGTGATCAATTATTGAAATTGTTTCGCGGAAAAGTAGTGATCATTTTTTCTCCTGCGTCGAAGAATCCAACTCTTTCAACGCCGTGGGAATCGGGGGTGCCGGTAGAATTCGTTCATGCCTTATTGGCCAACGCGGTACTGACAAACGGATGGATTTCCAGGACTCCTCTGTGGGTCGCTTTTCTTGTAACGGCGAGTACAGGCCTGTTCTTTGCCTGTTTTCTTCTTTGGGAAACTCCGCCAACCCGCCTGGGGATGATGGGCTTAGCCGGTACTCTTCTTACGGGGCTTGCTCTGCTGTGGGGACTTCACAGTGGTTGGGTGTGGCCGATCTTGAGTACAGGTTTGGCTTTAGGAATGACTTTAGGGGGAACGCTGGCTTGGCGGTTGTCTCGGTCCCGGTCGATTATCCAACGGCGGATCACTCAAGGGCGACAGCAGCTACAACAATTGGAAACAGAACTGGCAGAAAGACAGCAACATGTCCGTGAACTCGAGACTCGCTTACATGTGGCACAAGATCATGCACACCGGTCGGCGACGGTTATTGAAGGTTTAGAAACTCAGCAAGGGGGGGTGTCCCGCCAATTGGAGTTTTCTCAAGCCGAGGTAGAAGAAACCCGACGACAGATTGACCGGTTGCAGATTGAATTGGAGGATCTTCGTCGGCAGGTGCCGGCCATACAGCATGCCGGGCATCAGATGCCGGAATCCCGGGAGAATCAGGCATTACTTCAAGAATGTGAGTCGCTTCATATTCTAACCCGTGCCCCTTCGGTCCTTCGCGTTTTTCAGGATTTAAAAAAAGCGTCGGGGACCCGGAGCCCCATTCTTCTATTGGGAGAAACGGGCACGGGGAAAGAGGTCTTTGCTCGAGCGGCCCATGCGTTGAGTCCCCGGCATTGTGGGCCTTTTGTGTCGGTGAATATGGCCGCAATCCGGCCGGAGTTATTTGAAGGAGAATTGTTCGGCCATGTGAAGGGGGCCTTCACGGGAGCCGTCGGGCGTGAGGGGTATATTGAAACCGCGAATGGCGGAACGCTCTTTTTGGATGAAGTCGGCGAACTCCCATCCGATTTGCAAGCAAAATTACTGCGGTTTCTGGAGGACGGGTCATTTCACCGGGTTGGAGAAAGCCGGCTGACTCAGGTGGATGTGCGAATTATCGCGGCGACAAATTGCAATCTTCAACAGGATGTGGAGGCCGGCCGATACCGGGAAGATCTCTATTATCGATTACGGAGTATTGTGTTGACTCTGCCTCCTCTTCGGGAACGAGGAGAGGAAGACTATCTTCTGTTGGCCCAATCCTTCCTGCAGTATTTTTCCCGGCAACAGAATCGAATGGATTTGAGGTTCACGCAAGGGGCACTGGATGGGATCATGGCCTATCGATGGCCGGGCAATATTCGAGAACTTCGACAAACCGTGGCCCAGGCAGTGGCGTTGGCTAACGGGTCCCTCATTACCGAAGATGATTTGCATCTCAGTATACCCGTCATGCCATACGTGAAGGGTGAGGGGCACGGTCGGGTGGAACTGGAACGATTGGAGGATGACATGGTGTTGGAATGCCTGCGCCGTCATGGATTCGATATGCAGGTGACAGCCAAAGCTTTAGGGTGGGATCGCAGCACCGTCACCCAACGACTGAAAGGTCTGGGATTTCAGGCGATAGTCGCCTATCAGGGAAATATTGAAGCGGCGGCGCAGGCGTTGGCTGGGGATGAACCCTTGACCCCCATGGTCGCGAGACGGCTGCGCGAGTATTCAAAAAACCTGCTTCCTTCTTCCAGGCACTATACGTCAGCTGAGGAAGCGGTGGCTGACTGCCGAAAACGGTTTCGCAATCTTCCGGAGCGACATTTTCCGGCAGTCGAGCAGTTGGTGCACCAGCGCTTTGCTACGCCGGAACAAATTTCAACGCCGCGGAATTAATGCAATAGCGTAATCCCGTTGGTGGGGGGCCGTCATCAAATATGTGTCCCTGGTGGCCACCGCATCGGGCACAATGAACTTCCGTCCGGGGATAAATGATTTTCCAGTCGGTTCGGGTTTCGACTACTTTTTCTGAAATCGGTTGCCAAAAGCTGGGCCATCCTGTCCCGCTGTCGAATTTCGTGTCGGAAGAAAAGAGTGGCAACGCGCATCCTGCGCATTGGTAAATGCCTTTGGCCTTACTTTGATGATATTCATTAGTAAAGGGCGGCTCGGTGTCTTCATGCCGCAAAACACGGTATTGCATGGGGGTTAACAGCGCCTTCCATTCTTCATCCGTTTTCGTAATTTTGGTGATATCCGAACCCCCGGTTGGGGGCGTGGGAGCGGCCAAGGCCACACCGAGAGTTTTGGCGAGAACTCCGAACCCTAAAGCCATGCCGATTTTCATAAGATTTCTCCTGTTGACGTTTATGTTTATAGACATCTGCTCGCCCTCCTCTGAGCTGAGAGGGTGGAAAGTCCTTCGTATTCCATCCGCTCTGATATACTGTATCAGTCTTGCAAAGAGAAAAAAAATTACAGATATCGTGATGAGGCCTTTGACTGAAGGAAGAGAAATTTTTACACTATAGAAAACCGAAAAAAAAGGAGGATTGACTCAGGATTTCGTCATCCGAAAAACAGGCCGGAAGGTGTTGGATGTTTCACAGATTGAACGAACAGCCAAAGAAGGAGTGTCTATGGATGAACAATCGCTGGATGTAAAAATTGAGAGCCGGAACGTTGGCATGACCCCTCGGTGGAAAGCCGAAATTGAGAGACGGACTGAGGCGTTGCAAACGGATACCATTCGCATCATTCATGCCCGTGTCACGCTTACGAAAAATGCCCATCATAAAAAAGGGGCCGATAACGCGGAGGCCCTGGTTGTCGTGACGCTTCCCCGGCGTCGAACGGTGACCGCCAGAAAAGAATCGAAAACCTTTGAAGAAGCCATTCGCTCAGCCTTTCAGGCCATAGAGCATGAACTCGATAAAGTTGAAGAAAAACGGTTGGCCCGCAATGCCAAGGCCGCAGCCAAAAAGGCTGAAAAAGCGATGTTGCTAACTGCTGTCTGACCTTAAATTTTCAATGAGACGCATGGGGGTGGGCATTATGTCCACCCCCGAATGACCTCTTCCCCATCCCCCCATCCTGCTCCGAGATGGTTTTAAATCCTCACATATATTGCATTTTCACAAAAAATCTGGCTCTCCTCTGTTGGCCTCCTATGTTCGTCTACCGTCTCTTGAGCTTGGATGGACATCTGGCCTTTGAAAGCTTTGTTCTCCATCTAGGCGTACTTCACCAAGAAGGTATGAGGAGAAAATGGGCAAATTGAGAGAAAAAATGCGGAAAATTGAAGAATTTTTAAGGACTTATCTGACGGGAAAAAGGAGGAGTTCTTTGCCGGCGTTCATGATCTCGGCGAGGCGCTCAGAGGTTTTGGCTTCGCCATAGCATCGGACGAGGGATTCGGTTCCGGACAATCGAATGAGATACCAGGAGTCATCCGGCAGGATGAGTTTGCAGCCATCCAGTTTATTGACATGGATGACCTCTGCTCCCGCAAACTCCGATGGTGGATGTTCAAGGACCTGCTTGACCTGTGTCTTGAGGTGTTCGCTCACCGGCAGATCTTCCCGTGTCGTGAAAGTAGCGCCGACTCGTGCAAAGAGGTCTTTCAGTAACTCCTGAATGGTCTGTCCGGTAAAGGCCACCATCTCTGCGACCAACGCCCCTGCCAATATCCCATCTGTTTCCGGCACGTGGCCCTTGATGGACATCCCGGCGCTTTCTTCCCCGCCAAAGACCACTTCCCCTTTCGCGAGCAATTCGCCGATGTATTTGAATCCGACCGGGGTTTCGTGGACGGTGAGTCCATGGTGTGCCGCCACGGCATCAATGAGATGGGAGGTGGCAACCGAGCGGGCGACTCCACCGGTCCATTGCCGACTGCGAATGAGATAATCCAACAAGAGGGCCAGGATGTAGTTGGCTTGAACAAAGGTGCCGTCCGCATCCACGATGCCAAACCGGCCTCCGTCTCCGTCGGTCGCCAGGCCGAGGTGTGCCCCTTCGCGCCGAACGGTCTCTTTCAGGTCCTGAAGTGTCTCGTTGGTCGGTTCCGGTCGAAATCCTCCAAAATACGGATCTCGCCAATGGTGTAAGACGGCCATTTTTGCACCGGCTTGTCGGAGGAATTCATCCAGATAATGCCTGGATGTTCCATAAAGGGGATCAAAAATCACCCGGATCCGGCCGTTCCGGATGCGGTCGCGATCCACCAGCGGTTCCAGAGCTTTCAAATACTCGGGTTGCGGATCGAAATGCCGCACCATGCCATCGTGTGTCGCCCGTTCCCAGGGGAGCCATTTGATGTGTTCTCCATGCAACAGGGGTAGAATACGCAGTTCAATGGCCTTGGTTGTTTCAGGCAGGGCCGGTCCTCCCCAGTCCGGCGTAAATTTGATCCCATTCCATTCAGGAGAATTGTGGCTGGCTGAGATATTCATGCCTCCTGATAATTTCCGACTGACCACGTGGTAGGAAATGGCCGGGGTTGGGGTGTCCCGGTCGCAAATCAAACAAGGGATCCCATGGGCCGCCATGACTTCTGCAGCCACTTTGGCAAAATGCTCCCCTAAAAATCGTGCGTCGTAGCCAATAAGGATGCCTTGTTGCCCTAGCTTCTGTTGACGGAGAAATTGAGCGATTCCCTGGCACACGATACGGATATTCCGGACCGTAAAGTCCTCGGCCACAATGGCCCGCCACCCTGAAGTCCCGAATTTAATGGAGTCCATGCGTGATGAATGCTCGTCGGAATGGAGCAGGAATTTTTCAGCAGAAATTAAGCATTACAGGATTTTGGGCGTTAATTCCCAAAAGAGTTACAGAATAGAAGATTTTTCTTCATTTGCCAATCGGGTAGCGTGGGATTTTTTTTAAGATGCCTGAAAAATTTCCTTAACGGGCTATGACCTTGGCTAGAAGGAAAGATAAAAATTGTTCGGAAAGGAAGAAAGAAAATGTTGATCTTTCTGTATCGATCAGGCTATGCCCAGGCGATGTCTCCTCTTTTACGAGGGGGACAGTTCACACCAGACGGGAGTGTGATCGGAAGGTTTGTCCATTCCGCGAGGCCCACGATCCACATCCGAACCAACCAAGCGATCCGCAGCTTGTGGCGAGAGCAGGAGATGGTCGATGCGGAGCCCTTCGTCCCGATTCCATCGGCCTGCCTGGTAATCCCAATAAGTGTAGAGACCTAATTCGGGGTGCAAGGTTCGAAGGGCATCGGTGTATCCGAGATGACAGAGGGCACGAAAACGGGCACGTGACTCAGGACGGCAGAGGGCGTCGTCGGCAAATCCTTTTGGATCATAGACGTCATGGTCGGTGGGACAGACGTTAAAGTCTCCCCCTAACACCACTGCTTCTTCCAGGGCTAAGAGCGATTGCGCATGAGTGATCAGTCGGTCTAACCAGGCAAGCTTATATGAAAATTTTTCTGTCCCCAGTGGATTTCCATTGGGTAAATAAATTGAAGCTACTCGAACGTTCCCCACCACCGCTTCCACGTAGCGGGCTTGTTCGTCAGAAGGGGCACCAGGCAGTGCGGTGTGTTCGATCTCGATTGGGGCTTTGGAGAGGATTGCGACTCCGTTGTAGGTTTTTTGTCCAACTATGACCATATTATAACCCAGCTCCTCGATGGCCATTCTGGGGAACTGGTCCTCAGTGGTTTTGAGTTCTTGGAGCAAGACAATGTCCGGGTTGGCCTGTTTGACCCATTCCATCAAGTGTGGGATTCGCATTTTTATGGAATTTACATTCCAGGTGGCGATTTTCATATGAGCTTCAGAATGTGTGATGAGCAATAAATAGGATCAGAGATAATTTATGATTCAGGTTTCACAGTTTTGAGGTGTGAATTGGATATCTCTTTTCGGGTCTTACCATGAAAAAATTTTGCCAGGTGAACTAATCCCACTGGTGCAACCAATTCTCGTGTTAACGTGCTTTTCTATAATGCCGGGTTTCGGCCCGGCAGCCGAGGTCCTTTTCTTTCGGGAAAAGGACCCAAAACCATTGACGCCCAGTCTGCCTCATTCAATAGGACGGACGCGAATCTAGGGAGAGCGGGCCAACTCGCTCTGCTCAAACAAGGCCCGCAGGCGGATAAGAGCGTCCCTCCCTTTGGCCAGACAGCAGGCGTCGGATTATGGGAAACGGACATATCATTGACCCAGATGAAAGAGAAGGGAATCATCTATTCGGTGCGATCCCATTTTTAGGATGAGGAAAGTGGTGGTGAGTCGGTTTCACGTTGGAAGCTGACTTGAAAGCCTTGAAATTGTTTTTGAAACAGCGTCTTCAAAATAAATGGGGTGATGCCGAAGAATAACACGCCATAAATGCAGATTTCTAAAATATACTGAGAGTCCTCAGAGATCGTGCTATTGAAGATCACAGGAACCGCCCATCCGATCGTCATACTTACAAACATCAGAATCACCACGTGTCGCCACACCAGAAACCAGACAAGTTTTAATAATTCACTATAGGTCGGTATCTCCATTATTTCTGAACTTCCTTTCTCCTATACGACTCTTTTTGGTTTTTAATGGGCTTTGTCCCAGGATGGGCCATGTCCGGCATCGACCGTCAGCGGGATCGATAATTGTAAGGCAGGTAGCGTGGCGGCTTCCATGACCTGCTTGATGACCGCAGTGGTTTGCTCGACCGCCGCTTCTTCTACCTCGAATAATAATTCATCGTGGACGGTCAACAGCATTTTCGCCATGGGGGTTAAGCCATGCTGTGCCAGTGCGGCGGGTACGCGGATCATGGCCCGCTTCAGGATGTCGGCCGCCGTGCCTTGCAATGGTGCGTTGATGGCGGCCCGCTCAGAAAAATTTCGTCGGGCGGGATTTTTATCATGAATGCCCGGGACGTGGCACCGACGCCCAAAGAGGGTCTGGACGTACCCGTGTTGCCGGCAAAACTGTTTGGTGCGTTCCATATAATCCTGGATGCCGGGGTACTGTTCGAAATAGGTTTTGATATAGGCTGCCGCCTCTCCGGGTTCCACGCCCAATTGGCGTGCTAATCCAAAGGCGCTAATCCCATAAATGATGCCGAAATTAATCGCCTTGGCTTTTCGTCGAATTCCCGCATCCATCTGTTCTAAGGGTAAGCCGAAGACCTGGCTGGCGGTGAGCGCATGAATATCCTGGCCTTCCCAAAAAGCTTTCTTCAGAACGGGAATATCCGCGACGTGGGCGAGCAGACGCAGTTCAATCTGGGAATAATCGAGTGATAGCAGCGTCCAACCAGGCTCCGCGACAAACGCGCGCCGGATTCTTCGGCCTTCTTCCGTGCGAATAGGAATGTTCTGGAGATTGGGGTCGGTGGATGAGAGTCTTCCCGTCGCGGCGGACGCCATGGCATAGGAGGTATGCACCCGGTTCGTGTCGGGATTGATTTGACGGATGAGCGCATCGGCATAGGTGCTGCGGAGTTTTTCTAAATGCCGCCATTCCAACACGCGTGAAGGGAGTTCATGGCCTTGGGCGGCTAAGGATTCGAGGACATCGACTCCGGTGCCATAGCTGCCGGCTTTGCTTTTTTGCCCTCCTCCCAAGGCGAGGTCGTCAAACATGACTTCGCCGAGTTGTTTGGGGGAACCGACATTAAAGGTCTTTCCGGCCAGGCGATGGATTTCTTGTTCCAGTTCCCGGAGACGGAGAGAAAACTCCTGGCTGACCTGTTTGAGTTGGGATACATCGACTTTGATGCCTGTTTGCTCCATGGTGGCCAGCACGGGGATGAGGTGACGCTCGAGCGTTTCGTAGACGGCGGTCATGTGTTCACTGATGAGGCGAGGTTTGAGGACCTGATGCAGCCGCAGGGTCACATCGGCATCTTCCGCGGCATATTCCAATGCTTTTTCCAGTGGAACCTGATCAAACGTGACCTGAGACTTTCCAGTACCCGTGACGTCCTTAAATTTGATTGTCGTATGCCCCAAAAAGTGTTCGGCCAATTCGTCCATGCCATGGCCATGCATGCCCCCTTCTAAGACGTAGGAGAGCAGCATGGTATCGTCCACTGGGGAGATGTTGAGGCCATGCCGGCGAAACACCACCATGTCGTATTTAATATTGTGCCCGATCTTGAGCACACCGGGGTCTGTCAGCAGTGGCCCAAGGATGTCGAGCGCCTGTTGAAGGGGAATCTGTTCCGGTCTTTCCGGTAAGGCAGCAGACGTGTCGTGTGAGAGTAAATCCTGATGAGAGGTGGCTCCCGGGGCCACATGACCCACAGGCACATAACAGGCCTGGCCGGGTTCCAGGCTCAATGAGAACCCAACCAACTCAGCTCTGGTTTGATCGAGAGAGGTGGTTTCGCAGTCGACGGCCATCACCCCGCGACGAGTCGCTTCATCTACCCAGCCTTGAAGGGCCGACACTGTTTGAATTAACTCGTAATGGGCTTTTGTTGGCACCGGACTTGTTTCGGAATCTTTCGTTGCTGGTGCAACGCTGGCAGGTGTTTGAGAAGGCGTGATCCCGTGGTCCTGTTCTCCCTTTGCGCGGCTTTGTATGCGAGCCAGAATCGATTTGAAGCCTTGTTCATTGAGGAAGTTGACTAATAATTCCATGTTCGGCTGGCGTCGCTCCAATTGTTCAAGCGGAAATGGCAGTGGGACATCGAAGCGAAGTCGAACCAGTTCGCGCGAGAGGCGGGCCTTATCGGCATGCTCAATGAGACTTTCCCGCCGTTTGTTCTGTTTGATTTCTGAGGCGCGCGTCAGGAGGGTGTCCAGATCACCATATTCCTGAATGAGTTGTGCGGCTGTTTTGATGCCGATGCCCGGGACCCCGGGCACATTGTCCGTCGAATCTCCTGCCAATGACTGAACGTCGACAACTTTTTCAGGCGGCACGCCGAATTTCTCTAGAACCTGGTCGGGCCCGATCCGGCGGTTTTTAATGGAATCGAACATACTGACTTGATCCGAAACCAACTGCATGAGATCTTTGTCCGACGAGACAATGGTTACCTCCGCGCCGGCTGCCAGTGCTTCCTTGGTGTATGTGGCGATCAAATCGTCGGCCTCGAACCCGTTCAGCTCAATACAATCAAAATTAAAGGCCCGTGTCGCCTCACGGACGAGACCAAATTGGGGCACCAATTCATCAGGGGGCTCGCTGCGGTTGGCCTTATAATTCGGGTCTAGATCGTTTCGAAAGGTTTTGCGTGCAGAGTCAAAGATGATGGCGATGTGGTCCGGTTGCATATCGTCCAGGAGTTTCATCAACATGGTGATGAATCCATAGACAGCGTTCACGGGAGTGCCATTCGGACTGTTCAAAATCTTGATGGCATGAAATGCTCTGAAAATAAACCCTGAAGCATCGACTAACACGACATGACGAATTGGGAGAGGGGAAACTGGTGCACTCACGGTGTTCACGGGAAAATATCCTCTTTGTGCGATTGTTGGCCCATTGAAGATACCTGATAGCCCTTGAGGTGTCGATATCCCTGAATAATTTGTCAATCAAGTGAGTGGGACATGGTAGAATCCTCAATCATCTGGCTTGGAAAGGGAGCATGTGTCTGTGAGACGAAAAATCATGGTAGGTCTTGCTCTGATCATTATTCTAGTGTTTGTGGCCATCCTGTTCCTTCCGGTGTTGTTGGATTTGAATCGGTACCGGGATCGGTATCTTCCTGTGCTGGAGCAGGCTCTTCATCGTCCGGTGGATGTTCAGGATGTCCGCTTAACGGTTTTTCCTCAACTGGGTTTTCGGGTACGAAATCTGACAATAGGAGATGATCCGGCGTTCAGTCCTCAGGCGTTTGTCACGATTCCTTCGGTTGAGGTGGAGATTCAATGGCTCCCATTGCTGCGCAGGCATATTCAGGTTGAACACGTGCGTCTTCAGGATCCGACAGTTCACATCATCCGCAGGCATGATGGGGCATTGAATATGGCCACCATCGGAAAACATCCCGCTCTCCATTCGCCTGAGAAGGCGGGTTCGAATCCAGCCAATGCTCTCAAGCCCTTATTCGGTGTGTTTGCGGTGGAGCGGTTATCCATGACTGGAGGGACTCTTCAGTATGAGGATCGTGCCAAAGAACCCTTCCGGTCCTACCACCTTGAGCAACTGGAGTTGGTCACGGATTCCGTTCAATTAGGTCAGACGGCGAGCCTGCACCTGAAGGGTATGGTGATGCCCAATCAGCTCCCATTGGAGATGACGGGGCGAATTGGTCCCATTCAATCCACTTTTGATCTTCCGATGATCGATCTCGCGGGCAGCATAGGCAGGGTAGAGGGAACCGCACAGGGCCAAGTGATGGGTGGAAGACTTGAGTTAGACGTGCAGATTTCAGACCTATCGACGAATGACATGCCCCTGAATATAGCGTTGGATAAACCTGTGTTCGTCAAGGACCTTCAGGCTCATCTGATGGCATCTCTGATCCCCAAGGAATCACCGAAACCTTTCACAGGAGTGAGGATTGATCCGTTGACCGTTGAACTCCAAACGGGTGAGGCGACCATTCATCTTTCGGGTCAAGGTACGCTTGGCCGTCTGATTTTATCCGGTGAGGCCCCTACTCTGTCCTCAGAAGATTTTCCCTGGGTGCTTTCCGTGCAACGCCCGTTTTCACTGGAGCAGATTCGTTTTGAAACGGTAATCCAAGGGCCAAGGGTGGACCTGGTGTTCCTCAAGGCCCAAGCGTTTGGGGGAAATCTTGAGGCGCATGGAAGATGGGACGGGCCCCCAGCTGTTCCCCTGCTCTCGTTCCAGGGAACCTTGACGAATTTTTCGGTTGAATCAATGATGCAGGCCTTACGGTCTTCCTCCCACCGGTTGACCGGTGTGGGAGAATTGCATTGGATCGTGGCGCGAGCGGCACACTCGCCATCCGGGCCGTCAAAGATGACCGGACCAATCCGATTGATGATTCGGGATGGGCAATTAGTTGGATTTGATGTCATGCAGGGGATTGAAGATGCCCTTCAGCTACCGGACCTTCTGGAGGAATCCACCGGTGCGACAAAATTTTCTTTGATTGATACCAACGTGGAACTGGAAGGCAAGGGACTGGTGATTCGGCAATTGAACGTTGAGGCCCCAGATTTCTCGATGACAGGGGTGGGAAGTCTCGCCTTTGATGAATCGTTGAATCTGCAAGGCAATCTGGCCGTTTCACGGACGATCGGCGACCGGATTATTCAGCGGTTTCCGATGGCCAAAGTGGCGTGGCATCAGGGAAGGTTGGTGCTGCCTTTTACCGTTATGGGAACCGTTCAGAAACCGCTACTGCAATTGGATACGCAATCCTTTGGGCATCAGGTCAAAACGAACGTGGAGCGGAGGATTGAGAAAGTCTTACAGGGGGATGAACAGGAATTACAACAACTCTTACAAGACGGAGCGGATGTTCTGAAACAGTTATTTGGACAATAGCCCTGGAGTATGCTTTTTTTGAAGGAATGATTCCTTCATCCCTGTCTCAAGCCGGAGGGGGACTATAAGTTTGGGACATGTTGGCCACCACGAAGGTATGGGGTTGTGGGGAACCGGCTGAAGGACATAATTGAGTGACAATGGCCCGTAATTCCCCAAAATCATACGGCTTACCGATAATCGCATAGGCTCCTAAGCGGGTGGCGTTTTCGCGGACGACGGCGTTGAGGAACCCGGTCACCATAATGATGGGGATGTCCGGTTTGCGTGGGATATGCTGTAACCTGTCCAAAAAATCCATGCCGGTCATGACGGGCATCGCATTATCCAGAATCACAATATCAAATGATTTTGATTCAAGCAGTGATAACCCTTTGGCTCCGTTTTCGGCTTCCACGCATTGACATCCATCATATTCCAGGACCATCCGGAGCAATCCGCGACTCATTTCATCATCATCAATAATGAGTATGTTTTTTGACATCAAGGTCTCCTTTCTTACCCTATGACTGAATCCACCATCCTGATGGATCGAGCCCCTTCAAGGTTGATTCACCGTTGGTGAAATCACTCAAAGATGGCTCATGAACAACTGCCGGGTACGCACAGATCTGCATTGTTTTGGCCATCTCTCTCCCGTGTAGGGGAAGCGCCAAGTGTCTTCGAAGATACAGAGTTCTGACCATTCCAAATGACGAGCATGCCTCCGAAGATTCCAAGGCCTGTGACACAGATGGCTAAAATAATTTCCATGGCTTCCCTAAAAAGTTTTGAGGTTTGCCATATTACCAAGCAAAGAATGTACCCAAAGAGAAAACGAGAGATCAGTCTAAGGGTCTCATGCATATAACTCATTGAAATACTGATGAATGGAGGACAAAATTTTTATAATGGGTTTTGAAATTCTTTAAAAAATGTAAAGAGGATGAGGTATTAGGGCATTAATTGTGGGACAGGTTGTTATTCAACAGCATACAGTCTGTATCTAAATGGATAACATCGGGGAGGGGCTCAAGGATTAAATGGGCACTTGTGAGGTTCAGGGATTGGGCTTTGGCGAAAGAGGCTTGTTGAACATTCGGAATTTGCACACGGTCAGTTAATCTCGGTTCATCGGGATGAGGAAATGCCGGCATCTTCTTGGGGCTGTTCAAAAAGATTCGATCAGCAAGGCCGCAGGCCATTTGGCGCGCGGAACGTACAGGTTGTTACGTGAGCACGACAAAGGGCTGAGAACGCAGTTGGCGGACTTTTTCAACAGCCCCTGACTATTCTTGACGGAGGACGGACAGAGGAGGAAAGCCCAGCAACCGGTAAGTTCCGAGAAAGCCTGTCGCGAGGCATAGCAGAATTGTCAACAGCAAACCTGTGCTCAATATGATGAGATCGAAGGTCCAGGTGAGGTCAAAAAAGAAGTACAGGAGAGACCAGGAGAGGAGACAGCCCAATCCAAGTCCAACCAATCCTGCAAAGGCTCCAATGACACCGAATTCTACCCCCAGCGAAAATACCAGTAGCCCGCGACTTGCTCCCAGGGCTTTCACGATTGCCAATTCATGAAGACGCCGGTACCGGTTGATTGAAATCGCCGCAATCATGACTACGGCGCCGGTGACCAGACAGAGAAGGGCCAAGGCTTGAATCCCCAGGGCCAATTGGTGAAAGATCCGCCCAATACTCTCCAGCACATCTCCCACCTTAATGGCTGTCACATTGGGGAGGACGGCGACGATGGCTTGCTGTAAGGGGACCTCGAGAGTTGTTGGCACTCTGGTTGTGGCGATGTAGGTGAACGGGGCGCCGTCAAAAGAGCCGGGCTGAAGGATCATGAAAAAATTTATAGAAAAACTTCCCCAATCGACCTCTCGAAGACTGCTTACTTTTGCGACAAGTGGCACCCCTTGAATATCCAACGTCAGGGTTGAGCCCAGGGTGAGCCCCAGGTTTTTTGCGGCGTCTTCCTCTACGGAGACCAAGGGGAAATCTGAGGGCGTTCTCATCGCTTCATCCGAGCCTGGTTGCTTGCCGTGATCCCACCATTGCCCCTCGGTGAGGACGTTATCTTTTGGAAGATCCCGGGATGTCGTCAAGACGTATTCCCTGGTGAAATACCATCCGTTTCGTTGGCCTTTATGCTCTTCAGGATCGATGGGTTTTCCGTTGATGGCCGTGAGACGAGACCTCACGACTGGAACTAAATTATACGGTGAATCTCCGAATTGTTGTTGGAGCACGTCCACAAATTGGGGATGTTGGTCTGGTTGGATGTCTATGAAAAAAAATGAAGGAGCCTGAGAGGGTATCTGGTTTCCTATCAGATCAAGTAAGGACCGTTGCACAATAGTTAGCGTGGTTAAAAGCATGACACCAATTCCAATGGCCAACGTCATGGGTTTGGTGAAATTTCCAGGCCGTTGCAGATTCCTCACCGCATGGCGCAACAAATACCGCTGAGGAATCGGCACGTGCCGGAGAATGCTATACAGTACTCCAGTGCCTCCGATGAGGAGGAGAACGGCCACCGCACATGCACCGGAAAAAAATAAACCGAGAGTCAGTGAGTGGGCTTGCCACATGGCCAGGCCGGTCACGCCCACCATCATGCTGATGCTGACCATGACCTGTGCCCGGTCATTCCACCAATGCTTAAGGATGGTTCGCCATCGGGTTAATCTGGATTGGGTGTTGGCCATAGTTTGGGAGTGGTTCACTGCTTGTCGATACACCAATGCCGGAGAGACATGACGGATGGCCAACAGAGGCCAGAGTGAGAAGGCCAGTGTGGCGAGGATGCCGAGAACGATTCCTCGCAGGATAGGAGCGACAGTAGGATTCATGGGCATGGTTTCAGGAATAATGCCTTGAAGCAATAGAGGTAAGCCTCGGTGGAGGACTACGCCCACGATGACCCCAAGAAGACTGCCAATCCCTCCCAGGATGAGGCTTTGCGTGAGGTAGAGGCGAATGATTTGTGAAGAATCCGCTCCCAGGGTTTTGAGGGTGGCAATAATGGGTATTTTTTGTGTGAGGAAGCCTTGAATCGTGCAAGCCACTCCGATCCCACCGACCAATAAGATCGTAAACCCGATAAGCCCAAGATAAAGATTTAATTGGTCAAGGAACCGGCGGAGTCGTGGCTGGGCGTCGCGAAATGAGGTGACCTGGGCCCCTTCCTGGCTGAGGCGTCCGCGTAACTCACCCATCAAAGGCTCAAGAGAGGTGGAGTTGGATATGGATAGACGATACCGTTCCTGAATTCGGCTTCCGGTTTGGATCAACGCGGTGGCCTTGAGCGCATCCTGGGAAATCATGACCCGTGGGCCCAAACTAAATCCATTGGCAATCTTGTCGGGTTCCTTTTTCAGTACGGCGGTAATAAGGAAGTTTCCTTGGCCAATCTGCAGCTCGCTGCCAACGGTCAGATTAAGCCGGATCAGCAAGGATTCCTGGACAAGTGCTCCAAAGCACGGCGAGCGACCACAACCGGATTGAATCGGATCCAGCAGTTGCGCTGTCGGGAGATCAGGCTCCGCTACCAACCGACCATAGAGAGGATAGGCCAAATCTATGGCCTTGAGTTCTACCAATTGAGAAGCCATTTTCGGGAGGGGCGCTTGGGAGCTAGGGTTGTTCACCGTCGCCATTGCGGCGATTTCAGTCACGTGGGAGAGAACGATGTCACGGTCGGTGAGGGAATCCAGCACATGACGGCCCTTGTCTGAAATCGCCCGTCGCCATGATAGCTCGAGATCACCGCCTAACAGAGCACGGGTATCCCCCAGAATGACTTGTGCGACATTCACGGCAAACAGGTCCACGGCCACAATGGCGCCGACACCGAGTGCAATGCAGAGAAATAAAAATAGAAACCGAGACCAGGCGCTCTGGATTTCCCGCCAGGCGAGTTTGACAGAAACGGGGATCATGCCTCTGAGCCGGAGGATAACAACGGAGGGGCGGTCTCGTTCACCATTGCTCCATCCCGCAAGGTTAGGATACGTTGTGCGCGAGCGGCCAATGACATGTCGTGAGTGACTAAGACGAGAGTGCTGCCGTGTTGCTGATGAAGTTCCCACAGCAGATCAATCACCATCGCACCGGTTGAGCTATCCAGATTGCCGGTGGGTTCGTCTGCAAGCAGGAGGGGAGGGCGGACAATAAAGGCTCGGGCCAGGGCCACTCGTTGCTGTTCGCCACCAGAGAGTTGAACGGGATAATGGTGGAGACGATGTTCTAATCCGACAGATTGTAAAAGGGTTTTGGCTCGTAATGTGCCCGTGGTTATTCCTTGCAATTCTAAAGGGAGTGCCACATTTTCCAGTGCAGTCAAAGTGGGAATGAGATGAAAGGCTTGAAACACATAGCCAATGTGCTTGCGTCGAAAGTGCGCCATTTGGGTCTCGCTTAAGGTCGTGATGTCGGTCTGGTGAATGCGGATAGACCCCTGTGTTGGTCGGTCGAGGCCTGCAAGCAATCCCAGGAGAGTTGATTTACCGCTTCCGGACGGTCCGACAATAGCAACTACCTGATTAGTAAAGATTTCGAAGGAAATGTCCTGTAAAATCTTGACGGAATGGGTACCTGCCCGAAGCTGCATTCCAAGATGATTGACAGAAATGAGAAGCTGAGACGATGGAGTTTTGGGGTTCAAAGAATGCGAAGATGCTGTAGACGATGAAGGAACATTCACGTTGATTACACAAACGGGTTCAAATGGTGAATAATAGAGTTGAGAGACTTTATCCAGGTGTTATGCATATATGTATCCTATCAGTCCTCGTGCTCTTCTGTCTGGGAATCTGGGGGTGTGGCCCTGAGGAGAGTCCCTCACCCGGTCTACCAGAGTCCATGAATCGCAGTTCCGACTTGTTAGACTCTCGGGCCCAAATCCCGGCCGAAACGTCTTTATCCGGGCCATTGGTGGGAAAGAACGAAACCCTGCCTAAAAAAATTGTGGCCTTTGGTGATAGCTTGACGGCTGGATTAGGCGTGTCATCGGAGGAGTCCTATCCGGCTCAATTGGAAAAGCATTTACAGGAACGTGGATTTCACTATGAGGTGGTTAATGCCGGGGTTAGCGGAGAAACCTCAGCGGGGGGATTGCGACGGGTAGAGTGGATTTTAAAAAGTCGGCCGACGGTTGTCATATTAGAATTGGGAGTCAATGATGGACTCCGGGGATTACCCCTGGAACAGACCTATGCAAATCTTCGTAGCATCATTGACCGGTTGCGGAATGCAGGGGTGATGGTCATTTTAGCGGGCATGCGCATTCCGCCAAATTATGGCGAATCCTACACGGGGGAGTTTTTTGAAATGTATGAACGGCTGGCCAAGGAATTGAGTCTTCCACTGATTCCATTTTTATTAGAAGGAGTGGCTGCTCAACCGGGCTTAAATCAGGCGGATGGAGTTCATCCTACGGCAGAAGGCTACACCATTGTGGCTCAGAATGCTTTCCAAACCTTGGAGCCTTTACTAAAAACAAAACCGGGTCATCCGGCCAAGGAATAGTCACCACCCCTCCCCATGATTGGGAAGGGGTAAGAAGGGGAATTCTCTAAATGGCGTGTTATGGAATTCTGGAGGCGTTATGACTTTTTGAAGAAAATGTCATAGACTCCGTAAGCCAGGATAATTCCGATCATTCCATAGTACATGCCCGTAATACCCTCATACCCTCCGCCTGGTTCATTGGCAAAGGCTGGGTTTGCGGCTAATACAAGAAAAGCACTCAGAAAGCTAGTCATCCGCCTCATACGAAAATCCTCACTTTCGGACATTGAAAATTTCTTACACAACTTTATTTTTGGGATAGCATTCCAATCACAAGATCAGCTACCCACAATCGTTGTGGATTGTAGTAAATTTTATTTCCGTGATGCAAGCCATTGAATAGTAAATTGTAATTAGATTTTTTATGCTAGTTTATAATACATAAATTTGCGATGAAGTATTGAGTATGGGTAGCAGGTGAAGACCACGGTATTATGGGCTACATGAAGGATATAAGCAGGGCCAACGCGATTGTTTAAAAAATCTGGCTGAATTCAATAAGCCGAGGGCCGTAATTTATGACTCCAGTCTGGAATGTGTGCCGTCGCAGAATGGGGATTTTTTGCTGTGCTTGCACCCACACCAAGCTACCTTTTGTTTTTCTTTGAGTTCCACCTCGATAGGGGAAAATTCGGTTCCGGTGTGAGACCCATCACAAAATGGCTGGGTTTTTGATCGCCCACATCTGCACCAATAATAGGTTCCAGGTTCCATGTCCAGGACGTAAGGGGTTCGTTGTGCAATGATAATTGGGTCGCCCATGTGCTTGGTTCTCCTTCATTCTTCAAGAAATTTGGTGTTACATACAGTTAGCCGCAACGGGGCTGAAGGCCTTTGGGCCCCAAAGGGGTCAGCCAGAGAAAATCGGCAATGCCGGTTTGTATCTCCGAACGAACCTCCTGCTCTTTGGAGGGATCCCATGCTTCGAGATAAATGGTAATGGATTTGACGCCGGGATGCTTTCGTTCAACTCGCTTAGGGACAGGGATCTTATACTGAATATGACCTCCGCCTGTGTAGCTCACCAGCGGTCCGTCAGTCCGGGATCGCGTGTTGAGGTAATTGGCGATAATCTGAGCCATGCCCTCATCCCGGAAGATGGATGCTTCGAAGATTCGGCGATACACGTGCTTTGGCAAGCCAGGGTGGCACGCTTCAATTTGTTCAAAGATCAATTGCTCATATGCGGGATTATCGGTCACGATTTCTTGAATTGGCCATTTTCGCATTTCCGGGTCTTGCAAGGCATCGGTTAATCCCTTTGTGGCGACCAAGCGAACAAGGGGGCGTGGCGGGTTAAGACCAAAAGTTTTGAGTTTATGCGATTTAGCAAAGGTCACCAACGGTTGATAATCGGCAAACTCTCCACCCCAATTCGTGTTCCACTGTGAATCCTTTATCAGTTGTTCGGTCGTAAATTCGGAGTCTTGGATGTACCGGTCTAGCCCGGATTGTCCATCCCAACTAAACATTTCCATGGCAAGCGCCGGGTGCCGGTCATGGGCCAGGAGGGCATTCAGGATTGTCTGGGCTGCCTCAAGGTGTGAGGGGGTGTAGTGTTCTTCGCCGATATAAATCACATCGGCGGCTAGTAGTTGCGGGAGTAGATCCTCGAATGTGGTGACCTGCTGCCGGGAGACATCGTAAATGTGATTGACTGCAAATGTCGTCGGGTTGGCTTGTGACGTCGCACATCCGGCGTTGGCGCTCATCACCATAATTCCCAGGAGTAGGGAGAGGAAGTGTTGTTTGGCACGAGGGAAATAATGGGTGATCATAACGAGCCAAGGTGTAGCATAGTTCTCTCCTTTGGGCAATATTTCGGAAGCCATTCGGTTGTTTCAGAATATTCAGAGCGGCTAAGGTGCGTGAAGAATCGGATGAGGGGACTGTCAGAAGGGGGCGGTTGAAAAAATCAAATAATTGGCCTTTTCCTTAACATGTGAGGGACTGAGACCCACTGGAAGAAAATCATGGAGTGTTCAAAACTTGTCCTGAGCTTGGCCGAAGGAAGGCTCGTCTGGTCATTTCCTGTGGTCTCTGGAAGGGAGAGTACCCAATTACCGGGATGGGCAGGGCGCAGGGAAGATCAGGTGAATATGGCCAAGCGGCGCACTGTCTGCGCTCCTGCGCGTCGAGCCTGCTCCGCCAAAGTGCCCCTGCCTCTACGAAGGCCGGAAGCGCTGCAACTGATAGACGCGAAGCCTCTCCGGCGAAGGCAGGGAATGTTGCTTGAGGCCCTTTTCAACGCTTCAATTAAGGGATGACACGTCATGGATGGTCAGAAACTCGGGTTGGCGGCATTTCGGGAGACAATCAAGGTCAGTCGGGAATCCTCTCCACACCACTGGGAGGCAAGTAGGAAATGCATGGTTCCTGAAACCTTTCAAGCCATGCTGCCTGCCCTTATTCATCATATACAAGAGGTCTCTCTTGATCCTTCCCTTCGCGATCGATTAATCGATGCCCTGCAACAATTCTCGACACCAACCGGAAGCAAAGAGGGGAACAAAGTCCTCAAAGAATTGACCGGCTTTCCCCCTTCCAAAGCAGTGCGTGCGCTCATGGTATGGGGACTCTTAGCTGATGGCGGAAGAAAAGAAAATCCGGAAGAGCTGTCCGGGGCCCGATGGGAGGAAATTATTCGGAATGTCTCAAATCCCTATGACGCCTTACGGTATACGGCCGCACCCTCCCTGTTAGATATCGGGGCTGGAGATTTGTCCTTTGAGCAGGAATTGGTGGATCACTATATCCCGTATTTAGGGACGCAACGTACTTCGCTGACCTTGCATGCGTTTGATCGGTTGATGCCGGGATCTCGGGTGGGCGGCGTCTATCACAAAAATCTGGATCGTGAGCGATATTTACAGAGCTACCCGCCCGAGGAATTACGCTTTAAATTTTGGGGCGGCATGGGCCTGGAAACATTTTCTAAGAGCAAGGGGCGGTTGCCCCGTTACACTGTCAGTACCTGCCATGCTCCGGCCAATCCCACCTTCGCCTATGAACCCAGTCGCTTGGCTCCTGAAATTATCAAGGCACATCTTCAATCCAGTCGGGGGAATTATCACCAGAGTCGCTATGAAGGGGAACCCGTTTTAGAGGTCTCTCACCAGGGACGCACATTAACCTTCCCCGATTGGAAATTTGACATACTGGGTCCCCTGGCACTGTTACGATTCATGGCCGAACGAAGCGGGGTCAGCATTCTTTCGGCTATCGATGATGAGGTCTTTTGGGAGATGCTCAGCCAGTTGCTGGCCGATGATCGATTCCGTCCAAGAAATGAGATTTTTACCAAAGCTCTCCTTCCGGAAATTTTTGGGAAAGTGTATGAGGAGTTGTCCACCATGGCTGTCGGAGAGAGAAAAGACCTATCCCGGTTGGCCAATCTGCGAGATCCTATGCCTATTGTGGGTTCGAAAAAGGAAGATGTGCAGGTGTCTTGCCGGTTCAGGTATGTGGAAATTCGACGTGGAGCAGTGTTGGATGGCGTTCCCAGCAGTTTTACTGCCAGACAGTTTTTCCAGATGCAAGAAGAATCCACCCCCTGGTGGGTGATTTTGGTGACCGACTGAATGAAAGAAATAATTTCTGCCCTATGTGCGGAAAACAGGAAAAAATACAGTGATGAGACCCGTCAGGGCCTACATATCCTTTAAGGTAGAATAGGAAAGAATAGAAGTGACAACAGGGCGAAAAAATTAACTTTCTTTATAGAAAGGCGCGAACCATGACAGTCGGCCAAATGAAAGATTTTCTCAAAGATTTGAATGAAGACTTAGAAATATTGGTAAAAATCCCATGGCCAACCAAGGAGGAATGTCTTTGGGAGCCACTAGACGGCATGAATATAAAGGTTGAACCTCAGCAGCCAGGCAAGTGAAGGGCGAAGGAGAGAGGTACTTCTAATTCGGAAAGAACCCGCTTGAATTGGAGCGGGAAAGGGGATTTGAACCCCCGACCCTCGCCTTGGCAAGGCGATGCTCTACCACTGAGCTATTCCCGCTCTGTTGGAAATTTTGAACTGATTCTAGTTGGCACCCTGGAGGCTGTCAAGCCACATTGAATAGGGTATACTCATTCGTTCTTTTTTAAGTGCAATAAGATTTTAACCGAGTAAAATGGGAATATCATAGTGAAATCAAGGAGGGTAAGTTCATGTATGTCAGCGTGATAGGAACGGGATACGTTGGATTGGTCACAGGGGCTTGTTTTGCAGAATTTGGCTTGAATGTGCTGTGTATGGACACGGATGCCAAACGGATCGCGGCTTTAGAAAAGGGCAAGGTGCCATTTTTTGAGCCAGGCCTTTCCGAACTCGTGACCAAAAATCTGACGGCCGGCCGTCTTCGATTTACCACTGACTTACACAAAGCCGTCGATGAAGCCCTCGTCATTTTTATTGCTGTGGGAACCCCTTCCCGTGAGGACGGGTCTGCCGATCTGTCTTTTATCGATGAAGTGGCCAAAAATGTGGGAACCCGGATGACAGGGTATAAGGTGGTTGTGACCAAATCCACTGTGCCGGTGGGAACGGCCAAACGAATTCGATCGATTATTCAGGCAAACCAAGAAACGGCCTGTAATTTTGGCGTGGTCTCGAATCCTGAATTTCTTCGGGAAGGATCGGCGATTGAGGATTTCATGCGGCCCAATCGTGTGGTGATTGGAGCCGACAGTCCGGAATCGGTGGCGATTATGAAAGACTTGTACCGTCCCTTGTATATCCTTGAAACGCCAATTGTGATTACGGATATTCCAACTGCTGAAATGATCAAATACGCTTCGAACGTGTTCTTGGCCACGAAAATCTCATTTATTAATGAAATGGCCAACCTCTGCGAACGGGTTGGAGCCGATGTGCAAATGGTGGCCAAAGGGATGGGATTAGATAAACGAATCGGGTCGAAGTTTCTGCATGCAGGTCCAGGATATGGAGGGTCGTGTTTTGGAAAAGATACTGCCGCACTGATCAATATCGGAAACGAAAATGATTATGACATGACCATAGCCAAGGCCACCAAACGAGTGAACGACGACCAGAGGGTCCGGATGATGGAAAAAATTCGAGAAGCAGTGGGAGAGTTACGGGGAAAAACTATTGCCATACTCGGATTGGCCTTTAAGCCCAACACGGACGATATTCGGGATTCACCGGCTTTGTTCCTCGCGGAGCAGATCATGAAAGCGGGCGGGAGCGTGCGGACCTACGATCCGGAGGCCTTGGAGATATCGATGAAGGTGTTGCCAACCATGGTCCCCTGTCAGGATGCCTATCACACGATGGAAGGGGCGGATGCCGTGGTGTTGGTTACGGAATGGAACCAGTTTAGAAATTTGGATTTTGAGCGGGTTCGGGCTGCGGTGACCTCTCGGATTTTTATCGATCTTCGCAATGTCTATGAACCGCAACGGATGGAAGATCAGGGATTTTATTATCTTTCGGTGGGTCGAAAACCCGTGGGAACCCATCCTTCCCAAAAAAGCTAAGAGATCGCAAGACACGCTTCTTGCTCGAAGCCTAACTTCGTTGGCAAGCCTGTCCAGAGAACAGTCAGGATTAGTGAAAAAGCCGCGTCCAGTTGCCTTCTGGGTCTTTAATGCGAGGCGGATGGTCGGTTTTTGTGTACCCTGCTGAGTACCCTATTTGCGTTTATAGCCCATGCGGTCCAACACCTTCATGATGCGTTTTTGAAGTTTTTCATCAGCCTCCCCTAATGCCAGAGCCAAAGGCTCCACTGCGGGTTTTCCAATCTTTCGAAGAATTTCTGTTGCCGATTGTCGAAGGTCATCATCTTCGGAGACCAAAAGAGGTATGACATCAGGGACACAGGGTGCTCCTATTTTGATCAAGGCCTCATACGCCCGCTGCCGGACGTCACCGACTTCATCACTGAGCATTTCCACCAACGGTTTCACGGCTGCTTCCACCCGGAGTTCGCCAAGTACTTCAATGGCATGCTTGCGATTGAGCCAGTGCGTATCGGTAAGATCCTGCAGCGCAGCATCGGCTCGTTGAATATTGGGGTCCTTAGAGCGGATGCGAAAACTTTTAACGATTCGCTTGCCGTCCTCTTCCACGACGCGAAGAGTAGCCCCGTCACCGATTTTGATCTTTTGGAGGTCTTCGGCAGCCTCTTCACTGACATCCATAAGAACGGTCTTCCCATCGTACGCCAAGAGTTCGACCTCAATTTGTTTTGTCTCAAGATTGATCGCGGTGACGTTTTCGGTCACAAGATTAAACCCATCTTTTTTCGTGCCACTCTTGGGCCCGATCGAAATGAGTTTTGCGGGTGCTTCATTAGCCATAATGTGTCAGTGTCCTTCGTGATAGTTAAAAAAAAGCGAAAAGAGCATTAATTGCTATGTACTATGAATGGGAAGAGCCGGGTGTCCACCCCAAACTTGCCAGGGCACCTTCGGCAGTGTCCCGAACCATTTCATTTTCATCTTCGAGCAAGGGGACCAAGGGATCAATGGCCCGACTATCCTTGAAGCGAGCCAGTGATTCTGCGGCATTACGACGGACCAACCAGTCCTCATCGGCCAGAGCATGAATTAAAGGATCTAAGCTGCGAGGATCGCCAATTTTCCCTAACGCCTCTGCCGCGTGCCGGCGCACAATCCAGTTTGAGGCCTGTAAGCCCTCCACCAGAGCATCAGTCGCGCGGGAGTCTCCCAATTTTTTTAACACTCTTGCGGCATCCTCACGGAGAGTCGCGTCCATCAAGGCATCCACCAAGGCGGGAACGGCATCAGGGTGACCAATGCGTTCTAATGCCCAGATGGCGGCAGTGCGCACGCCTCCATCCTTGTCAAGACGGAGGGCTTGCACCAACGGTCCTACCGATTTAATTGCACGGAGTTTCCCGAGAGCGGTGGCTGCCTGTTCCCGAACAGACCATTCCTCATCATCTTTTAACGCCTCGATCAGGGGATCAACGGCCGGTTCCCCAATTTGAACCAACGCACTTGTGGCTGCCTCACGCACCACACAATCGTCTTCCAGAAACATATTAATCAGCTTGGGAATTGCTTCTGACCCGGCTTCTCCGAGTCTAGAAGCGGCATGATTTCGAAGGGCCTCATTATCATCGCGAAGCGCCGACAATAAGGGGTCTACGTGGTTACCTTCCGTCATGAGTCATCACTCCTTTATTCCTTTGCGGCCCAGGTCTCTTCAGCCATGTTCATTTGTGCAGTGGCAGCCTCGAGTTTGTCAAGGATGACCCCGGAATTATAGGAAATCAAGCCATCCCGGTCGGTTTTTAATCGGGCAAATAATTCCATATGGGGTCTCAGGACTTCGATATCTTTCACTTTCTCCAGGGCTTCGACAGCGAGTATGCGAAGTGGGCGAATGGGAATGGCTTCAATGAATAATTCTACCGGCCGTGGATCGCCGATGAGACCAAGGGATTTCAGCGCATGTTCTTTCACTCCCGTGTCTTTGTCCGACCGGAGCCGGATCATGAGCGGTTCCACCGCGCGAATATCGCCAATTTTGCCAAGGGTGTCAGCGGCGGCTTCCCGAACCACCCAGTCATCATCTTCCAGGTATTCAATGAGAATTTCAACGATTGGTCGTCCAATACGATGCAGTTGAATAACCGCTTCCTGCCGGACGCCTTCTTTCAACTCGGACTCGTCCACCGCCCGCAGGTCGTCCATCGTTTGATCGACACGGTCCCGAATCGCACCCAATTTGCGCAAAGTATCGGTGGCCAGGTCACGAAGATCGGGGTCGGACATGGCATCAACAAACGCATTTGCCGATCGAGGATCAAGGAGGTGGGCGAGAATCTCTGCGGCTCGGAGACGGATGGCTGGATCGGGATCTTTGAGCCGTTCCGACAGAGGGCCGATGGAGGTGGGAATCACACCGAGTAGGGCCGTGACTTTTTCCTGGAGAGTATCGTCGCGTAAATACTCTAAGAGTGCCGAGGCGGTGGCTTCATCCAAAATGCCAGCCATATGCTCCAAGGCATCCACGGCAGCCTGTTTCACCTGTTCATCCTCATCCTTCAGGACATGAGCGAGGGCCTGACCGGCTCGGGGATCCCGAAGGCGGGCTAACATTTTTGCCGCTTCCACCTTGTAGTGAGAAGAGCCCGTCGCCATGGCTTGAATTATAGCCTCGACGGCCTTGGGTCCACCTTTCATGCAGGTGGAAGTGGCCCGCATTCGGCGCCAATCTTCTTCATGATCCAGTTCAGAAATGATGGTTTCGAATGTTTCTTTCGGCATCGTCAGGTCTTTCAGTTAGATGCGTATCTGTCCCGGCCTCCAGCCAAGGTGAGAAAGGGATTCCAACACATGACGACGGAGATTGTCATTCTTGGTCGTTTTTAAGAGTTTTAACAATGGATTCACGGCTGTTTGGCCAAACTGCGTGAGGGCCTCAGCGGCTTCTGTCCGCAAGAGCGTACTCTGCAGCGCTTGAATAAGGGCCGGAATAGCCTGTGGGTCGCGAATCTTCCCCAGGGCCCTAATGGCGGCTTCCAGGGGAGGGAGATCTTCTTTATATTGAGGGTCGGTGCATCCTTCCATGCGATCTTCGTAGGCTTCCTTGGGCAGCGAGTTGACCAACGCGATTAACATGGGAATGGCTTCGGTGGATCTGAGCTGACCAAGTGCTTCAATCGAGGGCAATTTGAGCGATGGCGTTTCGAGGGCAAGGGACGATAGCAATAAAGGAATGGCACGGGGATCGCCAATCTGTCCGAGTGCTCGCACGGCGTCTTGGCGCACGGCGGTATCGGAATCTTCGAGAACCAGAATCATCAGATGTCCTACCGCTTCCAGGGGTTTCAACAGGGTTAACGCTTCCACCGCCCGCAACCGGACTTTCCAATTTTGATCCTTTAATTTTTCCAACAATTTTGGAATGCTGGTATTGCCGATGGCCTGTATGGCCCGTCCCGCTTCCTCTCGCACCGCCGGCACTTTATCCTGGAGAAGCAAAATTAACGTATCAATGGCTTGGGAGTTCTGAATGCGACTCAGGCCTTTGGCTGCCGACATGCGCACAATCCAGTTAGGACTTAATGCCGCGGACAGCAAGGGATCCAATACCTGTTCGTTGGCAATATCGGCCAGGATGCACGCGGCGGATTCCTGAACCTGAGGATTCAGATCCTGAAGGCAAAACCCTAATGAGAGAATGGCCGGTTCGCCAAGCGCTTTCAGGGCTGCAGTTGCGGCCTCCCGTACGGCCCGATCCGAGTCACGAAGCGCCCGAATCAATGGTTGAACGCTGCGGGGATCGCCAAGACGTCCGAGGGCTACTGCGGCGTCTTCGCGCACCCCCCAATCCTCGTCGTCCAGGGCAGAAATATGTTCAGCGACTGAGTCGACCATGTCTGTCCCAAGTGGAGAAATTTGGACTTCACCTGTCCCCCTACCATTAGGGAAAACCCGAAGGCCGACGTTACCACACGATTTTTTGGGCGGTCAATGAGGCAGGAGGAAGGCCGTCTGTTGCGGGTGGTGGTAGACGCTATACTGATCGAAACACCGCTAGGAGGTCACTCAACGCTAACATTTTTATTCTCAGAACGTCATGCTCGTGGTGCAGACTACTTTTAATCGTCTGATCGTTCGGGGTTTTCAAAAATTGTTCACAGAGGGCCGTGATCCGTTGAAATTCCGTCTCCGCTTTATTTTTGACCACCCGGTTGGTCGTGAGAAGCTCCGTCACCTGAGTGTGAGTCTCGGCCAGATGTTTTTGAAATTCTCCTTCCGGGAGTGAGCGTTTGGTGGCCTCATCCAGGCATCGATCGATGTATTGGGAGAGGAGGACATAAAATCTCACCAACATTTCGGTTGTGGTGATATGTGGGAGGCTCGTGTCAAGTTCAGTCATGATTGCTCCTTTCAGTTTTAGCCGCTTACTTGAGTCAAGTAGGAATCATTGGCCCCTTCAAGGAGGCGTTCTAGGGTCATTCTGTCAATAAAGGGGAGATGGTGCAAGTCCAGAATAGAAGTTATTGGATCATTGAGAATTTATATTTCTGGCCTTACAGATTTCCGATGTGGATCGGGAATCCATCTTGAGATTTGCCAGAACAAAAGAGCTGTCC
This sequence comes from Nitrospirales bacterium, assembly GCA_049289415.1. Classification (GTDB taxonomy): domain Bacteria; phylum Nitrospirota; class Nitrospiria; order Nitrospirales; family UBA8639; genus Nitrospira_E. The sequence continues at coordinate 34,587 of JBATLR010000011.1, forward strand.
GGAGAATGCATTCCACTTGTGTTTCCACCTCTCCTGTCTAAGGAGATTTTTTGTGTTGGCGGGTTTCGTCGTGCAGGTTAAGCGTTGGCTAACTCTGGGCTTTCACCTGAAAAGATTTGAGGGGGAGATCATGAGAAAGATGATGACAAAGACAAAAAGGGAAAGGCGGCCAGGATGGCGCCAGTTCGCCGCAGGTCTTTGAGGCCGTCTGACCACAGGAGGTTGGCTGCCTACCTACAGGGATTAAATGACCCTGTTGGGGGAGTTTGTCATTGTCTCTACTGGTATCCTATGGGTGTTCTGGGCTGTGCATGGTCCAACAATTCGATAGCACCATCAATGAATTTTGGTTCACGATGAGCGTTGATCATCAAGAAATGTGCGGTTCTTCGAGGTCATCTCGATTAATCTTGCCGTGGTTATCCTTTCCCCACATCAATAAATATTTTTGCCCCGGTTATGGTGTTGCCTGAATACCGGTTAGTCATGACTTTCAGGCAGTCATCTTCTAAAAACACATTAATGCCAAATGGCCGAAGGTTGCATTGAGTAATTTCCGCACTCTCGCTTGTGATTTCTTTGACTTCCAGTACAATGTTGTCAGACATGGCTACCTGGATCACCTTGTCCTTGGTTCTGACCGTAATCACATCAAGCAACGGTTCGTTTTTACTGACTAATGGGCGCCATTCTGCGCCTTTTTGGTCCGCAGGAATGGTCACCCAAATCTCAGGAGTTTCACCCTTTCCAATTAAAACTGGAATAAACCCATTTACTGATACCAATGCCACACCATCGATTAATTTGTTCGTGGCAATTTCTAACTGTTTATAAGGTGTAAACTCTTTTGGAAGCGCATCTAACTTCATTGATTCCTCTCTAATAATTCCGTGACAGGTATATTCTTATGGGGTTGAAGGGACTAGCAGTAATAGCGATTTTTTTGGATCAAATCAACCATTGAGAGATGATGGGACTTGTCGCGTCGAGCCTACCTCGTTTCCTCCTTGAAGGATTTGAGAAGGGAGATGATGAGGATAATGATGACAAAGACAAAAGGAAAGGCGGCGAGGATAGCGCCGGTTTGCAGGCCTTTGAGGCCGCCGGACCACAGGAGGATGGCGGCCGACAGAGATTGAATAATTCCCCAGGTGAATTTGATCCGGTTGGGTGGGTTGAGGCTACCGTTGGTGGTGAGTGTCCCGAGCACGAAGGTGGCCGAATCCGCTGAGGTGATGAAAAAGGTGCCAATCAAAAAAATGGCGATGAGCGACATGACCGTGCCCATTGGATATTGCTCTAAGACCGTAAATAGCAAGACCTCGATGCCCTCCGTTTCCATGATGGCTTTTAGAGGCGTGTCCTGGAACAATTCTAATGCGATACCGGTTCCGCCAAAAACCGTGAACCAAAATGCACAAAAGAGTGACGGAACAAGCAACACCCCCAACACGAATTGACGCACAGTCCGCCCTTTTGAAATCCTTGCGATGAAGGTGCCCACAAATGGTGCCCAGGCAATCCACCATGCCCAATAAAATAACGTCCAGTTGTGAATCCAGGTCGAATCTCGGAATGGTGCGAGATTCAGGCTCATTGTTGGAAGGTTTTGGATGTAGTGTCCAAAGGTTGAGGGAAATACGGTCATGATGAAGTGGGTCGGGCCGAGAAACAGCAGGAATAACAGAAGAGTTAGCGCCAATATCATATTGACATTACTAAGGTATTTGATGCCTCGTTGGAGTCCGGTTTGAGCGGAGAGCATGAAGAGCACGGTCACAATGAGGATGACGGCTAATTGAGTGGTGAGGGTATTCGGCATGGCAAAGACATAGGATAATCCTCCGCTGATTTGCACCGCACCAAACCCCAGTGAGGTTGCCACACCGAAGACCGTGGCAAAGACGGCGATGACATCCACGGTGGTTCCCAGCCCTCCAATGGCATGCCTGCCGAGAACCGGCTGGCAACCTGAGCTAAACAGTCCTGGTGTGCCTTTTCGAAATTGGAAATAGGCGAGGGCCATGCCCACCATGGTGTAAATGCCCCAAGGATGAAGGCCCCAATGGAAAAAGGAATATTGCAGTGCCAAGCGGGCTGCTTGCGGCGTTCCTCCCTCGCCGATGGGCGGATCATGAAAATGGGACGTGGGTTCGGCAACTCCCCAGAATACGAGCCCAATGCCCATGCCTGCGCAAAACAACATGGCAAACCAGGTGTGGAGAGGAAATTCAGCCTTGGCTCCATCCGGCCCAAGCGGAATATCGCCCCATCGGGAAAAAATCAGACAGAACGCGCAAACAAGAAAACCGGTGGCTGCCAGAACATATAACCAGCCAAACGAGTCAAGAAGCGCTGTTTGGAATGTCCCGGTTATTTTGGCTAAATGTTTCGGGGCTATGGCGCCCCAAAGGAGAAAGAGAAAGGCCATGGCGCAGGAGATGTTGAAGACAAGGGTGGTCGATTTCAGTGGATTCATGGAGCAACAGAATTGAATGAGGAAGGGTAGGCCTTACCATATTTGGCGTTGTTGAACAAGGAAAACCCGGATCATGATAAACCGAAAATGTTGACAATGAATGGACATATTTCGAAGTTGGTAAAGGTAAATTCCCTTTTTCTTCATAATAAGACTGCCTGTGGTATTGGCCATTTTAGTTTTGATAAAAAATGGAGGCGTAGTCAAAAGGGG
>JBATLR010000012.1:0-2174 GCA_049289415.1 Nitrospirales bacterium
ACATAGACCGGCGTGGTCATGGTGTCTTCGACCCTTAGTTCATCCAGGGAATTCACGCGTGAACAGGCTTGTAACAGACGGAGTTCGGTCACGACCCCCAGAATTTCTCTGGTGGAATCGACCACCGGCCATCCGCTGTATTGACCGGAGAGAAATTGCAAAGCCAGACCCTTCTCAAAACGACCGGGTCGAAGAGGAACGGCTGCGGTGTTCATCAGATCTTCCGCCAACGGAGAAGATGAAAAAAGGTGGTTCATCCAAGGGCCTCTCTTTCACATCGGTTTCAACCATGAAACCATCAGGGTCAAGGGGATTTTGCCGCTACGCTAAGGCGAGGGTGTAAATTACCGATCGACGTAAAAAAAAAGAACTAGGGAAACCCCTAGTCCTTTCGTGAAATAATCCTAGGATGAAGTGGGGAGAGATGATCGGAATCGTCTACTTCTCAACCAGGCCGGAAGCCACCGCAAACTGGGTCAACTCTGGAATCGTACGCATCCCTAAGGTTTCCATGACCTTGGCTTTATGAAATTCCACCGTTTTGGTGGAAATATTAAGAAGGCTAGCCATGGCTTTGGTGGAACGGCCTTCGGCGATCAACTGCAAGACTTCCCGTTGACGAGGAGTAAGCAGCGTAAACAACGATTTTCCCTCTCCAACGAGATCATAAAGCGAGACCTCCCCCCGCAGGGCAAGAGGCGTGACATACCGGCGGCCCGCCAACACCGTCTTGACCGCCAATTGAAGTTCTGAACCGGCAGACCGTTTCAAGAGATATCCCGATGCTCCGGCCTCAAATGCTGCGGTAATGTAAGCGGAATCCGCATGCATCGTCAGGAAAATGATTTTACAACGGGGAACAAGTTTTTGAAGATGGCGTGCCGATTCCAGCCCGTTTAAACTCGGCATCGAAATATCCATGATCACCACATCCGGATTCAGATGTGAAGCGACTTCAAGCAGCGATCGTCCATCCTCCGCTTTCCCCACGACCTCGCCAAAATCCTCCACAAGCTTTGCCACCCCCTCCAGCACCATGGGATGATCGTCCGCCAACACAATACGGGGAAGATTCGTCAAGGACCCTTCGCCACATGACATATCATGAATATGAGGGATATGAACGGCCATCTAGACCTTTCCAGACAATAGGTCGCACCATTCAGCCACCCGTATTGTATACAAGGGAACCCCTCCCACCACTAGGCAAATCACTAGTTTTAGAAGGAAAATCTCCTAGTCCCCTCCCAATCGTTTCACGTGACACACTCTTAACTCAGAGCCTATCGAATAGCTACCACACGGTGCGAACAGTCAGATCAGATAATGAAGGAGACCGGGAGGCAATATGAACAACGGGTTATTCTTCAGGGGCGATGAGGCCATGCGCGATGGCATACCTCGTTAATTCCGCCGTGCTATGAAGGTTTAACCCCCGGATAATCTGAGTTCGATGAAATTCAACCGTTTTAGGACACACATGTAATATCGTCGCGATCTCTTTGGTGCTATGCCCCTCGGCAATGAGTTGAAGAACTTCCCGCTGCCGGGGCGTCAAGGATTTTTTCTCGAGCTGGGGAACCAGACTCGTTTGAGTGATTGTACTCAGAAAATCCTTGGCAATGGCCGGGGTCACATAGTACTGCCCTTTCATCACGGCGTGGATGGCTTGCATCAACTCTGAAGCCGCAGAACGTTTCAAGAGAAAACCGGAGGCCCCGATTTGAAAGGCTTCCTTCGCATACAGAGGATCCGCATGCATGGTCAGAAAAATCAGCTTGACCGAAGGAAGTAATTTCTTCAGTTGACGGGCGGCATCCAGTCCATTCAATTTTGGCATGGAAATGTCTAAGACAATCACATCCGGTTCCAAATTCGGAGCAACCTGAAGAAGGGCCCGCCCATCCTCCACTTTCCCCACAAGTTCACAGTCCTCCGTAACCAGTTTGGCCAGGCCCTCCAGAACCAATACATGGTCGTCGGCTAATAGTACGCGAGGTCGGGTCACCATAGCCTATGCCCTCTGTCGTTCTGTTTTTTGTTTATTCGCATAGGCATTGGTTGGGACCTCTCATCAAACAGCGTGTATCCAAAATCCTCCTCCGGACGTCACTCCCGACATTCATTATCATTATCGGGAATCCATCTTGCCTGCGTATCGGATGGATCCCCGC
>JBATLR010000013.1:0-2186 GCA_049289415.1 Nitrospirales bacterium
AAGTCACGCAGCGATGGAGCATGTTCGCCTGGATGTGCCTGACGACCGGCATTCTGCTCGGCGGCTATTGGGCCTACTACGAACTGGGTTGGGGTGGGTATTGGGGCTGGGATCCCGTCGAAAACGCCTCGTTTATGCCCTGGCTGGTGGGCACCGCCTACCTGCATTCGGTGCTGGTGCAGGAAAAGCGGAAAATGTTCAAAGTCTGGAATCTCTTCCTCATCATCGTCACCTTTTCCTTGTCTCTCATCGGGACTTTTCTTGTGCGAAGCGGCGTGCTCACCTCCGTCCATTCCTTTGCCACGGATCCTGAGCGCGGTCTGTATATTTTGATATTCGTCGGCACGGTTATCGGAATTGCCTTCGGCGCGTTAATCCTGAGATCCAATAAATTAAAATCTCAGGTTGAGATGGATTCGTTGGTTTCCCGTGAATCGATCTTCCTCTTTAATAATTTATTCTTTCTGGTGGCTGCCGCCACGGTCTTTCTGGGCACCCTCTATCCATTAATCCTCGAAACCTTGCAGGACGCCAAGGTGACCGTCGGGCCACCCTATTACAATGCGGTATTTATGCCTATTGCCCTTGGCCTGTTATTTCTCATGGGTATCGGGCCCTATATCCCATGGCGGAAAGCCTCGGTGGCGAGCCTGAAAAAAAGTTTCTCCACACCACTTTTGGCAGGAGCGGTCATTGTCGCCCTGCTGTTTGTAACCGGCATTCATAACCTCTATGCCCTGGCAGGAGGGTATGTGGTGGCCTTCGCCGGCATGGCGATCGTCCTGGACTTTGGGAAAATTTCGCAACTGTATGCACAGCGGAACGGGAGTAATATCTTCCAGGGAAGTCTGGCGGCCTTTACCGCCAACCAACGACGCTACGCCAGCATGCTCACCCATATCGGAGTCCTCGTCTTAGTCGTCGGCATCATCGCCTCCACCGTGTATCAAACGGAAAAAGTCGTCTCGATGCGCGTGGGAGACGAATTCGAGATCGGGGACTATCGCATGAAACTGGCAAAAATTCATGAAGTGGCCGGCGGGAACTGGAATGCGCAGGAAGGGGTCTTTCAAGTATTTAAGGGAGAGGACCTGATTACGGAGCTCCGACCCCAAAAGCGAATCTATTCGGCCACCCAAACGCCTACCACCGAATCGGCCATTTATGCCACCAACATGGGGCACGTCTTTCTGACCATGCCGGAGGTGTCCGAGGACGGTGTGGCCGTCGCACGTGGCGTCCTCAATCCGCTGGTGCTGTGGGTATGGGGAGGCGGTGTCATCATGGGCCTCGGCGTGATTTTGAATATTCTCCGCCCGCGAAAGAAAGAAGAATGAACAAAGGCTGGCAATTGACCCTCATCCTCTGCCTTATAGGATTGTTCGCCTTGTTTTATCAGGGTCTCTGGGGAGATCCACGACACATTCCCACTGTCCTTATTGAGACCGATGCACCCAACTTTGAAGGACCGGATGTTGAAACGGGACAGACCATCTCTCTGGAGCAATTCAAGGGGAAAGTGGTCCTGCTCAATTTCTGGGCCTCATGGTGCTATGAATGCAAGGTGGAGCACCAAAGCATCTTACAGCTTCATCAACTCTTTAAAGATAATCCCGACTTCGTGATGCTGGGCGTGAATTATCAAGACGAACTACCTGATGCCCAAAAGTATTTACAGGAATACGGCTCAACGTTTTCCCATGTCCGTGACCTCAAAGGACAATTGGCCATTGATTACGGGGTCTATGGGGTACCCGAAACTTTTGTGATTGATCAACAGGGAAAAATCCGCCATAAATGGGTCGGCCCGATTACCGGTGAGGTGTATACCAACATCACACAAAAAGTCATTGCCCCGTTGCTCAATGCTCAGCCGACCACGACCACGACGTCCTAATGTCCATCCGACTTACCTGGTGCCTTGCGGCTCTCTTAACGATTCCTCTTCCGCTGTTCGCTGCCGTGCAGGACGAAACGGACGTGGACATTCAGGTCAGGGAAATTGCCAAAACGCTCCGCTGCACGGTCTGCCAACCGGAGAATATTTGGGAGTCGGGCGCTCCACTGGCCCAACAGATGCGGGGAGTGATTCGTGATCGGATCGCCCTGGGGCACAGCACAGAAGAGATTCGCGCCTATTTCCTCAGCCGCTATGGTGACTATATTCTCATGGAACCCCCAAAGCA
>JBATLR010000014.1:0-10623 GCA_049289415.1 Nitrospirales bacterium
GCTTGTGGTGATGCGCAGGTATGGGAGTGGAGTGTGAGCGGATGTTCATACGGTACGGAATAGCTGGTTCTGGTTTTACAGGTTTAATGATGTGTATCGGGAATCCATCTTGGATTTACTATTGGCATTCCCATAAATGACCTATTGGTTCGGAGCGAAAGGCATCAAAATTTCACGTACGCACAACCTGGAATTTTTAGAGTTCATGATAATTGCCGGGTCTCGGCCCGGCAGCCGAGCCACTTTTGTTTCGGCAAAAGTGGCCAAAACCAGTGACGCCCCGTCCGGTTACATTAAGATGGGACGGACGCAAGACTGCGGAGGGCGGACCAACTCGCCGGACTCAAACAAGGTCCGCCTGGGGATGAGAGCGTCCCTCCCTTGGGCCAGCCGGCAGGCGTCAGGCAGCGGTGAGGGGGCACGCGGATAACGATGGGTTGGGAGATTCATTGGAGTCACTATAGGAAAAACGAGTTGTGATGAGAGCGTCCGACCCTAGGGCCAGCCGGAAGGCGTCGAACCATGGGAGAGATATTTTTCGGATATGCACATAAATAGTGTGGAGGGATAAATTCTGAATGATCGGTAAGTCGGTGAGACATCTGTGGAGAGGATCTGGGGTGAATATTGGTCTGTCGTTCCTGGCCGCGTTTGCCTTGATCCCGTTGCTGTGGATGCTGAGTGTGTCCTTTATGGCTCCGGGAGAGGCGAGCAATTTTCCGCCCCCGCTGGTACCGGAACATCCGACGCTCGCCAATTATATTAAGCTTTTTGAATATTCGAGTATGGGCAGGAACTTCCTGAATTCCCTGTTTGTCGCGACGACGGCCACCCTGTTGTCACTCACGTTTAATGTGGCTGCCGGATATGCGTTTGCCAAACTGGAGTTCAAGGGGCGGCAACTTATGTTTCGCGGGCTTCTGAGTGCCCTGGTGATTCCGGCCCAGGTGTCCATGATTCCGTTGTTCTTGATGTTGAAAGGGATGGGGTTGGTGAATAGCTGGATCGGTGTGCTGATCCCCTTTGTGGCCAGCATATTTGGTATATTCCTGGTACGGCAGTATGCCTTGTCCATTCCGACGGAACTGATCGAGTCGGCCCGGATTGAAGGGGCCAGTGAACTACGCATTTTCCGGTCGGTCGTGGTGCCCTTACTGACACCCATTCTGATTACATTGGGACTGTTTACTTTTATGGCTGCATGGAATGATTTTTTATGGCCGCTGATCGTCCTGACCGACAGCGATAAATATACCCTGCCGATTGCGCTGGCCTCTTTGTCACGGGAGCATGTGCAGGATGTCGAACTGATGATGGCCGGTGCGGTGATCACCGTGACTCCGGTCCTGATTCTGTTTCTGATGCTTCAGCGTTTTTATATGAGTGGAAATCTTGCGGGAAGTGTTAAAGGATGAGAGGTGTGTGGCGTGCAGCCGGCTTCCTCTTTGTCGGCATGGCCTGGGTGTTATTGCCGGTGTGCGCGTTTGGGGAGAAGACCGCCACGAATGATTTTCGGTTACTTGACGGTTTTGAGCATGTCGGGGAATGGCAGACTGTCGCGACGGAATACAGCGAGGCCTCGGTCAGGATGTCAGAAGGCGTGCAGGGCAATGCGCTTCAACTGTCCTATGAACTCCGAACCGCCGGGACAGCCAATGTCCATCGGCCCCTTCAGCTTGACCTGTCGAACAATTTCGAGATCGCATTCACGCTTCGGGGGCATGCCCCACAGTCTACTTTTGAGATTCGGCTGGTTGATGCGAGTGGAGCGAATGTCTGGTGGAAGCAGTTTCATGATTACGAATTTCCTGATGACTGGACAACCGTTCGTATTCGGCGAAGCGATATCCATTTTGCTTGGGGGCCGATCAAGGACCATCAACTGAACACCATCGCCAAATTTGAATTTGTGATTCTTGGCGAAACCGGTGACAAGGGGACGGTCGAGTTCGATACCCTCCGGATGCGGCCGCTTCCTGAGCCGCCCGCCGTGATTCCGCCGATCGTGGCAATGGCCGGCGACATCCCTGCCCCTGCCGTCGTTGACGGTAATCCGGATACCACCTGGACCGTCGACACACCCACGGATCTGATATTTGATCTGGGCTATTTGCGCGATCTTGGCGGACTGACCTTGCGATGGGCCGAGGGTCAAATGCCGGAGGCGATGGACATGGCCCTTTCCGAAGATGGAATAGCCTGGACCACGCCGCACTGGGAATTGGGAGCCGGGCCTTCTTCGCTAGGAACCATAGGGTACTTGCGAACGGCTGAGGCGTTCGGGCGTTTTGTTCGTCTTTCACTGACTCCGTCAGCAGGTGGACGGGTCGGCTTGCTGGAAGCGCGGATAGAACCACCGGAATTCGGACAGGATGACAATCGGTTTCTCCTGTCCTTGGCCAGGGAAGCCAACAAGGGATCGTATCCGCGCAGTTTCCTCGGGGAGCAGATCTACTGGACCATCGTTGGCCCTCCAGAGGGTGGCCGGTCGGCCTTGTTGTCTGAGGATGGCGCCATGGAACCGGGCCCCGGCGCGTTCTCGATTGAGCCGTTTCTTCTTGAGAATGGGTCGGTGTTGAGCTGGGCCGACGGCGATCATCACCATAGCTTGCTGGATGACTATCTGCCCTTGCCGCGCGTGCGCCGGACCCATGAGGGTTTTTCATTGGAGATCAGTGCACATCGTCCGCCTGTTCCCGCTGGGCAAGAAGGGGAAACGGACGGCCATGCCCGGGATGTGGTGACCAGATATCGTGTGGTCAATACCGGCACGATCCTTCGAACGCTCACCCTGGCTCTTGCCATCCGCCCCATGCAGGTCGATCCGCCTACGCAGATTCTGAACCTTGTGGGTGGTGTCAGCAACATTGATCAAATCGGGTGGGATGGTGCCGCGTTTCAGGTGAATGGTGCCTGGTCGGTGTATCCTGAGCTGAAGCCGGACCACGTCTCGCTCGCGGGATTTGAACGGGCCGGGTTCCCGCATGTGCAGGATGCCGGGGCAAGCACGGTTTCGCAAAGCCTCGTGGCGACGGGAGGCTTCGGTTCCGGCGTCATGTATTTTCATGTTGATCTAAAGCCGGGTGAGGTTCACGAATTTTCTGTCGTCACGGTGCTCGGTTCCGATAGCGGACGTGCGCCCGACCTGAACCGCGTGGCCATCGATGCCGGTGAAAAGGCGGCAGCCGATGAATGGCGGGAAATTCTCAATCAGGTGGACATTTCGGGCCCGCCTGAATCCATGCCGATGCTCAATAGTCTGAAAACCGCGTTGGCTCATATGATGATCACGCGCGACGGACCGGCACTGCGTCCGGGTCCACGAACCTATGCCCGTTCGTGGATACGCGATGGCGCGATGATGAGTGAAAGTTTTCTGCGTCTCGGGCACAACGACCCTGCTGTGGAGTATGCCCGTTGGTACGCACCGCACCAGTTCTCCAGTGGCAGAGTTCCCTGCTGCGTGGACAAGCGTGGCGCGGATCCGGTTGTGGAGAATGACAGCCATGGAGAATTGATTTTTCTGATTGTGGATATTTACCGGTACACCGGAGACCGTGCTTTTGCCGAGATGATGTGGCCCCATGTGGACAAGGCGGCAGCGGCCCTCGATACCTTGAGGCTGTCGGAACGCACGGAGCATAACCGTCAAGGTGATCGCCAGGCATTCTATGGTCTGTTACCGGCATCGGTGAGCCATGAAGGTTATTTGGACCGTCCGGCCTATTCATTCTGGGATAATTTCTGGGGTCTGAAAGGATTAAATGATGCGGCATTTCTTGCTGAGGAACTGGGTCACTCGGACCGCGCAGCCGACATCAGGGCCGATGCCGCTGAATTTGCCGCAGATATCAGCGCGTCTGTCGGATTGTTGGGAGAAGAACTCGGGTATGTGCCGGGGGCCGCAGACCGAAAAGATTTTGACCCGACATCCACGACGATCGCGCTTTCGCCGACCGGGGCGGCGGCAGCCCTGCCACGAGAGTTGCTGATAGCCACATTTGAAAAAGCCTGGGCTGAGTTTGTGGCGCGGCGCGATGGTACCAAGACGTGGACTGTCTATACTCCTTATGAATTCCGTCAGGTGAGCGCGCTTGTGCGGTTGGGTGAGCTGGAACGTGCCCATGCTCTGCTTGATTTTTTTATGCGGGACCGTCGCCCGGCCTCGTGGAACCAATGGAGCGAGGTGATCGGCCGGCTTGAACGGGATCCGCGTTTTATTGGTGATATGCCCCACACATGGGTGGGATCGGATTTCATCCGGGCGGTGCTTGATCTGTTTGTGTATGCTGATACAGAAGCCGGCTCACTGGTCATCGGCACGGGTCTGCCGCGACATTGGTTGCAAGGTGAAGGCATCCGGGTGCAGGGGTTGAGAACCCCGTATGGCGAAGTGTCTTATGCTGCACGTGATGAAGGCGGGCAGGTGCACATTGATCTGGTAGGATCGACTATGCCACCCGGCGGTTTTGTTCTACCAGCTTCACTGAAGGGCGACGTCAGGGTAACATTCAATGGACAGGCTGTGGACGTTCGCTGGACATCTCCATAACAACCGGCTGTCGCGAATGGGATTGCGTGCAAGGGAGTGTTGAATAATACTGATTTCCAAGGGAATATTGACCTACAGGCATGTTGCATATCAGAGGCCTCGGGGCGGTTCAAAAAAGTTCGTCCAGTCCTGTCCTGAGGCCCCTCGAAGGAAAGGCCGCAAATTGCCTGCCGTGTCACGAAGGGCACAACGTTTGTTTTGCGCGCAGAGCGTACTTCCAGTACGTGAGCATGGAAAAATGGCGAGAACGCCGCTGGCAGCTTTTTTCAACAGCCCCTACAAACATTTCGTTTGTGAGTCCCCCTCCTTTGTAAGAAGGGTCGATAGATACGTCAGATGCCAATTTGCGGCAAGGTTATGTCATCCTGAGGGTACAGAAGGATCTCGCCGAGCCGTTGCATCTTCAACCTGGGCACAGATCCTTCGCCGTTGGCTCAGGATGACACCTTCTCAAAGAGTCATATTTACCATAAAGGACGAGAGTAGATGAAAAAACACGCGACATTTCCCGAAGGGTTTCTCTGGGGTGCTGCCACATCGGCCTACCAGATTGAGGGGGCACCGTTGGCCGATGGCGCAGGTCCGAGTATCTGGCAGCGTTTTGCCCACACGCCGGGAAATATCCTGAATGGCGATACCGGCGACGTCGCCTGCGACCATTATCGTCGCTGGCGCGAGGATATCGCCCTTATGAAGGAGCTGGGATTACAGGCCTATCGGTTTTCGGTGGCCTGGGCGCGTATTTTTCCTGAAGGCAAAGGAAGCCTGAATGAGAAGGGCCTGGATTTCTACGAAAGACTTGTTGACGGCCTTCTGGAAGCCGGGATTGAACCGCTCCTGACATTGTATCACTGGGATTTGCCCGCAGCGTTGGACGATCTTGGCGGATGGCTGAATCCGGACATTGCGCATTGGTTTGCCGATTATGGGGAGGCGATGTACCGGCGGTTGGATGGCCGGGTTAAAAAATGGACGACACTCAATGAACCCTGGGTGGTCACGGATGGCGGCTATTTGCATGGTGTCCTGGCCCCGGGGCATTCCTGTCACTATGAAGCGCCGGTTGCCGCGCATCATCTGATGCGCGCCCATGGTGCGGCCGTTCAGGCCTATCGCGCGGTCGGGGCTCATGAGATCGGCCTGGTGGTGAATATCGAGCCGAAGTATCCGGCGTCAGATGATCCGAAAGATCTGGCGGCGACCAATCGGGCGGATGCGTATATGAACCGGCAGTTTCTTGATCCCGCGCTCCTGGGATCCTATCCGGAGGAAATGACGGAGATCTTCGGTGACGCCTGGCCGGAATGGCCTGCCAAGGACTTCGAGCTTATTTGTCAGAAGATCGATTTTGTCGGGCTGAATTATTACACGCGTGCCGTGACCGGTGATGGCCCGGACTGTTTGCCTGTCAGGGCCAGGACCGTTCGCCAACCCCACAAGACCTACACGGAAACCGGGTGGGAGGTCTATCCCGACGGGCTTTCCGATACGCTCCTCTGGCTCAAGAATCGTTATGGTGAGATGCCGCTGTACATCACCGAGAATGGCTCGGCCTTCTTTGATCCGCCGAAAGCGATTCATGGACGGGTCATTGACCCGGTACGGATGCACTACCTGAACCAGCATCTGTGCGCGGTCCGGACCGCGATTGAGAAAGGCGTCGATGTGCGGGGATATATGGCCTGGTCTCTGATGGACAACTATGAATGGTCCTTCGGGTATGCCAAGCGATTCGGCATTGTTCATGTCGATTTTGAGACTCTTGAGCGCACGCCGAAGGATACAGCCCGGTATTATTCGAAAATTATCGAATCCAATGGTGCGGTTCTGGACGAACCCTTTCTGCCTCTTTCCGTGCATACGTAACATGGCCAGTCTGACCCTGCGAAATATTCACAAGCGTTTTGGCGAGACGACCGTGTTGTCGGGAATTGACCTTGATGTCGCCGATGGCGAGTTTGCGGTCATTGTCGGTCCCTCGGGTTGCGGCAAGTCAACGCTGTTGCGTACCATTGCGGGCCTCGAAGAGATCGATACGGGGACCATCACAATCGGTGGGACCGATGTCTCGAGGTTTCCCCCTTCCGAGCGCGGTATTGCGATGGTGTTTCAGTCTTATGCGCTGTATCCGCATATGACTGTCTATGAAAATATGAGCTTCGGGATGAAAATTGCCGGAGCGGCTGCCGCAGAAATTGACCAGGCGGTGCGCGCGGCTGCCGAGACACTCGGCCTGACCGCGCTGCTTGAGCGGAAACCGAAAGAGCTTTCCGGTGGACAGCGCCAGCGCACGGCTATTGGCCGGGCGATCGTCAGGCGTCCGCGAATCTTCCTCTTTGATGAACCGCTTTCCAATCTGGATGCTTCTCTTCGTGTGAAGATGCGTCATGAGATTGCCCGACTGCACGAGACGCTTGAAACCACCATGATCTATGTCACGCATGACCAGGTCGAGGCCATGACGTTGGCGGATCGGATCGTGGTACTCCGAGATGGATGTATTGAACAGACGGGTTCTCCCAATGAACTGTACAAGTATCCTGCCAACCGCTTTGTTGCCGGCTTTATCGGATCGCCGGCCATGAATTTCCTGGCCGGGGTCGTGGTCGATCGCCGCCAGGATACCACAACGGTCCGACTTCACAGTGGAGCGACGATCCAGGTGAATGGCGTTGCCGGAGCATTGCCCCCTGATACTCCGGTCACGCTTGGCATTCGTCCCGAGCATCTGGCGACGGGGGGTGATTACAACCTCGTCGAGACGGAGATTAAGCTGGTGGAGCCCCTCGGCAGCCATTCCTATGTCTATCTGGACACACCGGATGCTGAAGACCTGCTGATATTCCGCGCATCCGGCGATTTCGGTTTCGCGAAGGGAGACCGGCTGACGGTGTGTCTTGCGGTAGATCACTGTCATCTTTTCGGGAAAGACGGCAAGGAGCTTCGGCACAAACCTTCCGGAAACCTCACGACAAGTCAGGGAGATCACTGATGACCTTTTACAAGAGACGTGTGTTGACCTTGTTGTCTATTCTGGTCCTGCTGATGGTGCCCGCGACAGCCGCGCTGGCCACATCCAATATCCCGGCCAAAGACACATGGCGGGTGACCGCTTCCTCGATTCAGAGCGATGAATTTCTACCGGGTTACCTGGCGGATAGTGACATGACGACCCGCTGGTCCAGTCAGGCAAAGGATGAGGAATGGGCTCTCGTCGATCTTGGAAAGGTCGTGGAGATCACCGGCTTTACCCTGCATTGGGAGAACGGGTATTCGAACAAATACAACCTCCTGGTTTCGACCGATGCCAAGGTGTGGACGACGGTGTATGTGAACGACGACGGTGACGGGCAGATGGATGATATTTATATCCGGCCCGTTTCCGCGAGATATGTCCGGCTGGATACACGGGAGAGAGCGACAAGCTGGGGGAATTCTCTCTGGGAATTTGATGTCAAAGGGACTGACGACATTGTCGATATCTCCGTGGTCGCGGGTGGTGGTGCGAATACCCCGGCTCTGATGGATGGCCGAAAGGATACGGTCTGGAAAAGCGAGGCGGTTGACCGGGCAGAATTGCTTCTGGACCTGCGCAAGTCCAGAACGATTTCCGGATTGCGTATCGACTGGGGGGAGCAATATGCCGGTTCGGTCGACATGGCCATTTCCTTGGATGGAAAGGAATGGAAGGAGGTCTCGTCTATCTCCGTCTCGGCGGGGTCACAGGGACAATCCGATTTTGTTCCGCATGACCCATCAGAGGTCCGCTACATCAGGCTTGTGCTGACTAACCCTATGAAACCCGGGGGCGGTTTCGGGATTAGCGATATTTCGTTGCGTGGTCCCAAGGAAGTGTTCTCCCCTTTTGTTCGGTATCAGTTTGATGCCCGGAGAGCGCCGTTCGGCGATTATCCTCCACATGTCAGGGGCTATCAGACCTACTGGACCCTGGTGGGCCTTCCCATAGATAGCGAGGAAAGTCTATTCGATGAGTATGGCAATCTGGAATCCCGGCGCGACGGCCCCATGCTGATGCCCTATGTCAAAGAGGGTGACAATCTGTATTCGGCTGCCGTCGCGGCGAACATACGCCAGGAATTGCAGGACGGGTATCTGCCGGTTCCTATCGTGAAATGGGAGACCGGGAATGGACTTTATTTCAGGTCCGAGGCCATTACCAGCGGGCCAGTTGATGCCAGCATGACCTACGTGCGACATACGCTTGAAAATCGCTCCGATACTGTACGGAAGGGGGAACTCATCGTCACGGTCAGGCCTGCTCAGATCAATCCCAAGTGGCAACATGGCGGATTGTCGCCTATCAAATCGATCAGGTACGTGGGGGAAACCGGGAAACTGGTGATGATCAACGACAAGAACACCTACCTGGCCCTTTCGCCTGCCGACAGTTTCCTTGGCTCGCAATATGCTCATGGTGATATTGCCAACCACCTGCGAGGCAGGGTCGTGCTGGGCTCCGGTGCAGACCGCAAGGGCGATGCCAAATCTATTGAGGACCAGACCGGGACCGGTCTTCTCTCGGCAGCCTGGACCTATGCATTTGAATTGAAACCCGGTGAATCCAAGGAGGTGGTGTTTGCGGCTCCCCTGCATGAGACTCTGACCAATCTGAAAAGGGCCGAGGACTTCGAGACGTTGCGGCGGGAGTATGTAACCTTCTGGACCGACAAGCTTAACCGTGTGGGATTCGAGCTTGCCAACAAGGCCGTCGTCAATACCGTGAAGTCGCAGATAGCCTATATCCTGTTGAACAACGATGGCGTGGTCATCCAGCCAGGCGCACGCAGCTACAACCGGACCTGGATGCGGGATGGCGCGATCATTTCCGCCACGCTCATGCGGCTTGGTTTTTTCGATGAGGTCCGGGATTTTCTGAACTGGTATGCTGAACGTGTGGAGCCTGACGGTCTCGTGCCGCCTATTCTCTTCACCAGTGGTGAGGTGTATGACGGCTGGGGGAGGAATATCGAATGGGACAGCCAGGGTCAATTTATCTATGCGATCATGGAATACTATCGTTTTACGGGTGACAGAAACTTTCTTGAAAAGCATTTTGATGCTGTGCACCGGGCGATGAAGTACATTGTCACATTGCGGGAGCGTACACTTGATCCGAAATATTATGAACATCTTGAGGCCGGTGAGCGCCTGAAGGGCATATTACCTCCGTCCATCAGTCATGAAGGGTTCATTACCCCGATGCACAGTTATTGGGATGATTTCTGGGCTATTCGCGGTTGGGCGGACGGGATTGAAATGGCGGAAATCCTGGGCCGGAAATTTTTGGCCGACTGGGCGAGGACTGAGTCGAAAAATTTCACCACAAGCGTCAGGCAGTCCATTGAAAAGA
The DNA here is from genome assembly GCA_049289415.1 of Nitrospirales bacterium. Taxonomy (GTDB): domain Bacteria; phylum Nitrospirota; class Nitrospiria; order Nitrospirales; family UBA8639; genus Nitrospira_E. Next base: position 9,924 of record JBATLR010000014.1, read on the forward strand.
CGATGGCCTGGAAATCTCTGGACTATATCCCTGTGGATGCGGACAAAGGCACTCCTGATCCGACCTCCATTGCCATTGCCATGTTTCCCACGGAAGCCTGGCATGTGCTGCCTCTAGATATCCTGGACCGGACGTTCCGGAACTATTACCGGATGGCGAAAGAACGGGATGCCGGTTCGACGCCTTATTCCTATACGCCTTACGAGGTGCGGAATATTCTGGCGCTCGCGACCCTGGGATATCGCAAGGAAGCTTTCGACCTGCATGAAATTTTGTTCAAGGGCAGGCGTCCGGCCAATTGGAATGAGTTTGCGGAGGTTGTGCTGTCCGACAGCCGCAAGGGTGTCTATATTGGTGATATGCCCCATACGTGGGTCGGGGCAGGCTATGTGAATTCTGTCCGGGGCCTTATCGTGATGGAAGAGGATAAAAGCAAAACCTTGAATCTGCTGTTTGGCACCCCACGCGAATGGCTTGTGGGCGATGGCATTGCCCTTTCGAATTTTCCCACGCATTTCGGAAACCTGATGATGCAGGCCAAGTGGGATGACACCGATCAGACCCTGAATCTGAATGTGGATATGCCAAAAGACACGGATAGAAAAATTTATGTGCGCTGGCCAATCCACATGGAGGGTAAGCCTAAGCAAGTGGCCGTTGAGGGCGATGACAGCTACCGTGTGGATGATCACGGTATCTG
>JBATLR010000015.1:0-4327 GCA_049289415.1 Nitrospirales bacterium
CTTAGAGGTAGTTTATTTACAAAGGAGGAGCACATGGAAGCTGTCATTGGTGGTGTGGTGGTCGGAGCTGTCGTTGCCGTGGCTGTTCCCTCGATTGCGTCGGGAATAGGATCGGTACTTCGCCCACTTGCCAAAGAAATGATTAAGGGAGGTCTTGTAGCCTACACCGCTGTTTCAGAAATGGTTTCTGAAACCGGGGAACAATTCAATGACATTGTTGCTGAGGCAAAAGCAGAAATTCAGCATCACGATAAAAAAATGCCGCGGGCTAAAGCCCAGCATGCTTGACCAAAACTGAGTCCAAGCTTTCCAGGCAATAGCCCCCTATGCTCACGGAGACCTTCTTCAGGACGCAGATAGGGCTGTTGCCATTGCTAAGATTACAAAGAGGACGTGAGCCATTCTTGAAGCGGTGGCTTTATGGTCGTTCTCTATAATTAAAGTCAAGCCTCAGAGGCAATATGCGGAGGAGGATACTATTCTGTCCCAGCGGACTTCCCTGTTGCCAGATTGAAGGATGAGTTCAGGTTCTACCTTTGACAGATCCAATCCCCAATTGCTGCAGTGAATCTACTACCTCGATGAGAAGAAGCTTTATTAAACTTTTGGCTTTGGTATTGGCCTGGTCTTCATCCTACCTGTTCTTCTTCCACAACTGAACACATTCATCCGAATCCTCACGACTGGTTATGACTGCCTGTGTGTGTCGAATAGAGGAGGGGCAGGCTTGCGGAGAGGTATGACTCCGCTGGTGATTGGTATTTCGGAGGGAAATACGAGTTCCCCGAAATATTTGTCGAATGGTAAGAGGAGGCGAACATCTTTCTTTTTCAAAAGGGGCAGGGGTTATCGTGTCTGAAAATCATTGGGCCTCGGTTCCGATCCACTGCGCATCATCTCCACAAATTTTCCGGCCTTTGACAATGTCCCCAAACACATTTTCATTGGAATGACTCGCACTGGTCAGGTCGGTACCAAATAGATTCGTTCGGAATGAACAACTGTACTGGCATAGGCTAGTCAGGCGTGAATGTCTTCTTCAATTAGACCAGGATATTGGCAGTATTTTTTCGTTCAAGTCCTATTTGATCAATTTACTCAGTGGCTTCAGAAAAGTTCTGAAGCCGCTGGTGGTCCTGGCTTATAGGGGAAACGTGGCGTTTCTCTTTCTCTGTGATGGCTTTCCTTCTCAACGTCACAAAATGTGAATTCCACAGGAGGCCTGATGCATCGGTCAGTTTAAAGGAAGGGGAGCAAGATGCTAAAGCCGGCCTTAAGAGATTCCATTGGAAAATTATGACTGGAGAGGGAGGGATGGGTGAATCTGTCTGGATTCCGGCCCACCTGGTACGCAACGGGGGCCATCCTGGTAGCGGATGGCAATTCCCGTGAGCGATCTCACGGTTGTGTCATACATCATGGGCGTTCCCATGCCGTAAGGTGAATACCCGAATCCACCTATCGTGTATCCGGTCATACCGTATCCCCCGTATCCACCCATACCGTAAGAAGAATAACCCCATCCGGGGTAGCCGTAGTTGTACGCATAGCCTCCGTAGGCGGGAGTCGCGACTGTCCGTTTTGTCCCCTTATAGAGCACAACGGCGTCGGCCCCCAAATCAGCGGCTTTTTTGATAATGGCCCCTTCCTCGTCTCCATAACTCTCGGCCGAATCCAGGACACTCAATTGGGCCAGGGCGATATGAGGACATTTTGGTTCTAGAGCCATCACTTCCACATCTAGAGTCGATTTTTTTGGTGGAAAGGTTTGGCTGGTTAATAGAATGGTATCGACTGAGGTACACCCTGTCATGATGAACCATATCCCCGTCAAGCATAGGGCGAATAATACGGTCGGTCGTTTTACGCAATCCATTCGGGTCTCCTTGCCTTATCGCAAATATTGTTCAATCAACTTGCTTTCTGTTTCTATGCGCAACACTTCGATTCCAGCCCGCTGTTGTCGATAATCGTTCATGGCCTCTTTAAATTCTTTAAGTCGGCCAAGCCAGGCTTGTAAGGCTTCGGGTTTTTCTTCGGGATGGTCCTGGACTTTCCGCAAGAGTCCCTCCGTGAATCGCAATCCGTCGAGTTGCAGCTTCCATTGTTCCTGATGCAGTTCCCACCCTCTCAGGTCAAGATTCCGGACTTCCTGAATGAGAGGATCCTTGGAATCCGGAACCTCGCGTAAAAACTTCATCCGGTCCGAAACCTTCTCAATGTTGATGGTCAATTCGGCAATGTGGCGTTCGATGTCCGTGATGATGAATGGTAAGGGGTGCATTTCCTCATTTGCGGCCAATGAGGTCCCCATGATCCCCATGGTCAAGGTCAGCACCATTGCGAAAATGTTCGTCATGCGTGACATGCTCATAGCATATGCCTTTCTTTGTCATCCAAGTGGGTTGGGAAAATAATGAAATTCTGGAAGCTGGTTTGTTTTTCTGACAAGGGGGTTGGCAGAGAGCACATGGCAAACTGAGGGTGAAGTCGTCATCCTCGATGTTATTGCACGCAGGCAACCTTCCGAGCCAGCGGACATTTCAACATAAACCCTTCTGACCTCGCAATGAAAGATTCGTACTACCGGTACTCTTTTTGCCGGTTCTCAGCCTATGAGAGTTCGTGAGATGGTGTGGGTAGCAATGTATGGGTAAAACGAATACAGATATCCGTCCCTCTCAAACAATCATGTGGGGCGTCTACAATGAATGCACAAAGGTGGCTTAAGAATGAGGAGACCACATGAAATACGTACCGAACGCGATTGCGAGGAAACCCGCACTCACTTTCAGGTTGTGATGCCACGATTGAGAAACAAACACAAACGGAAGACTGATCAGCCCACTCATCAGGAGCATGCCCCCAATCGAGCCAATACCGAATAATAGAATATAGATCATGCCCATTTCCATGGATGGCATAGTCGTCAGTACCGCAAGGCTCAAGGCGGCACTGCCCGCCATCCCATGCACAAAACCCACTAACAAGACTTTGGCCCGAGAACCGCGCAGATGATGGTAATGGCTCGCATGATCCTGACCATGAACATGAATATGTGAATGGGTCGTTTCCTCATGGTCATGCTCATGAAGGTGAAGGGTCCATGGCTGGAGGGTCCTCCACAGAAGGTGAACTCCCAAAGCCACAATCATGGCTCCGACCATAACTTCCATATGGGCTGCCATTTGTTCCGGAATCGTCCACTTGAGACTCAACACCAGATATCCGACGAGTGCTAACGCGCACGTATGTCCGACTCCCCAGATCGCTCCTAATAAAGCCGAACGACGGATATCCCGTGATTCGGCAGCCAACGTTCCCATGGCAATGAGGTGGTCCGGGTCGAGCGCGTGCGTAATACCCAACGTTAAGCCCAGCAACCATGATGTGATGCTTAGATGATCCATGTGAGTATCTGACTCGGATGTTGTGTGTTGTCCAGCACGGCACTCTCGACTCTATTCATCACGAAATACCTAATGATGTGAGGAGTGCCCCTATTTAGTTCTCAAATGTCTCCGGTGGATTCATTAATTTGGCGCTGACCTGTCACATCATTCTCCCTATCACTATCCCGCCCACCAATTTCTATTAGATTGACCCTTCGTTCGACTAATCATAATCCAATGCCCTATGGGAAATCTTAGTGCGAGCTCGTTGTTGGCATCGATAACACACAAACCCGAAAGAAGGGGAACGTCCCAATCTCTGAAATGCTCATTTTGCTGACACCAGCATGCAGAATGGAGAGAAGCCAAGATCCTGATCACAGAATCTTGACAGTGGTTCTCGGCGCGGATGGTCAACGCATTAATGCGGTTGTCTTTGCGAGTTGCGACTGCGTTGAATCTCCTGTAGCTCCTTCTTCAATTGCTCCAACTCTTCCTCCTGCTTGTGGACCTGTTCCTCCAGGGCACGGAAGGCGGGGTCGTTCGCTGAAGATTCGCCGGGGGGGGGGACGGTCTTCTGGTTAATTGGTGCAACAGCACCCTCGCGGGTGTGGGCAGGCGAAGGTGTTTCCGTTTGCCGAATTGGGAAGGGGGCTGGCTGCTCACCCGCTTCCTGCAACGTTTTGAGAAGCGGGTAATTGATCGCCAGGGTCACCTCGAGAGGGTGTCGCGGCTCCTGCGGGGACTTGTCCGGCCGAAGGGCTTCCTTGGGGACAAAAGACACAGTTTGATCACGAAGACCCGTGGGGTCGGGGGCCTGACGGTCGTCCACGTAGGAAAATTTTATTCCCCCGGGTTTCTGTGTGTAGTGGGTGATGGTCAGAAAAAGCAGGTCTTCGTGGAGGGAGAGAGTTCCAGCCGTCATCCTTGAACCG
>JBATLR010000016.1:0-5693 GCA_049289415.1 Nitrospirales bacterium
AGCCTTGAGCAAAGCGTTAGATCTGGCCGTCTCCAGTATAGATGAACGGTATCGGGGTCAACCTGCCAATGGGGCTCATCGAGTATTGACGACCGTCAGTGGTGCCATTGGGGGAGCGATGGGGCTCATGGCGTTGAGCGTAGAATTGCCAATCTCGACGACACTGATGTTGCGGTCTATCGCGGATATCGCGAGAAGTGAGGGAGAACCGATTATGGAGGCCGGGAGCAAGCTGGCCTGTTTGGAGGTGTTCGCCATGGGGGGCACCAGTCAAGCTGATGACGGGGCGGAAACGGGCTATTTTGCGGTGAGGGCCGCCTTGGCGGGTGCGATGAGCGAAGCGGGCAAGTATTTGCTTGAACGTGGCTTGGCGGGATCAGGCGCACCGGCATTGGTCCGATTTCTGTCTGAAATTGCTTCACGGTACAGTATGCAAGTGTCAGAAAAAGCTGCCGCCCAGGCGATCCCGTTGTTGGGAGCAGCAGGGGGAGCCACCATCAATTTGCTGTTTATGGATCATTTCCAAAATATGGCGCGCGGTCATTTTATCGTCCGGCGATTGGAACGTACTCATGGCAAAGAGGCCGTGCGGGAGGCCTATCGCCAAGTTGCCGCCAGGAATTAAATTCGTCGCTTTCCGGTTCGTCATACCCGTCGGTTGTGAGCCGGTATCCATCTGAATGAATTGCAGGAAGATCGCACTGGGGATGTTGGGGATCATACAGAATATAGGGTTCTACGGCCTACAGCGCTCATTAATCAGAACAGATGGATCCAGATGGGGTCCATTGAACATTTGAGAATGACAAGAAGACCAGGTGGGAGACATCCTCAACAGAATTGTCATGCTGAGCAGCGCGAAGCATCTGGCTAAGCCATGGCCTGCTTGGGCTGGGCTCAGATCCTTCATTGCTCTCAGGATGAGAAGGAGAGGTGCGGAGTCTTCTAGAGCCTGTTCTGAGCTTGGGCGAAGGGTTTGTCCTGCGAGCAACGTCGAAGGGCTCGAACCATTATTTCCGTATGATCCCCAAAAAGTCTATTTCGAGTTCAGCGATTACTCCACTCCATATATCTTCTACGAAAATCCCGCATAATCTCCGGTTCCTTCTCCTTTGAACCTTTCAGTATTTTGTACGGTCGACTCTGTCTCTGAGACTATAGGAATGTCCGCTGAAATATGAGAGGATTAGACAACGGATTCTCAATGATCTGAAAAATTCCATTGTCAAAAAGTGGAAGGGTGATATTTCTGCTGTACGGTATTAATAAGTTTCTAGTTCTGCTTACAGCCCTGGTTCTGTGTCCCGTAGCTCTGCAGAGTTGGGCTCATCCACTTCCGGAAATGGCGGGAGACAAAACCGCACAGCCTTCTGATCGGGACTTGTCCTCCTTGGTGAAAGCATATGTGGAGGAAGACTCTCCGGAAAAAGCCGGAGAGCTGTTAGCTGACATTCAACGTATGCCTGAGGCCAATGTTGAGTCCATTTCAAACATTCTTCAGCAGCCGACTCAATACGAGACTCAACCGGTTGGCGCCCAACCTCGCCGCTCTATTCAGGTGAGGGGAGTGGATGCTGAGTATGCCTTGTATGTTCCTCCTTCCTATTCACCTGAACAGCCGATGGCATTCATTCTGTGCTTGCATGGGGCAGGGTTTACGGGTGAAGCCTATCTGGATCGCTGGATTCCACGTCTGGGTGAGAAATACATTCTGGCTTGTCCTTCGGTGACCATGGGGTCATGGTGGACCAGATTCGGGGAGGAGCTGGTTTTGAAGGTCTTGAAGGAGGTTCAGAAGGACTACCATATCGATCCGGACCGAGTCTTTCTCACCGGCATGTCTAATGGCGGTATCGGAACCTGGATTATCGGGATGCATCATGCGGATCGCTTTGCGGGTATTGCGCCGATGGCCAGCGGTATTGATGATGTACTGTTTCCCTTTGTCGAAAATCTGGCCCACACGCCCGTCTATGTCATTCACGGCGCGGCGGATCAGGTCATGCCCGTGCAGTTGAGTCGCGATCTGGTGAAAGAGATGGAGCGTCGCGGCATTCCTTATCATTACCAGGAGCACACCTGGACGCATCCGCATGCGGGAGGACATTTCTTCCCCAAGCAAGCTCTGCCGGAACTGATTGCCTGGTTCGATGGCCAACAACGAAAGCCATTGCCACGGACCATCTCGTTGGTTCGGGATGCGACCCATCTCACGTCATTCTCCTGGGTGCGGATCGATATGACCGATCAGATTGCCGCCTTTACCGAAAACCTGATTGACAGTCGTGATGAATTTATTACGGGAGGGGTGTACGCCAAATTGCACGCGCAGGTCACGGCTCCAAACAAGATCGTGGTGAGCACCAATCGTATTCGCCGCTATTCCCTCTTTCTGAATCAGGATCTGGTAGATTTTACAAAACTGATCATCGTGGAAACGAATGGGAGAGTATCTTACGAAGGCATGGTCGAGCCTCGCATCGAAACGCTTCTCAAGGAAGTTCGACACCGGTCAGATACCCACACACTTTTTCCTGTCCAACTCACCATCAATGTGTCCTCTCCTGATATCCCGGCTGAGAAGTAGTGGTCAGGATCAGTCTGGTTGGTCGATGTTGCCTGTTGTTAACTGGAATGATGACCCGACTTGCTTGAAGAGTGGAATAAGCCTTGTTTGAGGGCAGCGCCCACCCACATGCCAAGCAGGAGAAGGATGCCAAGGTAACTGCCCGTATCACGGAACCAACTGGAATGTTCGTGAAATTCGAGAACTTCCAGTTGGGTGGGCGTGACAAAACGTCCACGAATCGAAACTGTAGCGGAGTGATCAAGAATTTCTGGAGTACTTCTGATTTTTTCACCATTGAATATACCGATCATATCGCCTGCCGGGGTTTTCATATAGGATGGTCGATCCAATTCCAGAGGACGTCCTGGACGAGCCACCGTTTCTTCAAGTGTTCGGACGAAATGGTTATCGGCGTGTCGAGGTCCTTCAATCAAAACCAAAGGCAGCGCGAAATACAGTAGGAGTAACGACGCCGATATCGCCACTTTGAAAGGAGACAAGGGCGAGAATGGGAGAGGCTCTGATATTCCCTTTCGCCATTGCCATCCTATATAGAGTAAGCCTCCCCCGGTCATGATATAGGTTGGAAGACTTTCCGGCCAAAATAACCCGACATTCCATAAGTCCCATGACAGTGGGGCAAAGAGATGGACGCCATTGGCCCATTTGGTTTGAAGCGCATCAAGGACGAGATGAAGGAGGACGTTGGCGCCGAGAATCATGAATACGGCTTTAGGCGTTTTTGAAAGGAAGGCCAAACCCCCGCATAATACCAACGTGACGAATAAGGATGCTTGGGCGATACAGTAGAGTCGAATGGTATAAGGATCGATTCCCGGCATGATTCCCAGCAGAACTCTTTGAAAAATCCATGGGATGTCCGGAAGCAAACAACCCAGGCAGACCAGTTTAGGGTCGATCCCCGGTTTAACGGCCTGATTCAGAAGGCCTTGCACGCCGATATGGGCTAAAGTGTTGGGCACGTCTTCCTCTCAACAAAGATTAGGTCATGTATCGGCAAAACGTGTCGCTCACCATAATTGTCCCCGATGTTCATTCTCCATGAGAGTGTTTCTTAGGATTAAACAGAATTTATGGCGCTGGTCCTAAGGCTTTAAAATTTGAGGGAATCCATCTTGGGGTTTGCCAGAAAAAAGCGTTAGCCAATGGCCACTTGGCACTCTTGCACCTAACTTTCGTATCAACCTGGTTTTCTGTGTTGTCGGATTTCGCCGCGGCTGGCGAGGTTTTGCCTGATGTGTCTCGGGGAGCGATTCCTTTGTGTGGAGGCAAAAGTCCCCAAAACCATATAAATTCATGTGAAGTTGGTAGCATCCGTTAATTTGCAAAACAGGTTGATGAGCTTCATGTCGTCCAGGGAGCCGGGAGGAGTGCCCGCGATCCGGGGATCAGCAACCACGATGGCCAGGCATTTCGCCCGGGAGATGGCCACATTCACCCGGTTGCGGTCAAGAATGAAGGCCAGTCCGCGTGAACCGTATTCACCGTAACTGGAACAGAGAGAAAGAATGCAGACAGGGGCTTCCTGTCCTTGAAATTTGTCAACGCTTCCGACGCGTGCGCCGTCGGGTAGCGCGACCTGAAGAGCGCGGACTTGAGCGTTGTAGGGGGCGATGAAAAGAAAGTGCTCCAAGTCTAGTGGTTTGGTGATCCCATCTTTGTCGGTGTAGAGACGTCCATGGAGTTCGTGGTACATCGCGATGACCCGTTCAACCTCTTCATCGCTCTGTTGGATATTGCCATCGTGCTCCACGCCGCTGAAGAGGATCCCGCTTTCGCAGGTGAGGAGGCCGTTGGCACCTGGTGGGACGATGATCCGCTGCCGGGCGCAGTCGGGATGGGATCCAAGTCGGCGCTCATACATGCTCTCCGAGATGAAGCGGCAGACGGCCGGATGCATACGGCGGGATTCGCCGAGGAAAAGCCCGTAGTCCGGAGGTACCACGGCATGCATGATAGGGGAGTCGGGTTGGCTGGCCTCCATGTCTTTGAGCGCGTACTGGAGGACGGAAAGCCCGGCATCGCCTGGATGGGAGCCTTGCACGGGTTGTTCGAGTTGCATCTGATCACCCAAAAGCACAAGGTTCTTCGCGCATCGAGCCATGGCCATGGCGTTGGCCAGAGCCACCTGGCCGGCTTCATCGATGAAGAGAAAATCGAGTGCGCCTTCCCACTCAGGCCTGGTAAAAAGCCAAGCGGTTCCGCCGATAATCCCTCCGCTGTAGGTCTGGTGCGCGGTGCTGCTGTCTTTGAGGTATTGCACGCCGGGGTTGCAGGTAAACAAGGCATCCTCGGCATCACCTCCGACTTTCATTCCGTGGAGCTGAGAACCACTCTCCTTGGCGGCGTCGCCGCAGGCGGTGAGAAGATTGATCACGGCCTTGTGGCTGTTGGATGCGACACCGACTTTTTTGCCGGAAGCGAGAAGCCTCGTGATGACTTGTGAGGCGGTGAACGTCTTGCCCGTGCCGGGAGGTCCTTGGATGACCAGGCATCCACCGCCCATCGAACCGGCAATTCGGATGGCGGCCTCGGTTGAGGACTCATCGGTCTTTTGCAGCGGTGTGACGGGTGGCACACGGTTTAACAACGCGGCGACGGGGGCATCGAGGTTGTTTGATACGTGTTTGGTGACGACTTCCGTCAGCGCAAGCTGAATGGCCGTCGCCGAGACATGCTCATCCGGAAGCAGTGAGCCCTGCTGAGGGAATATGCCTGCACATTTCTCGATCAGACCCTTCTTGCCGATCTTGAGAGCCAGTCTCCCGGCGGACACATCCAGCTCCAAGAGAGTGAATTTCGCATTCAGGTTATGGGTGAACATCACTTTGGATTTATCCCCGGCAGCCAGTTTGCATTCCTGGGAAGGGTCAAAGGAATAGGTTTGGACCAACGAAAGTTTTTCCGGCACGGGAGATCCCATGGCGTACATGCCCTGGATGCAGGCGGGGTCGTCGCGGAGTTCTTCAGAGGTTGCCGTGGCGCGGTCAAACATGCGCCACCACATGGGCTTTTCCTCCCTGCGATGAAAGTCGATCACATCGGCAAGAATCACGGAGATGGCATCTCCTTGTGTGCGAAGCTGTGCAGCGGTCTTCAATCG
>JBATLR010000017.1:0-1681 GCA_049289415.1 Nitrospirales bacterium
ATTTAGTATTCGAGAACGAACGGAGGCGCTGGGCGGGCACTTTCACATCGAATCCGCACCAGGGAAGGGGACTCAGGCAACCCTCATCGTTCCGCTTCACCCGGTCTCACCAATGGTTTTGTCGAACGCAGACTCCAACCAAATTCCAAAACCTCTCAATCCGATTACGCAAGGTCCTGCAAGGAAAAAAGTCGTTCGAATTCTTTTGGTCGATGATCATGCCATGATTCGTGAAGGCATTCGAACCCTGCTGGAACACCAGGAAGATTTTGTCATCCTGGGAGAAGCCACAAATGGGGAAGAAGCCTTGGAGGCAACCAAACTGGTTCTTCCCGATGTTGTGGTGATGGATGTCAACATGCCACGAATCAATGGCATCGAAGCGACCAAACTTCTTACAAACGAGCATCCTACTGTCAAAGTCATCGGATTGTCGGTTCATGAGGATAAGCAAATTGAAAAGATGCTCTTGGAAGCCGGAGCCGCGAAGTATGTCACCAAAAGCAGTGTCGCCAGCCAACTGGTCGATGCCATCCGGCAGGTCGTGAATCAACCTTCCTAACCCTTTCCGTTTCATGCCTTCCGAGTGTCATCATCGACGGGCTTTATTAACGCAGAATCTGACAGTAAACGCCGAATTGATCCTTGGATAATGTTTTCTCAGATTATCGTGTGATCACATAGATGAGTCTCTGCCTGCCATCTGGTATAAAAGGCGGCCTCATCTGATCATTCCGTGAAGAACGACCTCCAATGCCATCACGGTAAACTTATGGCCCTTTTAAATGGATTCGAAATTCTATGCGCGTATTCTGTGTTTCCAATCTCAACAGAATTGGACGATCGCTCCCTGGAGTATTAGGGTGGTCGTTGTGTGTGGTCCTGCTGGGACAGTCCTGGTGTTATGGACAGGAAAATGGAGGCGAGGCACTTCCCTCCCGTCCGTGGATCATGGGACAGGCGGGCGCGTTTACCCAGCCGATAGAGACGGATCGGCCGACATTCAGTCTGAGTCCTGACACGATCACCAAGGGACGCATTCAAATCGAAACGGGATATACCTTTTCTCTTGAAAAAGCCTCTCCCGATGTCAAAACGCATAACTTCCCTGAGACCCTTGTCCGTATCGGATTAACCGAGACGACTGAATTGCGCGTGGAATGGCCAAATCTGACCTTTATTGACAATGGCCGGGATGTGAATGGGTTCAATGATCTGGCCCTGGGATTTAAAGTTCAGGCTTTTCAGCAACAGGGGTTTAGACCCCGGTTAAGTTTTGTCGGCCGACTGTCGATCCCCACGGGTGATAAGAATTTCTCATCGGATCGACTGGACCCGCTATTCCGGACGATTTTGACGTATGCCTTGAATAAAAGGGTGGGGTTATTCGGGACGGTGAATATCGGCAGTCCGACTTCTCAGGGCACGCGGTTTGTGCAGGTCTCTTCGTCCCTGGGACTGAGCGCAGCCATTCGGGATCGATTAACCGGGTTTGTGGAATATTTCGGATTGTATCCCCGAGATGTGGCGAGTGGGAGCGCAAATTTTCTTCAAACGGGAGTGCTCTATCATCTGGCATACAATCTTCAACTGGATGCCCGCGTGGGGGGCGGCCTGACTCATGGAACGGATGATTTCTTGACGGGTGCGGGAATCTCGTGGAGATTTTAACAAGGGGAGT
>JBATLR010000018.1:0-3212 GCA_049289415.1 Nitrospirales bacterium
CGCAGCACTTCCACCTTGCCCACAACCCCCTTCTCCCCTCCCCCACCTCTATTGGCCGCCATCGTTTTGGAGTAGGAGGAACTTCTTCTTTTCGACTTTCTTCGGTCTTGATTGGGTGAAAGAATGAAGATTGATGTCCGATGACTAATGTCGGGCAAGACGGGGTAGGATGGATTCCTGTCAACGACCTGCGAGAATAACTATAAACCATGAAGAAAACTGAACAGAACAAGAGTCACGATGAGTATATGCGCCTGGCCATTGCCATGGCGCAAAAGGTCCCCCAATATCCATTCGGAGCCGTGATCGTTCGCCGGACAACCGGAGAGGTCCTCGCGAAAGGTTACAACCGTTCTTCCCGCAATCCTATCGTTCACGGCGAAATCGATGTGATCAATCGTTGTGCGGCCAAGCATGCACCTGTGGATTGGACAGCACTCGATTTGTATACGACCGCGGAACCCTGTCCCATGTGTCAGAGTGCGATCGAGTGGGCGGGCATGGCCACCGTGTACTTTGGCACGTCGATTCCGTTTCTCCAACAACATGGGTGGCGGCAAATCGATATTCGGGCCGAGGAGGTGGCACGGCGGACGCCATTTCGGAATACGAGAGTGATTGGGGGGATTCTGGAGCAGGAGTGTAATGCGTTGTTTGAGGCGACACAGCGGAGTGCGTTTAAGTAATACGGTTCTCAATCATTAATTTGAGCAATAACAAACGCCGGGTTTCGGCCCGGCAGCCGAACGCTTGCTTGGTGCACTTTTCCTTTTCCAGGGCAGAACGGGGTTTCGCCCCCGTGCGACGAGCCACTTTTGTTTCGGCAAAAGTAGCCAAAACCATTGACGCCCCGTCTGGCTTTATTGAAGAGAAGGGACGCTAACCTTTGAAGAGCGGCCTAACTCGCAAGACTCAGACAAAGGCCGCTAAATGCGAAGAGCGTCCCTCCGGGAGCCAGCCGGCAGGCGTCGAGCCATAGGAGAAAAACCCTTTATGAAATTCAAGATCGGTACTGGGGTTCGACCCGGCAGCCGAGGTCCTTTTGTTTCGGCAAAGTGGCCAAAACCATTGACGCCCCGTCTGGCCTCATTGGAGCGGAGGGACGCTAATTCTGAGAAGAGCGGACCAACTCGCAGGGCTCAGACAAGGTCCGTTAAATCCAAAGAGCGTCCCTCCTTTGGGCCAGCCGGCAGGCGTCGGATGTCTGAGCAAAAATGCCAGAGTGATGCAAAGTTTTTAAGATGCCGGGGTTCGTCCCGGCGGCCGAGCCACTTTTGTTTCGGCAAAAGTGACCAAAACCATTTTGGCCGTGGCATGCCACCAGGCCAGGGAAACCTAGAGGTGGAAGGTGGATGAAAGGGCCACCCGATCAGACAGCAGGCATCGGATGTCTAACCAACAATGCCGGAGTGATGAGAAGGTTTTAGATGCCGGGTTTCGGCCCGGCAGGCGAGGTCCTGCATATTGCGTTTTGGAATGTGCCACTATTTCTTGGCGCGTCTTTTCCCTCTGATCTAAAACAGGGATACATGTCCGATGAGGAATGTCGGGCATGACGGAGAAGAATAGATAGATGCCCCAATACTCGAAGCCTAGAAACGGGAACTTTCCTGGGGTCTAAAAGATGAGAACATGTAAGGGGTCGGAGCAATAATCTTTGAGCCGTTTCTGCCAAACGCGAGTGCCGTGAACCACCTCGCTTACCGTCATGACACAGGAATCTGGTCGGCAAAAGTGACGGTGGTTGTGGCTGGGCGTCGGCCGCGTTTACGCTTGACGATAATCTCCACTTCCTGATCTAGCTTATTTAGGAGCCGCAGGAGCCGATCAACCGAGAACCCGCTGAGGCCGCCACGGGCGAGATCAGACACGCGAGATTGTGAAATTCCCAACAGCTCTCCAGCTTTTTTCTGTGTCAGTTTTCTCTGTTTAATAATGGCATTGATTTGGCTTACCAATTGTGCCTTAGTTTCCATCTCCGCAGGGTTGTCAAAGCCCAGATCAGCAAAAATATTTCCTGACCCTCTGGTAATTTTCTCCATCATGATGTGGTCTCCTTTTTCCAATCCTCCTCTGCCAATTTAAGGCGTGATTTGATAAGTGCTATATCTTGTTTTGGCGTTGCAATACCTTTTTTCGATTTCTTTTGAAAGGTATGTAGCACATAGACCGCATTTGAGAACCGAATGGTATAGACAGCCCGATACGTTGCTCCATCATCGTCCTCAATCACCTCTAAGACACTCGCTCCATGGAACCCTTTGAGCGGTTTCGTATTGGCCGCTTTTTCCCCTTTCTGCCCTTCATATAACGCATACCCTATTCGCTCCTTCACTTCTGCCGGGAACTTTCGCAGAACAGTTCGGCTATTTCCAAGAAAATGGACCGGCTTCATAGACATACCATCATATCTTTATATCCTATTACTAGTATATTAGGATAATTTGTCATTCACAAGATGAGGTGTAATGCTCTTCACTTTGAAGTATGCGGTGCGAGATCTGACCAGAAATGTCGTGTATACAGTATTAGGGCTGTGGGGCACAGTTTTGCATTCACACATACTCCCAGACCCCTTCCCACATTCCTGATTGTTCAAAATGGTTTGTTTTTCTCTGTGGGTTCTTTTGGCCCTTGGCTTTTAGATGCCGGGGTTCGTCCCATAGCTGTTAAGCTAAGCTACGGTTTTTTCCCTGTGGAGTTGAGGGTCAAACCCGGCTTCGAGCATTTCCAGCGTGGTCATCCGTGAGCGTTGTCGATGCTTGCGACAGTGCCTGAGCAGTATCTCAAGCTCTTGGGACAGATAGGCCATGGCTTGAGCCTCCGACCCCATCACCAATTGCGCGAGCAGGAACGCGCGTTCCTGGAGCCGTTTGTATAACTTGGCCAGACTGATCTCTTGGCGTGCGGTATTCCACAGCGTCGTATTGGCGACGGCGTGGAGACGCTGCACCCACACGGCGGCAATCAATTTGCCGTAGAGCTCACAGCGCAAGCGATGGATATTGCCGGTCGTGGACTGATGCACGCGGAGAATAGATTTGAATTGCTTGAATAGCAATTCGATTTGCCAGCGGAGCGTATACAGGGCCCGGACCATGTCCAGGGGCAGCCAGGCCTCCGGCACATTAGTAATCAAGAGTGTCCACTCGCACATGGCCACATGCCGGGGACTGCCCGTCCGGCCTTGACGGCGGGCGTGAGCCTTGAAC
>JBATLR010000019.1:0-5079 GCA_049289415.1 Nitrospirales bacterium
GTGGAGGTGGCCCACCGGAATGCCGGGCGGATGCTGAAGCTGGTGAACTCCCTCTTGGACTTTTCCAGCCTGGAAGCAGGCCGCATGCAGGTCGTATTTGAACCGGTGGATCTCTGTGAGTTGACCATTGATCTGGCATCGTCGTTTGAATCTGCCATGAAAAAAGCCGGTCTGGAATTTATCGTGTCCTCTTCCACGCTGTCTCAACCGGTCTATGTGGATCGAAGCTCCTGGGAAAAAATTATGCTGAATCTGCTTTCAAATGCCTTGAAATTCACCTTGAAAGGACGCGTGTCCGTGGACGTCTGTCCTCATGTGGAAAGCGTGGATGTCCGGATTGAGGATTCAGGGGTCGGTATGAGCCGGGAGACGCTTTCGCATGTGTTTGACCGATTCTTTAGAGCCAAGGAAGCCTTGGGACGAACATTTGAAGGAACCGGAATTGGTTTGGCCTTAGTCAAAGAGCTGGTCGAAATGCATGGCGGGAAGATTCATGTGGACAGTGATCCTGGAAGGGGGAGTGTGTTCACCGTAACGGTGCCGTTCGGATTTCATCACCTGCCGCCGGAGCAGGTATGTCACACTTCCACGTACACAACCGACAAGCGTTTAGCGAACTCGTTCATTCTGGAATCCGAGCAGTGGGTCGGAGGCACGGATCATGAACCGGCCATTCAGGAAATTCTCCAGAATGAAGAAGCTTCACTTCCAAAAACGGATCACTCACCTCCCACCATTTTATTAGTGGAAGACAATCGGGATATGCGGAATTATTTGACGCGTTTACTGTGTGCCGACTATGAGGTGGTGTCTGTCTGTGACGGCCAGGAGGCCTTGGAACGGGTTCACACGGTCAGCCCTCACCTTATTCTGAGTGATATCATGTTGCCCCGCATCGATGGCATCGAGTTACTGAAACGTCTCCGGTCCAATCGGGAATTGCAATTAATCCCATTTATCTTTCTCTCGGCCAGAGCCGGCCAGGAGGACGAAATTGAGGGACTTCTGACCGGTGCGGATGACTACCTCGTCAAACCGTTTTCCTCAAAAGACCTTCTTGCCAGAGTAAAAAAAACCTTGGGGCTGGCCACCATGCGTCGTACAGCGATCGAATATGAATCCCGCTTCCAGCATTTGGCCCATCACCCTGAGATCATGACCTGGATTACGGATGCAGACGGGGACTGTGTTTTCCTCAGTCAAACCTGGTACGACTTTTCCGGTCAGACAGAGGCCACCGGGCTCGGTGAGGGATGGTTGTCTGCCATTCATCCGCACGACCGCCCATCCATTCAACAGGCGTTTTGCGAAGCGAACCGAAAAAGACAATCTTTTCGACTGGAATACCGTCTTCGGAGTGCGGATGGTGAGTATCACTCTGTTCTGGATTCCGCCTCTCCCCGGTTTGCATCGGACGGGAGATATCTGGGGTATGTCGGTTTGGTGCTGGACCTCTCCTCTCAGAAAGATATCGAAGAACAACATCGGGAAAGTGAAGAGCGATTTCGTGCTCTTGCCAATAGCATTTCCCAATTTGCCTGGATGGCCGACTCGACCGGATGGATCTTTTGGTACAACGCGCGCTGGTATGAATATACCGGTACCACGTTTAAGGACATGGAAGGGTGGGGTTGGAGGAAAGTCCACCACCCCGATCATGTCGACCGGGTCGTTGAAAAAGTTCGCCGGTGTTTTCAAACCGGGCACATATGGGAAGACACCTTTCCTCTTAAGGGCAAGGACGGCGAATACCGGTGGTTTTTGTCAAGGGCCGAGCCCATTCGGAATCGGCATGGGGAGGTCGTGCGATGGATCGGCACCAATACCGACATTACCGAATTAAAAACCACACAGGAGCAACTCCAACATCTGACGAATAAATTAGAAAGCCAAATTGCCAAACGCACGGAAGAACTGCGTCATAATCAATCGCGCCTGCAGGCCCTCGTCGGTGAACTCATTCTGACGGAACAGCGGGAACGGCGCAGGATTGCCGAGGAACTTCATGATTTTCTGGCGCAACTCCTTGTCGCCTGCCGGTTGCACGTCAACAGGCTTGAGCAGATGAGTGACGAGGGACATATGCTTCCGGTTCTTCAAGAAATTGATCGCATTCTGAATCAATCCTTGGGGTATACTCGCTCGCTGGTCGCTCAACTGGTCCCGTCGGTGTTGTATCAATTCGGGTTACTAAAGGCACTGCAGTGGTTGGCGGAGGATATGAAACAATATGGACTCACGGTGGAAGTCAATATGGGATGCGACCATCTGGCGCTCACCGAGAATGAGGCGGTTCTTTTGTTTCAATCCGTTCGTGAACTCATGCTGAACGTCAAGAAACATGCCGGCGTGGACAAAGTCTATCTGGCCGTCAGCTTTTCTTCATCGGATGAGGTCTGTATCGAAATTTCGGATCGTGGCGTTGGCTTCGATCCCAATCTCATCGAAAAACACAGCCATGCGTCCAACCAATTCGGATTGTTCAGTATTCGGGAACGCATGTCTTTATTAGGCGGGCGGATGGTCATAGACTCGAGTTCCGGTTCCGGGACACGCATCCGCTTGTATGTGGCCCTATCTGAGCAGGAACAACCGAATGCGGCCTTACCTTCTTCAGAATCTGCACCTATAATAGCCAAGGGATCCAGTCAGGACTCACGTCCGGGAATGTCCGCGGGTTATCGAGTCCTGTTGGTCGATGATCATGCCGTGGTTCGACAGGGATTGCGAAGTCTGCTGGATGCCTGGTCCGACGTCGAGGTTGTCGGAGAAGCCGGGGATGGGATTGAGGCCATCCGTCTGACAGAATCCCTGCACCCGGATGTGGTGGTCATGGATATTAATATGCCAAACATGAATGGGATTGAAGCCACCAGGCAGATTCGTCAGAACAACCCCAATATTCATGTGATCGGATTATCGGTTCGTCAGGATAAGGAAACGGAACAAGCCATGTGTGAAGCCGGTGCGGCTGGATATTTGTCCAAGGAAACTGCCGGACAGGACCTGTATCGCATGATTGCCCATATAGTCCGGCTCCATCAAAACTTCAGCTAAGTCTCAACGCAGATCCTGAATCCCGGATATTTTTTGTTCATGCCCGCCAAATTTGTCAACTGACATTCTCATCGCTTTCCCTCATTGTTCTGCAGTCCGTTCCTGCTCATATTTCAGGTAAATGGGGGCATGCCTTTGCTGGTTTACGCTGCCATAATGGCTTTGGTTTTTGGCCTATTGGCCGGTCTTGGATTAGCCGCTGAGGATGTGGAAAATACCCCCGAGGTAACTGGAAAAGAGGTTGTAGAGGTTCATGATATTGGGATAGCCGTTGCCATTAAAAACAGGTTGTCCCGAGTCGATCGGAAGTCTTTTTCTTCCATCGAAGTGTCGGTCAAAGACGGCATAGTCACGCTAACCGGGACAGCCGATAGTCTTTGGACGCAGCAGCGTGCCACGGAACTTCCTCAGGTAATTCGTGGCGTTCGAGGGGTGATCGATCGCATTTCAGTGGGGCCGCTCGGCACAACTAACGATTCTGCCCTTAAGAAACATCTTGAATCCCTGTTCCTCGAAGATCCTGTGGTGGAACGCGACGACATTCATGTTGATGTGGTCAAGGGGGTCGTCACCTTGAAGGGGCGTGTGCACTCCCGGCAAGAAAAGCAGACGGCGCTCAATTTAGCCAAAATGGTCAAAGGCCTTCGCCAGGTACGCGACCTTTTGAATGTGGATGGTGTTCGAGACAGAACAGATTTGATCCTGAAAGAGGAAATCACGCATCGTCTTGCATTTGATGTCTGGGTGGTCAACCCATCCCTATTGAATATTCAGGTGAAAAAAGGTTGCGCAATTCTGAAAGGACAGGTGGGAAGCGTATACGAAAAGGGGCGGATTGCCGCCTTGGCGTGGGTTGAAGGTGTCCGTGACGTGGACGTGAGCGGTATCACCATCAATTGGGTGTCGCCGGATCCGATGATGCGGACTCAGCGTCCCATGTTTACGGACCGGGAAATTTCCAATGCCATTCAAAAAGTGCTGGCATATGACCGCCGTGTCGCTCCCTTTGGAATTCAGGTCTCAGTCAAAAATGGGACGGTGACCCTGAAAGGAACTGTACCCTTTCTCTCCATCAAACGTGAGGCGGAGCAAAACGTGAATAACACTGTCGGGGTCCAATCCGTGAACAATCTCATTTCGGTCCAGTCCAAAGCGACTTCAAAGGATGCCGATATTCAGGCCCGGTTATTCGCTGCGTTTTCACGAGATCCTGTCTTGGAGCACTTCACCCTTGGGGGATCGGTAAAAAAGGGAGCTGCCCTGCTGACGGGGACAGTCGATTCGATTTATGAACGAAACCATGCCGAAAACGTGGCTTCCCGGATTCGAGGCGTGAAAAGCCTGACCAATCACATCAGCTTTTCAAGTCCCGAAATCGAAAAAACGGATTGGGAAATTCAACTGGATTTCGAAAACCAGGTGTGGTGGAGTCCATTTTTATCGAGCCAGGATATTGTGGCGATGGTGGAAGATGGCAAGGCGACCTTGTCCGGATCAGTTCAGCATATGCACCAACGGATTATTGCCGAACAGCAGGCGTTTGAGGCCGGAGCCTCGATCGTCATCAACCGGTTGCGAGTAGGAAAATCTCTGACATCTTCTGAATCTTCGACCTCAAGAATCCATGCCCGACGTTGAAAGTCGGGTCGCCCAAATCAAATTCACTCCAATCCGAATTCACTCCAATCCCCATCGTTTCACGTTTTGTATGAAATCCTCTGTTGTGTGCCAGTAGAAGGCATGAAATCCTCCACTATAGACAGCTAAGTATTTAACCTCAAGGGTAAAAGAGAGTGGCGCGATTAACCGAAATGCATACAATCAAAATAATTTTTTTATACTTTTTTGGTCTTATCATCCAAAGGGAGGTTCTTGTATGAAATACACCATTAGCACCCCTGGCCAACAAGTGGTACTGACGCTCACCGTGGATCTCAGTATTAATTCCCCCAATTTGATTCGAACCGATTTATTATTGGACCGTGTGGTCTCGTCACCGATTTCCTTACTCATTTTAGATTT
>JBATLR010000020.1:0-1843 GCA_049289415.1 Nitrospirales bacterium
GCGCATGTCGTGGGTGATGGCGTCACATGCATTGAGGAGCTTATCGAGAAAGTGAATGCCGATCCCCGACGCGGTTTTGGACATGAAAAAGTTCTTACCCAGATAGAGGTCAATGACATGACGCGAAGGCTGTTATCGCTGAGTGGAAAATCTCTGGAATACGTGCCAAAGGAAGGGGAAAAGGTCTATCTCAAGACAACCGCAAATCTCAGTCAGGGCGGGACGGCGACAGATGTTACAACTGAGGTCAACCCCGAGATTATTTTGATGGCTGAACGGACTGCCAGAATTATTGGATTGGATTGCGTCGGAGTAGATGCTCTGGCGGTCGACATTTCGCTTCCCCTGCGCCGCTCCGGCCTGAGGGTTATTGAACTAAACGCTGCACCCGGATTCCGGATGCATTTAGAACCCACACACGGCCAATCCCGCAATGTTGCAAAACCGATAATCGACATGCTTTTCCCGACCGGGTACTCCCAGATTCCCGTTGTGGCCGTAACCGGCACGAACGGAAAAACGACGACGTGCAAATTAATCAGCCATACGTTGAAGTATTCAGGGAAAAAAGTAGGCCTGACCTGTACGACCGGCGTTGCCATTGACGGAAACTTTATTCTAACCGGAGACTACTCCGGGCCCGAGGGTGCTGAGATTGTTTTAAGAGAACCAACGGTGGATCACATCGTGTTGGAAGTCGCTCGCGGAGGAATAATCAGACGGGGCCTTGGTGTGGGTGAAGTCGATGTCGGAGTACTTTTGAATATCGGTAACGATCACATGGGTACGGACTGGATCGAAACCGTGGAGGACCTGAGCCTGGTAAAATCCACAGTAGTAGAAGTAGTCAAGAAGTCCGGCACTTCGGTCTTAAACGCAGATGACATCACAACCATGAGTGTTTTGGATCGTGCCCGCGGAAAGGTTGTATTGTTTTCACTTGATCCGGTAAATCAAAAAATCAATGAGCATCTAAACAACGGGGGCACCGTTGTCACGGTTGATCAACGAACTGTCATCATACGAAACAGAGAATTGGATATTCCGGTCTGCACACTTGAAGAAATTCCCATTTCATTCGGCGGAATCGTGGACTTTAATATCTCGAATGCTCTCGCTGCAGTCGGCGCACTCCATGGATTGAATTTGCCTCTTGAACAAATTCGAAATGGAATAATGACATTCTATCCGTCGGCAAATCAAAACCCGGGCCGGATGAACTTATTCGATTTTGAAAAGTACAAGGTCCTTGTAGATTATTGTCACAATCCGGATTCAGCCCATGCTCTTGCCAAGTTACTGCCCCGGCTGTCCCAGGGAAGAAAGGTCGCTTTAAGCCATGGAACAGGCAACCGAACCGATCAACAAATCATTGAATATGGCATGGCCCTCGCAACGGCGTACGATTATGTCGTACTAGCTGACTATGACCCTCGCAGCAGACCGATTGGTGAAACCCCCGAGCTTTTACGGGAGGGACTGATAAAAGGAGGCCTTCAAGACGAACATATTCATATAGTTGACGACCCTGAAAATGCTTTGGACTATCTTTTTTCAATGGCCGAAAAAGGAGACCTTCTGGTCATCAACCCGGAAAACCTCGAGTCCGTCATGAGTCAAGTCATCGAACGCCATCGGGAAGAAGTAACACGTATTTAGTTTATTGTCGGAGAAGACCCCATCCACCTTGTGTGGATGGTGAATCAGATTGACAGCGAGCTACCGGCGAAACCGAAACGAAAAAAGACCCAATACACCTCGTGTGGATGGTTAATCAGATGGACCAAGTCGGGCGATCTGCTTCACCGTTCGGGCAAACCAACCGGGGTCGTCATGACTTTTT
>JBATLR010000021.1:0-2271 GCA_049289415.1 Nitrospirales bacterium
TGGAATACAAAGACAGAATGAACACTGAGTTTGGCCTGCAGAAGCCAGGAAATCTTCGATAAGCTGCTGGCTCGCAATCCCCAATCCCCCAACCTTCAGGAAAGACCTCGCGATGTACTCTGATTCAACTGTAACGAGGCAGATTCAAAATGGTCCTGGGCTGGATACTTTGGGGCTGTTCGACGGGAAAATGAAGGTGGATTCCTTTTTCCCAACAATTTGGATGACACCTAAAGGAGAAAGAGCAATCGGGCCTGCCAGAATGTGTTGAGTATCAGCCCTTTCGGGGTGTGGTCTTTTTTGGTTTTGTTGGCTTCTTCGAAACTTTTTCAGATTTCGCTTTCATTTCGGTGGGTTTTGACGATGGTAAAGAAGTCTTGACATGGAGAATTTGCCGCTCGGCTTCGAACCAATCCTCCAGATCTTTTCCATGGATTTGGCCTCGTGACTCATACAGTTCAGAGGCACGAGCTTCAATGGCAGAGTGCAGGACCGTTTGAATGGCCGTTTCTATCTGCCCAAGGTTAATGGACTCATCAATCCATTGTGGGCCCCCAACGACCTGGTCGACACCAAAACGAAGCGCTTCCGAAATCCTGGAAGTAATGGAACGGCCGCCCAACAACACCACTTTTCCCTTATAACCCTGAGCCCGCAATTGTTGAAGCACGTCCAAACCGGATGGGTTGCTGACATACATATCCAATAAGACCACTAGCGGTTGTTGTTCCTTTGCCATCGGCAGAACATCTTTTCGCTGAGGTGGCACACAAACCTTATAGCCTTTAGTACCCAAGGAGGTGACCAATTGATCCCGCAATTCCTCCTGAAATGTCACAAGCATGATCATCGGCACAGTCCTCTCTCCTCTTTTTCATTCGTTATCATTCGATATGAACTCGGATCAACTCAAAATTTATGCCAAGTCTATCTCCATAGATATCTAGTCCAACCCCTTCCCATCAAAAGGTTTTTTCGCCATACAATCATGGAACGGTGCGTCAAATTTCTTAATATGACGCATTACTCTACAAACCATGAGGAAACCTCTGCCCCAAAATACCTCACGTCAAGACCTCTCTATTTTGCAGGAAAATAGTTGTCAACCGGGAGAACCGCTGGAAGCGAGTACCAATCCAACCATCCGGGTGAGAAGAAAAGCGTAAACTTGACCCAGAGGGTGAGAGGAAAAAACTATCACACGATTTGGAAACGGTCATCTCCTCACGCATCTAAAGTGCCTCGCGAGATTCCAATGGAACCGTCACATGAAGATGAATGGGAACCATGGAGGTGTGTCGGTCTGACGACGAATGGTTGGCGCTGTTCTGCTATAAGAAAGGCATTGATCAAGCCGGAAATCGAGTTGTGTTAATCCAACAGAATCCAATTGAATGGATGATCCTTGTGGCGGGAGGCAGACCATGCTCCTCCCACCATCGAAGGATCAGGAGAACCACCGTGCACCCGAACGTCAAAAGAGCAGTTTTCTTCAATCTGGACAACGTGCATATTGCCAAACCGGAGGGTTGTCCAATTGTCTTGGAGAATGTGGTGCCATTGCTCAATGATCGAGAGCTGCAACCCGCCAGCGAATCCCGAGGCGGAAATTTTGAACTGATTGGGCGTTTTCATTTCTGATCTTCCCTCGACAACCGGTTCTAGGGTTGCTGGCTCGCCAATGCCCATCACTGAAAACTGATTAGACTTCAGCCGGTTCATTTTTCGGGTTTTCCTTCGACAAGCTGCATGCAGGTCATTAAATGAGCGAACTCCCACTCCCATATCCACCAGAACCCCCACGTTTGGGCCTCTTCAGTAGGGTACCCGCTTAACGATCGGTCGGGTGACCACGGGTGTCTTTAGTGAGAGATGAATTTCTTCACCTTCGTGTCGGATGACCAGCCCATCGCCCTCCCGCAATGTATACGAGGCGACATCCGGGCCGAGTTCCACATCCAGGATTTGGCCGCGATAGGTCAGTGGAAATCGCAGCCGTCCTGGCTGCTCAGGCGCGCGCCTGGGGTTAAACGTCAGCATGCCATCGTCATCCCGCATCCCGCCAAACCCATATATCAGGGCCATCCACGTGCCACCCATTGACGCAATGTGGCAACCCTCTTTGACATTCCCCCCGACATCGGCGAGATCCATCAGCCATCCCGAATGTAGACTTGCCTTCCACGCCACTCAATCGGGGAATACTCTGCCACGTTCACGCGCAAACCGGTCGCGAACTCACGAACCGTGTCGACTCGCGTGTCAGCCTGG
>JBATLR010000022.1:0-5605 GCA_049289415.1 Nitrospirales bacterium
CACGAGCATAGGGAAAGAGAATATTCGCACACCCGATGCCTAACACCGGACCCATTTCTGTTTCCGGGACATGGCGTATCCGAAAAATCCCGGCTTGCTCCGCCTCCACAATAAACATGACCTTGGCCTTGACCTTGGCCGTGACGGTCACCGTCACGGAGGCATCATACAGGTCGTCATCCATACGGGTGTGGTGCGCCTTCAACTCGACATGAATCTGTGGGGCGTCTCGCTCAAGAAAAATACCGGGTGCATGGGGGACTTCTAAGGACAAATCCTTGACATAGATTTTCTCTATGGGAAACACGGGTTTTGATTCTTCGGTCATGTGTCATCCTATTCGTGAGTGAGTTCATACAGTCAGCAAGCCGCACACGGCCCTGACCAACATGATCGTCCGGCATTCTAAAAAAACAGGAGGCCAATCTTGTCATCGATTCCGCATGAGACGCCACCTGGCTTCCATTTCTTATTCATGAAGAGAGGGGCTCCTCCAGCAACCACCCGTCACCGCACCCATCATCGGCCCGCGAACACTCGACCCATTGCATGGCACCATGCGCGCACTCGAACTCACACTCTCCAACGATCTCCTGAAACGTCCTAATGGCATCTTCCCCGGCCCCCGGAGGCTCCGCCCCTGAAGCCTACGCATGGGAAGGCCATTTCCCATCACTCACGGAAAAAACGAGAGAAGAGTCCTTGCCATCTCTTCCTGAGAAAAGCATGACGGATAGATGTCTCAACATGGTCTGATTCATGTCATTCCTGCGAAAGTCAGGAACCCATCGTTCTTTGAAAAACATGGACTCCGGCTTTCGCAAGAGTGCCGATGAAGGCATTCATCAGAAGGTCCCTAACGGTAACTCAGTCGAAACGCATGTTCGGTAGCCTCTACGCCACGCAAATCGAAGGGCTGACTATCGAGCACGTTGATCTCACATCTTCCATCAAACAGGCTCTTCACGGCGTCGCGATCAATGGAAAAGGGTGGCCCCTCCCTCTCACCTCGTCGGTATTCGAAGGTGATAAGAAGGGTTTGAACTTTTGCTGGCACGATCTCGGCCAACACATTGACATAATCACGGCGCATTTCCGGTGGGAGGGCAACCAACGCTGCTCGATCATACACACCTGCCACCTCTTGCACATCTTCGGCAGCGAGGGCGAAAAAGTCTCCCACCAGTAGTTCAACATTTTCCGCTGAATAGCGTTGAAACGAACCCTGTTGATCAACCGTAGGTTGCACCTTCGATTCTTCAAAAAATTCCTGCACCGCGGCTTCGCATAATTCTACGCCCACCACATGGTGGCCAAGCTGCGCGAGCCAGCGCATATCTCTGGATTTACCACAGAGTGGCACGAGGACGGTGCTCTCTCTCGCCAACTTCAGGCTTGGCCAATACTGTTCCAGGTACGGATTGATTTCTACTTGGTGGAACCCGATTTCACGTTTCCCCCAACGTTGAAGCCAAAAGTCCGCTTCCATCCTGACCCCCCTTTATCCCATTTGGATCACACTTTGGTTGAGCCTCTTCCTTACAAGGCAATCAGACCGTGTTATTTGGAATCGCTTGCATGAATAGCGCAATGCGTTGACGGGATATACCACATTCTAGGACGGGAACTTTGACGTGTTGATTGACCAGCATCACCGTGTGGGGGTTACGGACAAATTGATTGGCGAGTGAACTGATAGGGACCAGACTGTCCTCATGCACACCGCCACCGACCAAGGCTCCGCTGGCCTTCACCTTGACACCACATCGGGAAGTCTTATCCTGGGTCTACCCTGTTCTATGCGCCACGGGAGTTCGCCGGGGTGCATGGCACTCAACGCGCGACGGCAACCACCGCGATGTCGGCGTTCAGGTTCGGGTCGTCGACGATCTCCTTGCCGTTGGTCGAGTTGACGTAGATCGCCTCCAGGATGCGAATTCCCCGCTTCGCGCACAGCTCCTGAAAATCAAGGATCGATGGAAACCGCCGATTTGGTGTGTCGTGCCACTCGTACGCGTACAGTCCCTCCTCCTTGGGAAGTCGCCCTTCCCGCTGAAACATCGCACGCATTGGCGCATGGGCAAAGTTGGGAAAGCTCACGATTCCGCGCCGCCCGATACGGACGACTTCATCAAGCACCCCAGCCACATCAACAATCGACTGTAGCGTCTGCGACAAGAGCGCAACATCAAAGCTCTGGTCCGGGATGGCCGGAACCCCTTTGTCGAGATCCGCATGAATCACATGCAGCCCACGTTCAACACAGCATATGACTTGGTTTTGATCACGCTCGACACCAAGAAGTGGCCTGTATCCCCGGGCACGAAGAATTGAGAGGAGTTCTCCATTCCCGGATCCGAGGTCTAGGACGCTCGCGTCTTTGGGCATCAGACGGAGGATCATTTCGTAGTCAAGGCGCCGGGCATAGAAGATGCTCGTCGGTTCATCGATGCGAGTGTCGTTGGTGCCACGAAAGGGCGCGGACAGTGAGTCTTCGCTTGCGAGAAACGCACGGATCATCTGTCCGCCGCCTTCCATCGTTTCTGCGAGCAAGAAAGAATCGTGGCCGGCCGGGCTTTGGATTTCGCAACTACTCACGGGCTTGGACTGCGCCACGAGCGCATCGACAAGCTGGCGCGACGCCGATGGCGGATACAGCCAATCGCTCGAGAAGCTGATGAAGAGCCAGCGGCAGGTGGATGGTGCGAGTGAGGTCGCCAACTTCTGCGGACTATCACCAAGATCAAAGAGATCCATGGCGGTGGAGAGGGTGACATAGCTATTCGCATCGAAACGCTCGACGAAGCGATCGCCCTGATGCGCGAGGTACGAGCCAACCGAGAAAGTGCTCTCGAAGGCCGAGTCAACCGCTCGTGGTTGCAAACGGGTGGGGTCGAATTTAGCTCGCATCGACTCATCGGAGAGATAGGTGATGTGCCCCAACATGCGCGCCAGAGCGAGGCCGGCCTCGGGAGCCGGCCCATCGTAGTACTGGCCTCCCGCGAAATTCGGATCGTGGCGGATCGCGTTACGACCCACGACATCAAAGGCAATTCCCTGAGAGCTCAGCCGTGCGGAAGCAGCAATCACGATGCTGGATTGGACCATTTCAGGATGGTCGATCGCCCAAGTCAACACCTGCAACCCGCCCAGCGATCCTCCGATCACCGAACCCAATCGAGCAATCCCAAGTTGGATAACGAGGCGGCGCTGTACCTCCACCATGTCCCGCACCGTGACAACCGGAAAATCGGCACCGTAAGGCTGCGCGCGTTCGGGATTCCTGAAGTTGGGGCCTATCGTCCCTCGACAACCACCGAGCACGTTGGAACAGATCACAAAATACCGATCCGTATCAATGGGCTTGCCAGGCCCGACTAAGGCCTCCCACCAGCCAGGCGCATCGCTCTCATCGTGTCGAACGACGTGCGAATCCCCGCTCAGGGCATGACAAATGAGGACGGCATTGCTCCGCTCATTGTTGAGCACGCCCCACGTCTCATAGCACACAGTGACTTGCTGAAGTCGGCCGCCGTTCTCAAGCTCTAACGCTTCGTTAGAAATCCATGTTTGTGCGCGGTTCGGCGAACCGCCGAATCGCTGG
Source organism: Nitrospirales bacterium (assembly GCA_049289415.1). Taxonomy (GTDB): domain Bacteria; phylum Nitrospirota; class Nitrospiria; order Nitrospirales; family UBA8639; genus Nitrospira_E. The sequence goes on from JBATLR010000022.1 coordinate 3,605, forward strand.
CTTTCCGAACTTGACGGCAGAGTCACAATATCGCCTCAAAGGCTTCTCGTCGCCTAGCGACTCGCCTTCAGTGCCTGGTCAAGATCGGCAATGATGTCGGCAACGTCCTCAATCCCGACGGAGACGCGGATATATTCCGGCAAGACGCCTGCCCTCGCCTGTTCTTCTGCAGTAAGCTGCTGATGTGTCGTGGAGGCCGGGTGGATCACCAGTGTTTTCGCGTCGCCGATATTCGCAAGGTGGCTCGCCAGTTTGACATTTTCGATGAACTTCTTTCCGGCCGCCTCTCCACCCTTAATGCCAAAACCAAGAATGGCACCGGCGCCGGCAGGCAAGTACTTCTTCGCTACATCGTGACGCGAATGACTCGGGAGACCGGGATAGTTGACCCATTCCACGAGGTCGTGCGCTTCGAGAAATTTTGCAACGGCTAGGGCATTTTCACAATGACGCGGCATTCGCAAGTGCAAGGTCTCGAGCCCCTGCAAAGTGAGGAAGGACGCAAAAGGGCTCATGGCCGCACCGGTATCACGAAGCCAGTGCGTCCGCATATGCAGAATGTAGGCAATATTCCCCATCGGGCGAAGTGCCTCTTCGAACACTATGCCGTGATAGGAAGGTGAAGGTGCACAAAATTCAGGCCAGCGCGTTGGATCATCGGCCCATGGGAATTTGGCGCTGTCGATGACGGCGCCGCCGACATGCACCCCGTGACCACCGATGAACTTCGTCGTCGAATAGACCACAATGTCGGCACCGTGCTCGATCGGCCGCAGAAGGATCGGGGTCATCACCGTGTTATCGCAAAGGACCGGCAGATGTTTGGCATGTGCGGCGTCCGCAATTTTCTTGAAGTCAGGGACGTCGTTTTTCGGGTTACCAATACTTTCAAAGAACACGCACCGCGTATTCGCATCGACAAGTTCAGCGATCTGCTCAGGCTTCTCCGCATCAAAGAACCTGACCTCAATCCCGAGATTCTTCAGGGTCTGCGTAAAGAGCGTCCACGTCCCCCCATAGAGGCTGGTTGATGAAATAAAGTTTTGACCGGAGTGACAGATGGTGAGCAAGGCGGCCATGGTTGCGGCCTGGCCTGAGGCGAAGCTCAAGGCAGCGGCTCCGCCATCCATCGCCGCCAGACGCTTCTCGAGCACATCGTTCGTCGGATTCATGATCCGGCTGTAGACGTTCCCAAACTCGGATAAGGCGAACAGATTGGCCGCGTGATCGGTGTCATTGAAGACATAAGACGTGGTCGCGTAGATCGGAACCGCACGTGCGTTCGTCGTCGGATCAGGCACTTGTCCTGCGTGGACGGCCATCGTTCCCAGACCTTGAGGCATCTTGTCGCTCATCGCTTCTCTCCTGTCCTTGGTGGAATAAGCATATTAACGAGGCTTTGTAGGCGTGCAGAAAAATACCAAGGAAGTCCCAGGAGGGTCAATGAACGTTCCCGCAGCCAGGGTAGTGGCAAGATGGTAAGGTTGAGCAGATTATGGGAGAAAGTCTGGCGTCGAAAAGGCGCTGTTGCCACGGGTGGAAGGGAGAAATGGGCAAGCACCGAAAAAACCGCGCGCCTTTTCTAAGTCGCACCTCGCTTCACAAATTTACGCGTGGTGAATGTTCAAACCAACGATCAACCCGATCGTCTAATTCAGACTTGCCGGTTTTCAGTTGTTGGTTATCGTAGGTAGCGCGCAACTTCACTTTCTTGGCGACGGTTTTCAGCCAAGGTTTTTTTTCATAGGTTTCTCTCTCATAGCCGCCACGACATTCATGATAGGCCAAATATTGTCCATAGGCATCCCACTTGGAAACCTTAAACCGTTTCTGACTGCCATTGGTGTACCAGCCAATAAAATCAATCGCATCTTCGAAATTGTCACGATCGGCACCCGAGTTGTCCCTTTCCTCAATATATTCTTCCCACACAGGATTTTGAGCCTGCGCATACCCCATACGTACTCAGGGTCAGGTCTTGCATTCACGCAGCACTTCCAC
>JBATLR010000023.1:0-20250 GCA_049289415.1 Nitrospirales bacterium
CGCATGAGTCGCTTGAGCTTCGATGGCAAAAAAGGCCGTGGAAGGTATGGGTACGTCCTCGATTAATGCCAACGTGAGAGCATTTCCAATCAATCTTCGCACCCTCAGCAATTCCTCATGAAAAAATGAGGCATAAATCACTGTCCCATGGAAGTCAGCCCCCTGGACTTTCGCACACACGTCAGCGGCGATTCCCCTCACCTTTAGCTCAATCATGGCACCGGCCCGTCCACTGAGACAGGCGAGAGCTTCTTCAAGGAGAGGAACCCTTTCGCCCCCTCCTGCATCCAATCCCCGAAGAACGCTTAGCGACAATCCCTCAATGCTTCCCTCCCCGTTTGTCGTCCGGTCGACCGAATCATCATGAAGGAGCACCAGGGCTCCATCTGCCGATCGGCGGACATCAAACTCGACCATATCGACACCATATTTGATAGCCAGTTCCAGAGCAGCCAGCGTATTCTCCGGCGCATGGCCCGCCGCACCCCGATGTCCAATCCGAAGTGGCTTCCGAACCCGATTAGTCGGCATTGTCATATGGATGCAATTTTGTCTGAGCTGGAAATACAATACGTAAGAGGGGGCACATTAACCGTGAGTGAGGATAATGCCGAGGGCAACCAGAACGCCGCCGCCCATGGCCGCCAGACTGTAGGGACGGTCTTCCCGCTCGGCCAAGGGCAGAAGGTGCGTGGCTCCCACATACACAAACGCCCCGGCTGAAACCGCCAGCAGCGCGCCAAGGACGGTCTCATTGATCTGATGGATCATAGGGATGGCCAACAATGTCCCAACCGGTGTGGTGAGAGCCGCAGCCAAAAAGGCCAACAGCCATGCCTTTTTCGGAGTGAACCCGCTGCGAAGTAACAGCACATAGGTGACGATCCCTTCCGGAAACTCATGCAAGACCATACCAATACCCGCTAACGTACCGGTTAAGACACTGACGCTAAACGTAATGGCATACACCACTCCATCCAGCGTCGAATGCAGGCCGATCCCTAGCAAAGGAATCAGTCCAATGGCTGTGTCAGGAGTGCTATCGCAGACATAGGCGTGAATAAATCGGTTAATCAGATGGAAGGCCAGATAGCCCCCCAGCAAATACACAGGCGCCTGCTCGTTCATGTGAAAGGCATGAGGAATGATATGGAGAAAGGCCACCGAGATCAGCACCCCTGCTGCGAAACAGGAAAAATAGGTGGCATTGTATTGTCCCCACGCTCCAAACCGACGAATGACATAGAGACCGGTGGTCGTAACCCCGGCCGCGAGGAGACTAGCCAGGATGGCATATTCGTAATGTGTATTCGTCATGATATCGGGTCACTTGTGGGAGGGATGCGGAAAGATCTCTGCCAACACCCTCTATGCCTGACAAATAAGGAGAGAATTCTAGTCTTTACTCGGAAGAGAAACAATAATAATCGCAGGAATTTGCATTAATCCTTCAAGCGAAAAACCTGATGGCAATTCACGCAAGCATGGATGGTCTGCTGGAGGAGAGGGAGAATCTGCTTGAAATCCTTGGTCGGGATTATTTCGCCCATGGCTTCTGCAGCTTGATGATGCGCCATGGCCAGCTCATGGTATTCAGGCGGAAATGTGGCACCCTGCTCACGCTGCATGGCCACATGGTGTTTTGGGAAACCCAGTTCCTCATTTGTCAGGATTGCGGCCCTGGCAAAGTCTTCTCGCCCTAATGCGCCAACGATGGCATCAATGGCTTCAAGATGCTCTCGCATGGTCAACTTCAGACCCTCTTTCGCAGCCGGAGAGAGATCCAACGTCATGAGCTTCGTTCCCGACATCTTCGACATAGCAGGTTCCCCTGTGTGTGAGGCATGATGATCCATCTCGGCGCTTGAGAGACCAACGCTCATGCCCAACATTACCATGATGGCCATTCCCGCACAGACCTTCACCCGCTCCATGGTTCTTTCCTTTTTCATGATTTAGCACCTCCAGTGGGTCGAGACCTTTCGATTGGACGGTGTTATTGGGTCTGTTGAAAAAAGCCGCCAGCGGCGTTCTCGCCATTTTCCCGTGCTCACGTACTAAGCGTACGCTCCGCGCGTAAAAATGGCTGCGGCCTTGCTGGACGGACTTTTTTGAACCGACCCAGAGCCTTTGATGAGTAATCTAATCCTGGGCAAATTTGCTTTTGAACATCCTTATTATTCAACACTCCCTTATTGGGCGAGTGGCTGCTTAATGCTGACTGCCCCACGCAAGTCTCCAACTAGATAGCCCGTGGCGGCATCAAAGGGGTAGTGCTGCTTTAATATCGCCTTGATCGATTCCGGAATCGTCTCTCCCGGCCCATGACAGAGCAGACACTTGGCCTGGATGGGAATGGGCTTCATGAACCGGTAGTATTGTCCTCCCGGTTCTGACACCACCTCCCCATAACTCATGCCGGCGAACGTTTCCCCTTTTGCGGCCCGCGCGGCAAATCCTTGGAGAACGCGTTGTTCCCACGCATCCGGCATGCCGAGCAATGGATTCCGCACGCGGGTTCCCACGCGAGTCACCCGCCACCCGTTTTCCCGAGACAAGCGGTTGGCAATCTCCGGCGCTAATTCCGCACAGACCTTGATGGCCTCCATCGGGCCACCTTTCGTCATTTCCCGGGTCATCGCCTCACCCAACTCTTCCAGGAATGCCCCAGTGACCTTCGCAGCGGCTTGTTCCCGTTCGCCGGTATCGGCCGTGGCGGGGCCCATGAACAACACCAAACCCGTGATCACCAACCCGAGCAACAGACCAAATGAATGGGAGATATCTTTGGTGATCATGGCGACCTCCTCTTTATGGGATTCTTCAGTTTACGGAGAGCATGCACATTCACAAAGGATGTTTACGGTTTCAGGGAACGGAGGTAGGCCAGGAGATCTGCAAATTGCGCCTCATCTAGGGCTCCTTCAAATCCTACCATAGCGGTGCCTGACCGACCGTTCATGATCACGGCTTTAAGATCAGCGTCAGACTGAGACTGGGTTTTTTCACTGGCCAGATTGGCGGGAGGAGGGTTTAAGTATCCACCCATTTCTCCGTCCCCTTTCCCGTCTAATCCGTGACAATGGCCACAGGACTGTCGATACAATGCTTTGCCTTTTTCGATATCGGCAGCTTCGACAACAGCGGGACCGGCCATCATGATCCCTATTGCAAACCCCACGAACAGAATGTAACCATCCTTCTTCTGGTTTCCAGATTTCACCCGATCTACCCGTCTGATCATCTCTCACCCTCCTCTACAATGCCTGTGATAATTAATTGAACGTCATCATGTACGCCGTGATGGCATAAATATCCTTCTCCGGGAGCGCAGGATTGGGAATATACGCTCCGCTCTGTGGAACAAAATCATCAGGGTTCAGATTGAAACGATAGACCCAATCGGCTTGGAGACGATTCCCCAAATTGACAAAAGAAGTACTAGACGTCCCGCCCGTATAGCCACGACGGTTGTCTGCCGGCGTCCAATGGCAATTTTGACAGGCATGCTCACGATAGAGTTGCTCGCCGCGCGCGATTTCGTCCGGTGTGCCCGGCTTCATGATACCTTCGGTGATTCTCGCATCTTTCAGCGTCCTCAAAAAATCAGCCACCTGTTCCGCTTCACCAGGTGACAGCGCAAGATGTCGGCCTTTGCGTTTGAACTTGAAATCGTAGCCGACCGGATAGAGTTTTTCTTTGGGATTTTCCAGCCATCCCACTAACCAGGCTCGTTGATATTTATTCCCCGCCCAGATCAGGTCAGGCGCTTCCTTTGTCGAACGTGGCATCGGCGCACCCTGAATTCGATGGCACCCCACACAGGTGGATTGTACGATCTGTTCTCCCCCACCTGGCAGTTGAGCCGCTCCTGCGGGCAAAACTATTCCGAGGAATACCCAGGTTAGGAGCAACGCACCCTTGATGATTCCACGTCTAAAGAAACGATTGAATCTGAAAATTTTCAACCTTCCCCCTTTGCCTTGATTTGGAGGGATTCCTTTATCCACCTTCCAGCTTGCCACAGGCTATTCCTGCTCCCTTAGTTCATGCCTCCACCACCCATATGACCGCCTTTCATGCCTCCACGACCCATATGCCCATCTTCGGCATTCGAGTCTTGATGCATTCTGCCTTTTCCATGTCGCATGGGTTTCTTGCCATCTTTCGTGGTTTTTTCTTCCGATGAGAGAATCGCGCCGGTTTGGTGATCCACCTTGATTTCCATAAGTTTGCCGCCCTCGGTGGCAATTTCTACTTCCCAAAAAACCTGATTCTCCTCTGCTTCAAACTCGGCTTCTAACACCGTTCCTGGCACATGGGTGTTGGCTGCGGCAATGGCCTCGGTAATCCCAATCGGAGCAGCTTTGGCTTTCGCCATCTTGTCCTGGAGCCCACCATCACCGAGTCCAGTTTGTTGGTCAGCCATGGCCATGGCTCCGGATTGCTTACCATGCCCTTCCCGGCCATTGCCGTGTTTCATCATCATCCCTTCTCCGCGGTGTCGCCCTCCACCCTCATGATCTCCCCCTCCGCCATGTGATCCTCCGGAAAAACTTTCTTCATATTGCATCACGGTCCAAATCTCTTCATCTGAAAGCATTCCACCAAAAGGAATCATCCCGGTCCCCGGCGATCCATATTTGATCACCCAAAAAATTTCCCCTTCAGACCGATGTTTCCAAAACCCATGCGACCGGAATACACGAGCCGGGGGGTTGAGAGTCGCCGCACCTGGGCCATCGCCGCGTCCACTCACTCCATGACAGTTGACGCACCCACCTTTCCCTTCATAGATCAATTTACCTTTTTCGATAATGTCCGATGAGGACGGCAACGGGCTCTGCAGCGCTCTGGCTTCAGCCAGCTTATCTGCAGGGACCCGCGGCTTCATCATCTGTTGGTGCCCATGTTCTTGTGCCAGCACCGGGGATCCACTCACCACCAGCGCTAAGATGATTCCACTCGCCCATTGAAATGCCTGTCTCATTGTTCCTCCTTGTGTCTTCCCTTCTAGGCATCCGACAACCACACGAGGCCCATACCAACTCCCTCATATGAACCCCCGGTCAAATCGCGCACGTTCCGCCTACATCGAGGTTACCGGTTCAATGATTCCACAGGCATCACGAGCACCACCGGCACATCCCGGATTGAGTTCGCTATCCTGATCGCAATAGAGATCTTCATTGGTATGGATGATGAATGCACTTCCATCTTCATCAAACACGCTCAACCGGCCATCCGATAACGCAACCCGGGTGGTTACCGCATGCAGTTTCCCCACTCCGTTGACTACCGTGATATTGACCAAATCCCCCATGTGGAAGGGATGATTGAAGTCCGGCGCGTCAGGTGTGGACTTGCCAAAGGGCCCGGGATCATGATGGCCTTTCGCAGCCCCACACGGCTGACAACTGGCAACCTCATGAATATGGACCGCATGCTTCCCATCCTTTAATCCCTTGACCTCCATCTGGACATACAGTTTTTTGATGCCTTCTTCAGATTCAAATTCTTTGAGAGTGGCGGTTCCCGTAATGGCCGGATCCGTGCATCCTTGAATGGTCGCCTTGGCCGTCTTGGATATTTCGTGGTTTCCGTAATGACTACATCCCCCAACTACCGCCAATAGTAGCGACGCAAACCCGACCATCTGACTTGTTCTGAATTGTTGTTCCCGCATGATGCCCCTCCTCTATATATGTATATATGAACTAGAGATGAAATCCTTTCACACGACTGCGTGTGTTCCTAGGAACATAGATGCACCATTATGTTCCTCCGAAGGTTCGGAGATAGGCGATGATCTGCCAGGCCTCCTTATCCGTAATATACTGCGGCATGTATGGCACCATATCGGTCCCATGACTCCCATGAATCAGAACCCAGAACAGCTCCCCATCACTTCTGGCTGCCTGCCAGGCCGCATCTGCAAAATTGGTCGGCATTTTGATATCAGGAGGAAAGGTTCGACCCGCAGTCGGTGCCCCTGTCCCCTCCCAGCCATGACAAAAGGCGCACCAGCCCTTGCCTTCATAGAGTTTTTTTCCGCTCGCAATAAATTCCTCTGTGGGTGTGAAGGGATTCGTAAAAGACAGCGCCTGTTCCATACGATCGGATGGGACCCGTGGCTGAAGATCTCCGGCACTGCCCCCCCAAGCCGAGGCACAGGCGAAGGAAAGCGTGGCAAGAATGATCCAGACTCTCGATTGAATCTTTTGCCTCAATATTTGCATTAGGACTGTCTCCTTTGTTGGTGATATAGACCTGGCTCTTGCCCCTGTCTCGATAAGACTCTCCAAATTGCGTGCCAGTATAAAAGTGGTATTTACCCAAGGTTTTCCACTTTCAAGCATGAAAGTGAGGCAATTTGCATCACTCCTTAAACAGCGCAGATGCCCAAATTTCCCCAAACCTGGATTGCGTGTGGTCGGGCTGCAATGGGTAGGAGACTGAAACGGAACCCCTTCGGTCCATTTGGCAATTTTCTAGATTTTTAAGAAGGAGACGATTTGGCGCTAGAGCCAACGGAATCGAACAGTCCAGTCCCTTTAGGACCGAGGCAAAAACTACAGAACGCCAGGAACGATGGGTTAAGGCAATGGGGAGAAATGCCGGTGAATCACACGAGGATTCAGAAGAATGTGCTATCTAACTGTAAGATCCTGGCGTGGAAGTCCATATCGGCTTGATCGAATGCCACGTGCTTTTTGATGGCAGCAGGAGAGGGTTTACAATAATCTTCCGTCGGATTCGTCCTTGGGCGCGTCTAAAGCCTGGAGTTCCAGCCCTTCAATTTCCTGCAAAGTTTTCCCGGCGATACCTTGCAGGTCCCCATACATGCCTACGGTCGCCATCATCACCCGATCAATTTGTTCTTCACGTTTAGCCCATTGCTTCATGATGACTTTCCGCTCTTTATCAAGATCCTCCTTCATCGAGGAGAACCCTTCGACGATCGCTTGAACCCGTTGCCGGAAGCGCGGACCCATCAAATACTGATAGACCATTTCCATTTTGGTTTGCTGCCCTTCGGAGGCCTGCCTGGCGCCGGCCACCTCCATGAGCGTATTACGCATGGCAATAGCCAGCGGCAGGGCGACTTTGGGATGGGTGACCCAGACGCCGTCGATGAATTCAAATGTTTCCACTTCTTTGGGTAGGGCCTGGCTGACGATGATCGCAATTTCAGCTTTGGCCTGCCGCTGATCCTCGCGTAACTTGATGAGCCAGCCATCACTCCAATTTTTGGTTCTCTTCGATTCCCACAAGATGGTTCCGCAGGCTTGCCCGAATGAGCCGGCAACCCGGTGCAGCACATCGCCGCCATGCTCGCCTTTGGCCACGGGTGAAATCTGATCCAGGGGGAATTTCGAGGTGAGCATGGCTTCGAGTTCGAGCTCCTGGACTTCGCCCTGAAGTTGTTGCGACCCCTGTTCAGCACGACGCTTGAGTTCTTCAATTTGTTTTTGCATGGAAGCAATGGTCTGCTCTTTCTCCATGACTTTAAATTTGAGCCCTTCTTCGGCTTCTTTTTTGGCCTGATCCCTGGTGGCCGTGAGTCCTTCCTGTACGCGTTTTTCTATGGTGAGATCCAATTCGCGTTTGGCGTCATCCAACTCCCGTTGCTTACGGAGCAGATCGGCTTGAACTTTTTGTGCTTCCGCAAGTTTTTCATCCTTTTGTTTAAGAATTTCCTGAATCTCACGTATTTCTTTAGATTTCTGGTCGAGATCATTCGAGAGCGCCAGCCTGGCTTTCCTGGATTCTTCTGCCACGATTTTGTTGCGTTCGAGTTTCAGTTTGTCAGCCACCTGCTCTTCGAACCGCTCTTGAGATTTGGCCAGCGCGGCTTCGCGCTCACGCAGGGCCGCATCCCGCTTGGCAGCATCAGCATCTTTTTGGGCAAGTCGTTGCTCAAAGTCCCGCTTCGTGGCTTCGAGAAGAGGGGCCGCGAGCGACTCAGTCAGCTTGATTTCCGTTTTACACTGTGGGCAGATGATCGTGGGTTCAGTCATAGAATTTCTTTTTGCTCTTCAATTTAAAAATAGAAATATCTTTCGTAGGGATAAGACCTCAATACTCCATCCTCCCAAGGATTATTTGACCACGATTTTATCCAAACGGGCTTCGACCTGCCGAAACAATTCCAACGCAAATTGATCACGATGAGAACCCGAACATTCCCCATAGGCTTTCGGAGAGGCGAAACGTGGGCGATCCAGCCGAAAAATTTGCGTCTGTCGTAAACCTTTCAGATCGTGACGTTCCCAATCGATGGGTTGCAACATGACCGGAACGGCGGATCTACCGCCACCCTTCACAAACTTGGGAAGTTCGTGATCCCGAATATATTGGGACCCGAGAAACGCGGGGCTGATCAGGACCAAACCCACGTCGCACTCTCCCAGGGCGTGTTGAATTTCTTCGTGCCATTTTTCGCCTACCAGGATATCGCTATCCCGCCAGAAGGTATAGTGATACTGTTTGGAGGGCGCGGCCTGCTCTTTAAATTTTTTCAAAAATCGGGTCGCCAAATCACGATTGGCGCGGGCATAGGACACAAACACCGTAATTTTCTTTTTCATGACGGAAGGTTTGAAATTGTCCCGGTTGGCACATCATCCTAGCCAACCCTTCTTAAAATGTACAGGTCAGGGTCTTGCTGATTGTTCCCTCTTCACTTACGAACTTTTTCATGTCAGGATTGAGGCTTTACCCACCATCTCGGTTGGCCTTTGCATGACACAGAAGATTCTCCTGATCGGCAATTCTGATGGAATCGGAGCGGCGGTGCCCCGTGCTCTTATTGCTCGTGGTGAACACGTCGTCGGCCTTTCAAGAAGTCCCAGTCCACTTGATCCGGATGGCCCACGGCATATCGTACAGGATATCGCCACTCCCGAGTATGCGCAGGTTCTACAAACTCTCCTTGCCGAAGAAGGGCCTTTTGACGCCTGCATATTTTGCGCGGCCATTGGTTCGAGATTGACACTTCCTGACCTCTCACAGGAGGCCCGCGTCGTTGACGTGAATTTCACGTCGATGGTGCGAACCCTGGCCGCCCTCGCCCCAGGCTGGCTTGAGCGAAGACAGGGACACTTTATCGGCCTATCAAGTCTCGCCGATGATTTTTACAACGCCGACTCCCCTTCCTATACGGCATCGAAGGCCGGCTTTAGTAATTATTTAGTCTCCATGGGATTAAAGCTCCGATCGCATGGCGTCTACGTAACCAATATTCGCTTTGGGTTTGTGGATACCAAGCTGCCCAAGGCGTCCTGGAAGCCACTGATGATGACCGCCGATCAGGCCGCAGCCCACGTCCTACGATGCTTGGAAACAAAACCCATGCAACTGAGCGTCCCCAAATTAGCAGGCCTCGCCATTCATGGTATCCGTTGGACGCAGTCAATTCGAATATGGTTGTCCTAAAAAACCGGCATAAACCATTTGCATGATTTGGTAGACTCATTTGCGCCAGATTCCAAAATTTTTTCATGATCGTTCTTGCTGCCACTTTCCTGAAAGGAGCCTTTCCTGATGACCGGAACACACCATTCCGACCTTACTCATGCGGAAATCATTCGCCACTTGGGCCCACTCACTCCTCTAGCCGGGACCTGGGAAGGCAATACGGGTGTCGATATCGCACCGGCCAAAGAGGGCAGCCACGAAACTCATTTCCGGGAACGATTGCAGTTTGACCCAATCGGACCTGTCGTCAATGGCTCGCAAGTGCTCTATGGTCTCCGTTACTCGACTGTGGCCTGGCCATTAATTCAGGAACAGCCGTTTCACGAAGAAGTAGGATATTGGTTGTGGGATGCAGCCAGTCAACAGGTGATGCGGTGTTTTATGGTCCCTCGAGGGGTCCTGGTGAATGCAGGTGGGACTTCAGAACCTGACGCAAAAGAGTTTCACCTGGCCGCTGACGCGGGGAACGGTGTGTATGGAATTCTCTCCAATCCCTATCTGGATCAGGCTGCAAAAACGGTGCGATATGAATTATCTGTCACCATTCACGAAAACTGGAAGTTCCGCTATAAGGAAGATACGCAGTTACTGATTGCGGGGCGCCCTGAGGTGTTTCACCACACTGATCAAAACACCCTGACACGTGTGTAAAATCATCTCCCCGCATGATTGTGAACAAAGGATATTTTTGCTGCTTCTCAAGAGAGACAGACTTTGTGATCGGCATGAGGTCGTTTAATTTCAACACTTGCTCCCCCACCCCACTCCCATCAATCCTTTCCACACTACCAGAAGGCCTTTTCTCAAGACGTGTGATGGGACCAAGACTTATCCTTTGGACATAATCCGGGTTCCTCTAACAAAATTATCCCTATTGTCCAGACCCCTTTGTTCATTACCATTCAAATAATTCATCGTCCCTTCTGAATATTCCAGATAAAGGCCTGCTCTGTGGATTGCCTCTCCACCAAATCCGAGAAGGAAGAAGGGCGTGAATAGACCATATGATTATTTACTTTACCCGCGTGCTTAATGGAGGAGTCTGTCAATGAAAAAATATGGGATTGTTACAGTCATTATGCTTTTAATCAGTAGCACATTCGCCGCGCAGGGGATGGCGCAAAGCAATGTCAAAACCACTGATTTTTGTCAACAACATGCCGACTTATGGGACAATGATGGGAGAATCACGCTAGAGGGGCATAAACTGTTATATCTTGAGCACCCGGACTGGTGGTTTGATTCCAAAACTAATACATGGAGAGAATGGCCCTCACAAAAACCACAATGGTCTCTCGACGAACATCAGAGTCTGAACACTCGTGGACCGGACTGGTGGTTTGATTCCCAAAATAATACATGGAGAGAATGGCCCACCAATAAAAAACAGGAATCATTAGAATGCCATAAAAAGATCTATTTAAGTGGCCCCCAATGGTGGTTTGATTCAAAAACTAAGGAATGGAAACGGTGGCCAAAATAACGCGTGGATGTTGAACATCCAGTAAGCGGTCTAGGCCTTTCATTGCGTCCAATATCAAGCGTGGCCCGAATTGGAGATGGCTCACACCATTGATCAATTCGGGCCTTCCACCCAAGACCATCAGCCAAGAATACACGTTCCAACCTGAAATCCAAGGAAGATACCACCCATTCCATCTACTTCAGACACCACCACCTCGTTAAAACCTAATTCCCGGTTTGCATTTGATCATAGATATCATGAGAGACGAATTCCCGCCCCCCTCTCAAGCATAGGGCATAGGGCATAGGGTTCCCAAGAGAGGAAGGCATACCACCTGCAGATCCTCGGTGGGGCTGATCCATTCCATGAAACGGATCAGACGACCCTGGCTTGGGTTGACCTCCCTGACCACGGAACGTAAAGCCACGGTCTTTCATTCCTGAACCATCGGACCCACCTTTTTGCTCACTTCCAATAGTCTGCAGAAAAGAGCAGGGGAATGTTGAAAAATTTTGAGTGAACGTGATCAAATAATGGTTGGTCCCATCTTTTCTTTGGGATCAATAAAACCTTTTTTCTCCCGGCCCTACCCCCACACGTTACCCGTCCCGATGGAATAGACCCATCCATGCAGGCGCACATTTCCCCGACGCAATCCTGTTGCAACTGCCGGATGCGTCTTAAGATGATCGAGTTGAACCAACCCATGTTCCCGTATAGTAGCGGCAAATAACTCATCTCCCTGCAAATGCGTATATAGACCTTTCATAATTCGCATTGTGGTCTCGGCATGTTGCAGCCACGTTTTGACAGCAGGAAGCTCCTGAAGTTTTTCCTGAGGCAACAAGGCTTCCATGGCACCGCAATGCGTATGTCCGGAAACGATAATATCTTTTACTTGAAGGACGGAGATCCCATATTCAAGAGAGGCGGTGCTTCCCCCGATGGCCGCGCCATAGGTCGGAATTAAATTCCCCGCATTTCGAATAATAAACAAATCCCCCGGTTCGGTTTGGGTGAGCAAGGTAGGATCGATCCATGAATCTGAGCAGATCACAAATACGGCTTTTGGCTTTTAATGGGCGGACAACCCCGTAAAGAGCTTTTTCTTTTTTAAAAACACCTCCTCCTGAAACCTGATAAACCCTTTCAATAATTTTTCCATTGGCTCTCCCTGCTAAAAGATTGTTCTTATTTCCTTTTGTCGACCATTGGCCTTTCACGGTCTGGCTGGGGTACATTGGACTGACTATCGACCAAACCCAAGACTGTGCATTGCTTGTTCACGGGTACCCATTTTATACGACAGGAGACACGTAGCTTTCTTTGATTCTTTTGCCCTCATGCCACAGCCAACGCCTGATTACGACCATTTTCGAGCAACGCTCCTGACCCTCCAGAGAGAATTGTTGGCCGTATCCTCCACCGGGCAGGAAGCAGCCCAACCAGTGGAACTGGACCAAACCGCAGTCGGGCGCATCTCACGAATGGATGCCCTCCAACAACAGGCGATGGCTCAAGCCGCTCAACAACGTCGACACATTCAATTGCAGCGGATCGAATCAGCCCTCCAACGCCTTGAAAACGGCAAATTCGGCTGGTGTGTGAGGTGCGGGGGAAGAAATTTCCAGAAAACGATTAGACGTGGATCCCACCGCCCCCCTCTGTATCGCTTGTGCCGATGGAAGAAACCAATAAGTGTCACAGGCCTTGCTCACCGACCCGTCTCCCACCGGAATTCACAAACGAACGTGGAGACCTGTCATGAAGAAATCTCATACTGAGACAGTTGTCCAAACCTGGCGGGCCATTTTCTATCATCCCACTCCTTATTCATCCTGAATCCTCACGCGGGGAACCTATCGTCATTTCTCATGCCTGCCCACTGTGTTTCAAACCGGAATCCACATTAGTGGGAAACGACCGGTGCCGGCCATACTTCTCCTGCGGGCACTGTCGGCTCATTTTCGTTCCACCCGCCTATTACATATCCCCCGAACAGGAAAAAGATCACTACGACCACCATGAGAACCATTCTGAAGACCCGGGCTATCGAAAGTTTTTAAACCAATTAGCCGAACCACTCCACAATCGCCTGAGACCTCATAGTTCCGGATTGGATTTTGGGGCTGGTCCCGGTCCGACCCTCTCTCTCATGCTTCAAGAATTCGGACATACCCTGTCGATTTATGACCCCTTTTATGCGTACAATCCGGCCCTCCTGGAACAGACCTATGATTTCATCACAGCCACGGAAGTGGCCGAGCATCTTCACCATCCCGGGCTGGAATTGGACCAGTTATGGGCCCGACTGAAGTTTGATGGCATATTAGGAATCATGACCCAACTGGCGCCACCCGATCGACCGTTTCTCGATTGGTATTACATCAAAGACCCCACGCATGTCTGCTTTTTTTCACACGAGACCTGGGCATGGCTAAGCTCACGATGGGGAGCAGAAATCATCTACTTGCAAAAGAATGTCGTCTTGTTTCGTAAACCGTCGGACTCCCAACCCAGATAGATCCTCACTCGCTCCAGATATTGCCTATGCCTTCCGACATCGACATCGCCATCATCGGCGCAGGAGCAGCAGGGCTGGCAGCCGGCATTTTCGCAGCGGAGACGAACCCGAATCTCTCTATTGTCCTTCTGGACAGTGCCAAAACCATCGGGGCCAAGATCCTGGTATCCGGAGGTGGACGCTGCAATGTCACCAATCAACGTGTCACCGCTTCCGACTTCCACGGGAACAGAAAGCTGATTGACCGGATCCTTCGACGCTTCGACGAACAGGCCACCGTTCGATGGTTTAGTTCTTTGGGGATCCCATTACAGACTGAAGCTACTGGCAAACTGTTTCCCGTAAGCAACAAAGCCCGAACAGTGCTTGATGGGTTTCTCAGGCGGTGCGAGGCACTGGGCATTGCTCTTTTGACTCACCACCTCGTTCGAGACCTGACCAGGAAAGGAGAGGAGTTTTTGATCCAACATTCCCAGGGAACGCTTCGGGCCAAACGTGTCATTCTCGCGACCGGTGGCCGGTCCCTCCCCAAAACCGGATCCGATGGATCAGGTTGGGAGTTGGCCCAACAGTTGGGGCATACCGTCACCACCACCTATCCTGCCTTGGTTCCTTTGCTTCTTGAGCCTTCGTTTTTCCATGCCACCCTTTCCGGCATTTCTCATGACGTAACACTCACCACTACCATTGCGGGAAAAACCTTCGACCGATGCACCGGCAGCTTGTTGTGGACACATTTCGGCATCAGTGGGCCGGTGGTCTTGGATGCCAGCCGGGTTTGGGTTCGCGGAGCCGCGCAAGGAGAAGCTGTCAGCCTTCATCTCAATTGTTTCCCTCACCTCTCCAACCAGGATGTGGAGAAATGGCTCATGCAGGCCGCCACCCTCCCCGGGCGAAAACTTGTTTCCACACTGTTAGCGGAGCGGTTACCCACGCGTGTGGCTAGCACGCTGGCCAGCATCCAAGCCCCTGGGCTTTCTGACACTCCGGTTAACCTTTTGTTCAAAGAGACTCGCCGGAATCTGGTCCGGACACTCACCAATCTCGATCTTCCCGTCATCGGATCACGCGGATGGAACTTTGCCGAGGTCACGGCCGGGGGTGTCCCCCTGGAAGAAATATCTGCCCATTCCATGGGCTCTCGGCACGTGCCGGGGCTCTATGTGATTGGAGAAATGTTGGACTGCGATGGCCGCATCGGCGGATTTAACTTTCAATGGGCTTGGGCGACAGGGTATCTGGCCGGATGCCATGCGGCCTTGGATATCATGAAACAACCGGCAGTAGAGGAAGGGTGATGAATCAGTATATTTTCGACAACAAATCTGAAGAGCGGGAATTTCAACGACTACAATTGGTTGAAGCTGCGAACGATCCCACTACCATCAGACTATTGGAGGAAACAGGAATTCAACCAGGGTGGCATTGTCTGGAGGTGGGCGCAGGGGCAGGATCCATCTTGCGTTGGATGGGAAATCAGGTAGGACCGACAGGACTGGCGGTGGGTGTCGACAAGAAAATCGCGTATCTTCACAAGGATGATTCTCCGCCTGTTCAGATTTACCAAGGCTCCTTTCTTGATGTCCCCTTAGAACCATCCTTTGATCTCCTTCATAGCCGGTATGTCCTGATTCATAATCAAGAAGAGAGGACCATACTGGGAAAAATGCATTCTCTCCTCAAGCCAGGAGGCTGGGCACTCTTTGAAGAACCGGACTTCACCTCGGCGACATTGCCAGACCGGGAGCAAGAGACGCCGCAAGGAAGGGTGAACCAAGCCATTTGCCAGATGTTCATCAATGTTGGATTAGATCCGGCCTATGCCCTCCGGCTTCCGCACAAACTGCAAGAAGCAGGATTCAATATCGTCAGGGCTCAATCCCTCATGCATCTCTGTCCTGGAAATTCGCCAATGGCTATGGTGATGGCGGAATCAGCTCTGGTACTCGAACAGGAATATTCAAAAACCGGCTTATGTTCACCCGAAGACATTCAACAGTATGTCAGACTCTCACAGGACTCTACCCATTGGGCGTTGTACCATTCCACCACCTCCGTGATCGCTCGTAAGCCCATCATCTGATCCCACACACATTTTCCTCTTCAAGCCCTATCGCAACGAACTCAAAATATTGGCATACCCATTCAAATACGTGCAATGGACTCGAATACATTTTCTCCGGCTTGTCAGTCTGCTCCATAGGAGCAATATGTCTACGATGGGTGCGCGGTGAATCCTCTGTAGACATCTTCACTGACCGTCTCTTCTTCCTGGTCATACACACTCCAATCATCCTTTCCATTTTTCCTATTAATTTCCAGGACTGTTTTCCAAGAGAGGGCCATATTCCCTTATCAGCCCATCAAGGCACACTGGTTGCAAGATACTGATGGTTATAAATGCTTCATACCATACAGAAGGATTCGGATGTTTTTTTTTCGCGCAGAGATACCAATTCACTGTATAGGAGCCTTCAAGGAGGATTCGCAATGAACACAAGCTACTTACCTGACACCACTCAACGAACAGCAGGAATGTTTTCCGGCCAGAGCTATCGGGGAGGAGTCCTGGTCGTTGATGATGAAGGCGCCATTCGCAAAGTTGTTCGAATGGCCTTGGAAAAAGACGGCTACTACGTGGTGGACGCGGAAGACGGCGGGCAAGCTATCCGCATCCTCAACGAAGGAGAGCATCCAATGGTCATTGATGTCATTATCACGGATATTCGGATGCCCAATATCAATGGCATTGAAGCCATAAAATATTTTCAACGGGAATACCCCAGTGTGGCGTTAATGGTCCTAACCGGGTTTCCAGATATCGATCTAGGCACGCAGCTCATGAAACAAGGAATAACCGATTATTTGGTGAAGCCGATCGATCGGAAAAAATTACACACCGCTGTGGCCGATGCCATAGCCGCACGACATCTCAACTGGTTTTCTTGAGGTTGTTTTTGCATTATTTTGGGTGGTCTCGAGGAAAGGACCTCCACTCACTCCTCTGTGCGGAGCCAGGAATTCGAGGAGGGGGCTTTTGGGCATAGCCTTCTCCTGTTCATTCTTTTACCATTAGCTTTATCCTCCCCGCGAATTCGGGCATAATGTGGTATTCTCTGTACTTAACATTATGACCTTCCTTGACTATTTTTTTGATACCCTCCCGATCTTTCTCCCAATTTTATTGGTCCTCGCACTGGTCAGTACAGGGTTATGGGCGGCCCATTGGTTCTTCTTCCGCCGAAATGGCGGACTGAAGGAGGAAGACCGATTTTCAGCCCGTGTGGGGATGTTACTACTCGTGGGAGTTGGGATTGTTCTCATTCTCCTGGCCCTTCCTGTCGACAAAGAAACTCACAAAGAACTTTTTCAGCTATTGGCACTGTTGATCACCGCGGTCATTACCCTTTCTTCCACGACCTTCGTCTCCAATGCCTTGGCGGGCTTTATGTTACGAGGCATGCAAAGCTTTCGGTTAGGTGATTTCCTTCGCGTGGAAAATCAATTCGGGAGGATCACAGAACGGGGATTGTTTCACACGGAAATCCAAACAGAAGAACGCGACCTCACGACTCTTCCTAACTTATTTTTAGTTTCTCACCCGATTACCGTGCTTCGTTCCTCCGGCACGATTGTCTCCGCCACAGTGTCGTTGGGATATGACATCTCCCACAAGACCGTTGAAAAACTCTTATTGGATGCCGCTCTTGCCGCCAAACTCAAGGACCCGTTTGTCCACATTATGGAGCTGGGGGATTACTCCGTGACCTATCGAGTCTCCGGAATTTTAAGTGAGGTCAAACAACTACTTAGTGCACGATCAAACCTTCGCGCAAAGATGCTCACCACGCTTCATGGTGCAGGAATCGAAATTGTTTCCCCCGTGGTCATGAATCAACGCCGACTGGAGGATGGCAGTCGAGTCTTGCCGCCCCAATCCGCCGAATTGCCGCATGGAGAAGAAAAGACTGTGGAGAGTAATCCTGAATCACTGATTTTTGACAAAGCCGACGCGATGGCACAGATAGAGGCGTTAAAAGAGCAGCGTGAAGCGATTCGGGAGGAAATTACTGTCTTGGAGGGTCAAGCCAAATCAAAAAAAGAACACATTGGCCCATGGATAGAACGACGAATAACGCGCATTCGACAAGAAGAAGAGCGTCTCTCTCTCCAGATTCAAAAAGCCGAAGCAGCAAAAATTGAGTAAGTTCGCCAGAAATGGCACATCACCAGTAATCATTTCAGAGATTCCGTACTTTCCCTGATTAGGGATGATCAAGCTCACTGATCCTCTTCAGGTATTTTGAGGTCCTTCGCTACGGTTTTAAAGTAGGCCAAAAGGTCTCTCACCGATATGATACCGACGATGTCTCCATTTTCTCCGGTGACGGCCAAGTGGCGTATTTTCCGATCGGCCATGAGATCCCTGGCATAATGGACAGACATATTCTTGTCTACGGTTATGATCGGGCTGGACATCAGTTCCTTCACCTTTAAGCGTTCAACTTGGGCAGGGTGTTCAGCTACTGCGCGCACGACATCCGTTTCAGTCACAATTCCGGAAAATTCAGACTCCTGTTTAACCAACAAGGAACCAATCCGCTGGTTATGCATATGTGTAGCCGCTTCCTGAATGCTGGCATCTTCAGTCACAAAACTCAGATTCCGTGTCATGAATTGCCCAATCGTGGCCATGTCCCTTCCCTCCTGCTTCAAAATTGGAAAAGTCTATTGTGGAGGAAATGCCGGAAAAGATCCAGATTAAAAACGTTTCCGTTTTCCATTAATCTTTAACCATAACAAGTGAAGCACTCGTCGTATCAGCGGATTTCACTCTCGTTTTTCTTTAATCCACAAGCACGGGCCACTCCATCACGATAGCGAAGCCAAAGGTCAAGTGCTTTTTTGATCGCGGCCAGAGTTTCATCTTGATGAGAACGAGTGCCGGCATAGCGGACCACCATCGCATAGGCATCATGACGATGACCGGTCTCAACCATTTGATGCGCTCGGATAAGATCCATGGCTTGGTGCGAGACCCCCTGATGCCTGACCAGGGGATGATGTGTAATCTTTTCGTGAATATGCCGGGGAGCTTTGGATTTAACCGGATGGAGGAGTTCCTGACGATCATTGACGCTGCCTTCGACAAAGATCGTCAAAACGGCAGCGCTTAAGACCCAATCAGAACTAGTAGAAATTCGATCCAACCATACCCGATAGCGCTGGGTAGCAGGCAATAACCGAATCTTCTCAAATTCGCGTGAGCGAAACCCTAACCCCTCCATCATTCTCATAAAGAGTTCAGGATGTGATGTCCCCAATGATAGCATCCCGGTATCTTCCTCATAAATATTTTCGGCTAACATTTTTCGGACTTCTAACGGAGGATTTTGCCCGTGAATCCGCGCCAGAAAAACGGGGAAGTCCCGGACATAGACGGCGTACTCTTGTTGATAATGAATTTTGAGTTGCGCCTTGGAGATGGTTGGCCCAACGAATTGAGGCCAGGCCCAATGATGCTTCTGAGTCATGAGATTCAGCAATTTCAGACGAAATTGCGCTGAAGATAGTTTTTTGATGGACATCCCGTATTTCTTGTTAATGATTCGGTGAATTACCAATCATCAATGCTCAGACCGAATTCAACTTAATAATCATTCGGATTTCAATCGATTTTCTGGAGTCTTTGATTTTTGCGGGATTGAAAACCACAAATTCAGCCGTTGAAGAATGATTTCTGGCTCATAGGTCTTGCCCAAACATTGAAAATAGCAGGATGAGTCAATTACGCAACATATCCTTAAGAAGAAATTAAAGAATATCTAGAAAGCACGCACATCATCCCAACTATAACAAAAACAAATAATTACGACTCAAGCCATATCATATTCAGTGTCATTACACCCCATCCTTTTTCTTTCTGGATCAAGGTAATCAAGGACTCAACATAATAAAAATAGCATAAAAAGAAACGAGATCGGAAAATTTTTGCCAGGCAACGATCAAGGTGAGGCATTCTACAAAATGTGCCAATCTGCATCAAAATGGAAAGGCCGGTAAATACCGTATTCGTCGAAAATTTTTTTCACGTTCTTGGCGCTTCATCTTAGATGTACTCAAGCCTATCTTGATGCTTAACAATAAATGAATCGTTTTGTGCTGATGGTAAAAAACAGTGACCGTATTCAGCCATTTCAGAAATCGAGTATACACCAGTTGGATATTGAGTGATGAAAATTCATCGAATCATCAAGACTTTAGGTGCCAAATACTGAAGAGAACGGAATGTGGCAACAGGTTTGCTTTTGCCTACGAAAGTAATGAGCAATCGGATTAATGCATTGAAAGTATCAACCGTCAACTCAAGGAGGGATCAACCAATGATGTATGTAGATAGCCGGTACATAAGTTTGGCTCGCAAAAGCGAATTATTACAACATGAGCACGCCATGAACCAATTACGCAGACAGGTAGCGCAACTCTCAAAAGCGGTTGCATGGGAATTGGAACAACACCATTCTCATCTCAAGGAACTCCAACAGGTGGAAGACACTCTTACTGGTAAAAGCCAGCCCGCACACGCTACTCAGCCGAACTCAGAGCCAGCTCCTCCTACTACCGGCAGATGGACTAAACAGCGAAAATACAATCACCGGTCTTTTCAAAAACCGGTAGCTGAACTCGTCGGATAGTTTTTCCGCGTTCAAAGTTCATCGTTTGACCCACGGAATTTCCGTGGGTCATCTCTTTTCCTTCCTCAGGTTCCTCCCAAAGCGCC
>JBATLR010000024.1:0-12263 GCA_049289415.1 Nitrospirales bacterium
CGGCCACCGGCAAGGATCATGGTATAGATATCAAGCATGGGGGCTATGATATCAAATGGCCGGGATTGAAGGAATGGGTTACGTCCTGGCTGTTGTTCGGTGCGCAAGCCCCGGGCTGTCAATGGAGGTTGGATTCGCTGGACAGGCCTCGCATGATTTATGTTCGCTTCTCCGGTGAGTTCAGAAGTGCTGTAATGGCTGCCTCGAGGTCTGAGGGTTTGGTTGCGGGCGCATAGCGTTCTTTGACCGCACCGGTTTGGTCCACGAGAAATTTCGTGAAGTTCCACTTGATGGCTTCTGATCCGAGTACTCCCGGTGCCTCGGCCTTAAGATGTTTGAAGAGGGGATGAGCATCGGGCCCATTGACGTCCACTTTGGCAAACATCGGAAAGGTTACTCCATAGTTGGTTTGGCAGAACGCGAGGATTTCTTCGTTCTCCCCCGGGTCTTGGCTTCCAAATTGATTGCAGGGAAATCCGAGGATCTCCAGTCCTTGTGGATGATATTTTTTATAGAGATCTTCCAGCCCCTGAAACTGAGGGGTGAATCCGCATTTGGAGGCCGTATTGACGATAAGTAAGACTTTGCCCTTTTTGGTGGCGAGGGTTTCATCCTTTCCCTGAATGTTCCGGCAGGTGATGTCGTAAATGGTATTCATGGGTTTTATGCCTTTACTGTGGGTGAGTGGATGAATGGTTGTGGTGTGACATGTGACTGGACATTCAGCTTCCAATTGTAACATTCGAATACCGGGTGGGGCACGCGAGGAGAGAAGGGAAATTTGACAGGATATGGATTGTCCTGTAACCTAACCTTTGTTCATGTCGATTCGGTCCGACGACGGGAACATTCAATTAATCTTCGGGCCCCGCGATCGTATCGCGACCAGATCCTGCTCGGAGCGGACTTCCCACCTGATTCTGCTTCACTCGGTTTTCTGAACCCGCTTACATACGATCCTTGTAACAAAAGGAATAGTTTTATGTCTTCAACTGCGTTGTCACAGTTTGGTGCGCTTGGTGTGTCTGCTACTTTGGTTGGGGTGTTGAATAAACTCGGTTTAACGGAACCGACTCCGATTCAAGTCCAGGCCATCCCTCCGGCTTTGGAAGGTCGGGATGTGCTGGGTTGTGCCCAGACCGGCACAGGAAAAACCGCCGCCTTTGTCATTCCTATCATTGAACGATTGGTAGATGGTCCTAAGGGTCACCCCCGCGCGATGATTTTAGCGCCAACCCGTGAGTTGGCATTTCAAATTCAAGAAACCGTTGATAAGTTCGGGCGTGTGCGCGGGATTTTTGCGACCACGCTGGTGGGTGGTGCTGATATGCATGCGCAAGTTCGCGGATTACGGCAACGTCCCGATATCATCGTCGCGACGCCGGGTCGCCTCCTCGACCATATGTGGCAGGGGACGGTCTCATTTGCCAAGCTTAGGATGGTGGTCCTCGACGAAGCCGATCGGATGCTTGATATGGGGTTTGCGCCTCAGCTTAATCAAATTATAGAGGCGTTACCGGAAACACGGCAAACCTTACTCTTCTCGGCAACGATGCCGAATAATTTGGCTGATTTGGCTCGGATGTCTCTCAACGATCCGTTTAAAGCCCTGGTAGCGAAATCGGCCACACCGGCTGAAGGCGTCACTCATACGGTGCATCACACTGCCAATTCGGATAAAACCTCTCTTCTGCTGTCTATTTTAAAGGAGACAGAGGGGTCGGTCCTTGTCTTTACCCGGACCAAACATCGTGCTGACCGGATCGGGGAAACCCTGGAAAAGGTCGGATGTCGCGTGGCGGTATTACATGCCGGACGACGGCTGCCTCAACGCCGTGCGGCGTTGGAAGGGTTTCGCCGGGGGCGGTTTGAAATTTTAGTTGCGACCGATATTGCCGCTCGCGGGTTGGACGTGGACAATATTCAACATGTGATCAATTATGATTTGCCTCATGTGCCGGAAGATTATATCCATCGTATTGGTCGGACGGCGCGAAAGAATACCAAAGGTTGGGCCACCAGTTTTGTGACCGGTGAGGATAATCGTTCGTTACGAATGATTGAAAAATTGCTGGGGAAAGCGGTTCCCTGCGCTCCTGGAAGCCGTCCGCCAATGCCGGCCATTGCACCGGAGAGACGTGGGCCTCGGCCTAATTCCGCGGGTAGAGGATTTGGTGCTCCTCGATCGGGGAGCCCTGCCAGGCATGATCGACCGGCTATTCGTCGACCGCGTCCGTCTACCCTAGCTTCGTAACGCTTCACACGTATGCTCTTTTTTTATTTGTAAAAGAGTCCTTGCGAGTTTTCCTGAAGCCCGGATCATTCTGGTCCGGGCTTCATGGTTTTTGAAATGTCTCCGTCTCTCCTTTTCCCTTGCCTTCTCGTTTTCTTCCAAGTCGTGCCTCCACATCGTTCGTGGTCATTTGCCTGAACTGTAAAAAGCCTGTGTTCCATCTTTCTTGTATGAAAAAGTACAGCGCTTGTGCCTCGTACTGTGCCGGTGGTGGTTGGGGGCCCCAACGGGAAAATTGATGTGGCCTATGTCTGTCCTAGGTTAGGTGCTGGAAAGACTAATGGAAGAGAGTAGATGGTTCCTTCCCGACCCTCATCGAGGAAGGGAAGATTTTACTATGAGTTTTCCACTAGAATTCGGTGATGGGACGTCTTTTTTTACTTTTTCAAGGAGGTGTTGACGATGCGTGTCCTATCCTGGATCACTCGACTGAGTGTTGGCCTGTTGTGCCTCGGATTCGTTGCGGCCTGCGCTTCTCATTCAACTGGAAATACCAATCCACATGTGGCGGAAGCCGTCACGCATGCACAGGAAGCCGTCGATCATGGCGGCATGGGGCATGCCGATGCGGTCGTGACCCATGCAAAAGCTTCCCTTCAACATGCGCAGGCTGCGAAAAGTGACATGACGAATCCTCACCTTGATGCGGCGATTGCGGAATTAGGGGAGGCTATTACCCATGGCCAAGCCGGGCATGCTGATGTGGCAACCGGTCATGCCAAGTCTGCGGTGATGCATTTAAAAGAAATTAATGGAATGACACCCACCAGGGGAGGGTATTATTGAAGGGGCTCTCTGCATACTGTTTCTACAAGAAGTGATGATAGGCCGGGGATACAAGAACCCCGCCAATTCCGGCGGGGTTCTTGTATGCGATATTCGCCCAACTTTAGGGAGCAGAGGCAGTTTTGACGTCCAAAATTTTCACGTCAAAATAGAGCGTTTTCCCCGCTAAGGGGTGATTGAAGTCTAAGACGACCACTTGTTCTTTTACTTCCGTTACTGTCGGGTGTACGACACGGCCTTGTCCGTCTTTCCCTTGTAATTGCACCCCGACTTTTCGTGCATCAGGTGGAATTTGGTCAATGGGAACTTCTTGAATGGCCTGAGGGTCGACCTTCCCATACCCCTCTTCCGGGGCGACGGTGACTTGTTTGCGTTCTCCCGCCTTCATTCCATCCAGGGCCGTTTCCAGGCCAGGAATAATTTGGTGGGATCCCTGAGTAAAAGTCAGAGGTTCTCCTCCCACGTTGGAGTCGAGCACCTCTTTGTTTTCCAAAGTCAACGTGTACTCCATTGAGATGGACTTTCCTTCAGAAACGGTCATGGGTGAGCCTCCCTCTTGAGAATCTGCCTGCGCAGACGTGGTCATCGCTGAGGCCACCAGTAAGGAGCAACATACAACCCGGGCTAATACATGCAGTGCCATGAGACTGATCCTCCGCAAAAATTATTGCTGATATAACAGTTGGCTGGAAAAGAGGGCGGTTGAAAATGAGGGGGTTAATCACCGGACGCTTCCAGGCTGTTGGTGAACGAATATTGTAATTTATCAGAAAAATAAATGGCTTGGCTATGAGATCAGGAAATATCCTGTTGCCCTATCCCGTATGACGGCTTGACTCGTCCCCAGTAACCATTGAGGGTAGGAAATTATGAAGAAAAGAAAGCAGGAGGGTGCAGGGGGAGTGTGGTCTGGCTCCTTTGACTATTTCTGGACTGGCAACCTCGATATAATGCTTCGATTGGTGTTCGGCCGTGAGTGGTTGATCATGAGAAGCATGTTTAGTGTCCCCAAAGACGTCATCTCCCCTTGACCAGAGGAGGAAAGGCCCGGAATGGAACCTAACGAACGGATGGTGAAAGCGAAGCAACAGGTTGCCCAACATCGGCGAGAGTTTTCATGTCGAGAGGTGGATGAACCTCAGGATGAACGGGTTCCGCCCGGCCAACATGTGGTGAATAATTTTCCGGTCCTGGATTTGGGCTGTAAGCCGGAAATCGTGCTGGCTGAATGGGCCTTAAGTATTGATGGGTGCGTGGCCAATCCACTGACGTGGGATTGGGAAACATTTGAACAGCAGCCTCAGGTGGAGATCACTGCTGACTTTCACTGTGTCACGTCCTGGACCATGTTGGATAATGAATGGAGAGGCGTGAAATTTCAACATCTATTGGAATTGGTTCGTCCCTTGCCCGAGGCGAAGTTTGTGTTATTCGAAGCGTTTGATGAGTACACGACCAATGTCACTCTTAAGGTTTGCGACGATGATGATGTGCTTTTGGCCACCCATTGGAATGGAAGGCCATTGACCAAAGACCACGGTGGACCGGTACGCGTCATTATTCCCAAACGCTACGGTTGGAAAGGGGCAAAGTGGGTCAAAAAAATTACGTTTTCCGATCGCGATCAAAAGGGATTTTGGGAAGTGCGCGGATATTCCAATACCGCGCTTCCGTGGGACAATGACCGGTATGGGTGACCCGGTGATGTGGCAACCTGTAATCAAGTGTTTCCCTTTCTCTTCTGTGCACTCTCGATTCAGCTATGACCGTGTCTGATTCTTTCTGTATTACCAAAGTTGAAGCGTGGCCAATCGCCTTGCCGCTTCTGGCACCCTTTGTCGTGGCATCAGGAGCCATGGCGGTGGCTCATAATGTATTTGTCCGTGTGACGCTTCGAAACGGCGCTTACGGTGTTGGGGAAATGGCACCGTTTCCTGAAATTTCAGGCGAAGATCAGGCGGGGAGTCTTCGGGTCTTTCCTCTTGCTGCCAAGGCATGTCTTGGACAATCTGTCACTCATTTCAGAAAATTAGCACAGCAGCTTCGTGAGGTCGCCTGGCAGAATCCATCTGTGCGATGTGGCATTGAAACGGCCTTCCTTGATGCGTTGTGCCGGGGCATGGGTATTCCATTGTGGGGACTGTGGGGAGGGGCCGATGTGCGACCACGGGAAACCGATGTCACGTTGCCAATTGGACCACTCGATCAGGTTGTTGCCACCGCCCGAGCATGGTATGCGAGGGGATTCCGGATATTTAAAATGAAAATTGGCCTTGAGGTTGATGAGGATATCAGACGGATTGTGGCCGTGTGTGCGGCATGTCCCCATTCGATGTTTGTCCTTGATGCCAATGAGGGATTTTCTTTGGAACAGGCGAGTGAATGTATGAAGGCCATGGAGCGGTTGCGCCTTCCTGTGGTGTTATTCGAACAACCGGTTGCACGAGGGGATGTTGAGGGATTCGTGGCCTTGCGACGCAGAGGAACGATTCCTCTTGCCGCTGATGAATCGGTTCGATCCGTTGAGGATGCCCGACGATTAATTGAACGCAACGCGGTGGATGTGTTGAATCTCAAAATTACGAAGTGTGGGGTGGTGGAGTCCATGGATATTGCCGGGTTGGCCCGCGCCTCAGGACTCAGGCTTATGATTGGTGGCATGGTAGAAAGTCGTGTGGCGATGGGCTGTTCCTGGAGTCTAGTGTTGGGGTTGGGAGGGTTTGAATTTTTAGATCTTGATATGCCGCTGCTGTTGTCTGGTGACCCACTTCAAGGAGGGTATGAATATAAAGGCCCTGTCCTGCAGCCCTGGGAAGGCTCCGGCCTTGATATAGAGATGCGACAAGAACCCTCATCGGGAATCCTCGTAGAATAAGGGTAGCGTTGAACTCTAAAGCCAACGGCGTTTTCATCCGTTGGTTGGAAAAAGATTTCTCCATCGCACAGTCGGTCGTCCAATTGTCAACAACTTTTCTTTTGACCAGCTTAGGACAGGTTTTCCTTACGCCAAGTCTCAGGACAATTCCGCCCCCCATGAAAATGAGCAGGTATCGTAAGGATGGGATTTCCGGATTCTAATAGTGGGTTGCTTGCCAGAATTCTCATTTACTGGGTAGGATCATCTAATGGCCGGATTGAAGATGTTGGCTTAACCAGGATGGTGATGAATGGGAACGGGTAATCGAATGATGGGATGGATTAAGAGCCTCGGTCTTGTGGGGCTGGTGTGGTGCGTTTGCGCGGGGACGGTGTTTGGTCAGGATCTGGCCTCATTTGAGCAACGTGTGACCCGGCATACGTTGAAGAACGGGTGGACCTTCATTATTGTGGAACGTCCAGTGGCCCCTGTCTTTGCCTTTATGACGCGAGTCAATGTGGGATCGGCTCAGGAAATCATGGGGCAAACGGGACTGGCTCATATGTTTGAACATATGGCCTTTAAAGGCACTCCTCACATCGGGACGACTGATTACGACGCAGAAAAGATTGCGTTAGAGGCATTGGAAGAGGCTTACCAGGCTTATCAAGCGGAGAAGTTTGCTGCCGATCCTGACCCGGAGAAGGTGGAGCGCCTCTATACGGTTTTTAAAGAGCGACAACAGGAGGCTTCTTCATATGTGGTGAAAAATGAGTTCGGCGATATCATTGAACGGGAGGGTGGGGTTGCGTTAAATGCGTTTACCGGTGCTGATGTCACTGGATATTTTTATGCTCTTCCGGCCAATAAAGTCGAACTGTTTGCTTACCTAGAGTCCGAGCGGTTTTTGCACCCGGTGTTCCGGGAGTTCTACGAAGAACGAGACGTGGTCATGGAAGAGCGTCGAATGCGCACGGAAAGCCAACCCTTCGGCCGGTTGCTCGAACAGTTTGTTGCGACGGCCTATATGGCTCACCCGTATCATCATCCGGTGATTGGCTTTGCCAGTGACATTCAATCCTACACGATGACGGACGCCAAGAAGTTTTATGAAGCCCAGTACGTGCCTACGAATTTGGTGACGGCGATTGTCGGAGATGTGAAAGCGGAGGCGGTCATCCCGATTCTCGAGAAATATTTCAATCGCATTCCCTCTTCTCCCGCGCCTCCTCCGCTTCGAATTGTGGAGCCTCCGTCCATCGCGGAAAAAATTGTGAAGCTACAGGATCCTTCCCAACCGCTATACGTGGAGGGTTATCATAAGCCACCCGTGACCCATGCTGACCAACCGGTGTACGATGCAATTGACGATATTTTAACGAATGGGCGGACCTCTCGATTGTATCGATCGATGATACGGGATAAACGCATCGCGGTGTCGGTGGGGGCTTACGGGGAATATCCGGGGGACAAGTACCCGCACGTGTGGATGGCCTATGCTGTTCCCGGCCGGGGTGTGACGAATGACACGGTACAGCAGGCACTACGGGAAGAATTTGACCGGCTGAAAACTCAGGATGTCTCCGATGAGGAACTTGCACGATTTCGTACCCGTGCCAAAGCGGGGTTGGTTCGGGCCTTGAATAATAACCTGGGTCTGGCCATGCACCTGACTGATTACCAGATGTTGTTTGGAGATTGGCGCGAGTTATTCCGGTCCATTGATCGGTTGGATCAGGTGACCAAGGCCGATATTCGTCGGGTCGCCAACACGATGTTTCAACCAACGAACCGGATCGTGGGCATGATTGAGACTGTTTCTCCTGCCGGGGGTCTTCAACCAGTCACTTCCGGGGAGGGTCAATCATGAATCACAGCATATCTCATCAGCATACGTGGTGTGGTGTAGGTCGATGGTCAACCCTGAGCGCGGGATTGGTCGTCCTCCTCATGTTCTGTGTACCCGTTTGGGTGCAAGCGCAAGTGACAAAAGTCGATGAGTTGCAGTTCCCGCCATTGCCGGAACTGGTCATACCTGAACCTGAACGCGTGGTTCTGGATAATGGACTGGTGGTTTTGCTGATGGAAGATCATGAATTACCGTTGGTGGGTGTGTCCGCCATGATCAAGACGGGTTCTCGATTCGACGCTCAGGAAACCATTGGGTTGGCTTCCTTAACGGGAACCGTGCTTCGCACGGGAGGGACGAAAAGTCTGAGCGGAGATGCCCTGGATGAGTTTTTGGAGGGGAAGGCCGCCGCCATTGAAACGCACATTGGGGACTCGTCCGGCACCGCGTCGATGGGGTCTCTTACTGAAGATTTCCCTGAGGTGTTGAAGGTATTTGGAGACGTACTGCGGTTTCCCGTGTTTGACCCTGAGAAGTTAAAAATTGCAAAAAATCAGGTGATGGCCGGGATTTCCCGTCAGAACGATGACCCGGATGAGATTACGTCACGAGAATATAAGAAGCTGATTTATGGGAAGGAATCCCCATATACCTGGGAGCCGACTTACGCCTCCGTGGGGTCGATCACCCGAGAGGATGTGATCCGGTGGCATGCGACGTACTTTCATCCCAATCGCATTATTTTAGGGGTGAGTGGCGATTTTGAACGTGAAAAAACACTCGCGCTCATTCAATCCATATTTGGGGACTGGCCCAAGGGTCCGGAGGTACAGGATGCTCCCGTCTTCATACAGTCAACGGTTCCGGCTGGTGTGTTTTATGTTGAAAAAAACGATATGACCCAAGCAAAAATTGCCATGGGGCATTTGGGAATTCGTCGGGACGATCCTGATTATTATCCCTTGGTGATCGTCAATCAGATTCTTTCGGGGTCATTTGGCGCTAGATTATTTTATAACATCCGCTCCAAGCAAGGGCTGGCGTATGATGTGCACGGTGGCGTGGGATTGCAATGGGACTATCCGGGCATGGCCATGCTCTCGATGTCAACCAAAACGGAAACGACGGGGAAGGGGATTGATGCCTTAATCGCAGAGGCTCGAAACATGGTCGCTTTGCCTCCTACGGATGAAGAAGTGGCGAGCGCGAAAGCCAGTATTTTAAATTCCTTTGTCTTTTCTGTGGATTCTCCCACGAAAGTGCTTGGTAAATATCTGACATATGAATATTATGGGTATCCTTCGACCTGGCTAAGAGAGTTTCGCCAGGGAATTGAAAAAGTCACCACGGCTGAAGTCCGAAGGGCTGCACACAAACATTTGCGTCCGGAGGAGTTTGCGATTCTTGTGGTGGGACCTCGTGCCGGCACCAAACCAGCATTGGCTCGCTACGAACAAATCCAGGAATTGGACATTCGTATTCCAGAGCCCTCTGCCGGAATGTAATGGTCGTCTGAATGGCGGTAGGATGGTAATGGCGTCCTCTTGCTGCGCTATACTGAATTCTTGAGGGTTTGAGATGCCAATACGGCGGTGGGTCCCCACAGATCGTCGGGTCTTCTTCTCTGTCCTGCTCCTGAACATCCTGATTGCGGGATGCCAAACCAATCCCTATACGCAACGTTCCCAACTGTTATTGATGCCGTCCGGGCAAATGAACCAGATGGGGGCTGCCCAGTATAGTGAAGTTTTGCAGGACCCCAAGGTTGTGATTTCCAAAGATCCAAAAGAGATTGAACCGGTTAAGCGTGTCGCAGCTCGTATTATTGAGGCGGCCAGGCGCTCCAAATATGG
The DNA here is from genome assembly GCA_049289415.1 of Nitrospirales bacterium. Lineage (GTDB taxonomy): Bacteria > Nitrospirota > Nitrospiria > Nitrospirales > UBA8639 > Nitrospira_E. Next base: position 9,639 of record JBATLR010000024.1, read on the forward strand.
AGACGTGGCGAAAGCGTTTGATTGGGAGGTGACGGTCATTAAGGACGACAATACTAAGAATGCATGGGCTTTGCCTGGTGGAAAAATTGCGGTCTATACCGGGATTTTCCCGATGGCGAAAAATGAGGCGGGATTGGCGGCTATTATGGGGCATGAAGTCGTTCATGCGCTGGCGGAACATGGAGGAGAGCGGATGAGCCAGGGGCTGGTAGCTCAATTTGGAATGACCGCAGCGGCGATCGTACTTTCGACACAGAGTCTCAACCCGGCATTAAATGACTTAGCGATACAGGCAATGGGGCTTGGTGTGCAGACGGGTGTTCTGTTACCGTTCAGCCGAAAACACGAATCGGAAGCTGACTATATCGGTGTCTTGCTTGCCGGCGATGCAGGGTACGATCCTCGGGAAGCGATTCATATTTGGGAACGGATGGCCGCGGCTTCTGATGGCGCTCCACCGGAATTTTTATCTACCCATCCAGCGCATGAGACCCGGATTGCCGATCTTACGAAATGGATGCCTGAGGCCATGGAGCTCTATGAAAAGGCTCCAAAGGCGCCTGTGGCCATTCTGCCCCTCATTACACCATCTCCTGCTCAACGTCCTCCACAACAACCCAACGCGGCTCGTTTCCGTCACTAGCCATGGTGAAAGAAGTCGTATGGTCTTCAAAACTTTCTGGCGCTTTCTGAGAACGGAGTTGATCGTCATTCAAGGCAGGCTATGATCCCGAGTCTCCGTCTTTTTTGGCCGGCAGTGGTTGCCTGCATGATGTTGGCTGGATGTGGGAAAAGTGAGGCGGTGGTGGAAATTGCCCTTCATCCCACAAACCCCAAAATTCTTTATCTTGCCACCAACGATTATATTTATAAGTCCCGGGACGGAGGCATGACCTGGCAGAACATGTCTGCGGGTATGACCCATTCTCGGGTCATTGCTCTGGCCATTGATCCCCTGTTTCCGGCCAATATTGTCGCCGGGACTAAAGGAGATGCGGTGTATAAAAGTTATGATGGCGGGCAACGATGGGTGTCACGACGGACGGGATTGGATGATGTGACGATTTCCTCGGTGGTCCACCAATTGGTGTTTGCTCCGGGATCCAGTGCCCATATTTTTGCCGCCACATCATTGGGGGTGTTTGAATCAGACGATGGGGGAGAAACCTGGAGTAAGCGGATGGAGGGCATGAAAGAAGTGCTCATGGTGGTGACGCTTGACTGCGATCCCCGTCAGCCTCAAACGCTTTATGCCGGAACAAGCGGGGGAGTCTATAAATCCATTGACGGGGCCCGCACCTGGAAAATGGTCAATAATGGGTTGGTGGCCGCTGAGGTGCTGAAATCCTCACGGGCATTGAGCGTGACTCGAATTAAGGTTGACCCTCATGAATCCGATACGGTGTATACTGCGACTCTGAGTGGACTGTACGTCACCAAGGATGGAGGGCAAGTCTGGACTCGCATTGGGAAGACACTCCCCGATCAGATGTTGAGTGACCTCATTCTCGATCACACCCACCCCCATGTCGTGTATGTGACCAATCGTGACGGCGTCTTTAGAAGTGAAGATGGAGGAATAACTTGGGAAGCTCGAAGTGCGGGCTTGACGAATGTTAATATTCGGGCTCTAGCCATGAGCGCGGTTGATTCCGATGTGCTTTATGTGGGGACGAATGGAAAAGGACTTTTTCGGACGGGTGACCGTGGAATGTCATGGGAGGCTGTGCCCCTCCTTGTGGCCGAATCCCTTTGAGGTTTATCCTGAATGGGAGATGATTTGATATCCTTCTTCTTGAAGATTAAGATCTTCTTTCATGGGCAAGTGATAGAGTCTTTTAGACTGATTTCTGGTAACGAGTAAGAAAGGTAACTGCCGTGGCTTTTTGGGATTCGAAGCAAGGACGAAATCGTGCGGATGCGGTCTGCTCCTTTTGTGGTCGGGCAAAACCTGGAGCCACCAATTTGATCCAGGCCCCCACGAAACAGGCCTGCACGCAATGTCAGGCACCGGGGTCGGTCTTGATTTGTGCGGATTGCATCCAACAATGTTCAAAATTTTTATCAGGCCATACGGAAGGCCAGTCCGCCATCGAGCCGCCAGCGGGTCCCTTGCCGACCCCTCCTGAAATCAAAGAGGTCCTGGACCAGTATGTGATAGGACAAGACCGTGCCAAAAAGGTTCTGTCGGTCGCCGTCCATAATCATTATAAACGGGTCTTTAGCGGTAAAGATCTGCCTGATGTGGAATTAGAAAAAGGCAATGTGATGTTGATCGGGCCGACTGGAACCGGCAAGACCTTATTAGCCAAAACCTTAGCGAAAATTTTGCATGTCCCCTTTGCCATCGCGGATGCTACCACGGTGACGGAAGCGGGATATGTGGGCGAAGATGTGGAAAATGTGGTCTTAAAGTTATTGCAGTCGTGTGATTTTAATATGGCCAGAGCGCAAGTGGGCATCATTTATATCGATGAAATTGATAAGATTAGCCGGAAATCTGAAAGTGCATCCATTACCCGGGCTGTGTCTGGGGAAGGTGTCCAACAGGCGTTGCTGAAACTGGTGGAAGGGACGTTATGTAATGTGCCTCCCAAGGGGGGCAGAAAACATCCTGAGCAGGAG
>JBATLR010000025.1:0-8323 GCA_049289415.1 Nitrospirales bacterium
CAGCTACACAGTGGTTATAGGCGTCCCAAATCCCAAGGAATTCATGATCCTCCATGGCCAGTTCTCCAGTGGGTTTTGGCTGAAGACCCTGACAGCCTATAGCGGTGATCGCAAGGAGAATCACCAAGATATTACGTGTTGAAACAAGAAATTTGTTTTTCATATTAAATAATTCCTAAGAATTCGTATTTCACAAAAAAGACAATTTTAAACTAACTCAGGGATAACGCAAAATTTATGCTAAAAAACAATTGTTAGGAATGTGAATTTTTTCCGGTAAAATGGCAATATTGACAATAAATTGAGTGCCATAACGTATATTAATTACCACAACATGTTGTTTTTTTATCACAGGCCTCAGTGGCTTGAAAATTAATGCTTTGCATTAGTTAATGATTGATAAATGCCCTTTGCCTGAATTAATGGAATGGTTTAATTTCGTATTCGGCGAACAGCTGCTTCGTTTCTGGATGAAATGTATAGCCTTTGCCTTGGAGAATATCTTGGTTTTTGAATAGCGGAACGAGTTGCCCTGTAGGATGCAGATACAGCCCTCGAAGAGGAACGGATCGTTTGGCATGGCGGATAAGATGGCATGGAATAGGCCTGATGGCTTGCAGCCATTCAGCCAGATCTTGCGGATTCCCGATAGAGGCTGAGAGAAGAAGAAGCCGTGCTTGGGATGGACACAAAATAATGGTTTCTTCCCACACCACCCCCCGTTCTGGATCGGCGAGATATTGGGATTCATCCAAAATGACCAGTCCCAGGGTATGCAGCCGTAAATCGATCTCCCCGCTGGCGGCATCATAGAATAAATTTCTCAAAATTTCGGTCGTCATGACCAGGAGTGGGGCTTGAGCGTTGTCCCGCCGGTCTCCGGTTAAAATCCCGACTTGATCCGGTCCAAAAAGTTGGGTGAATTCCATAAATTTTGTATTCGAGAGCGCTTTCAGTGGAGAGGTGTAAATCACCGTTTGGTTGAGTGCCATGGCCTGCCTGATCGCTTGTATGGCGACATAGGTTTTTCCGCTTCCCGTCGGAGCGCTAACGATGACATCTGAATGCGCCAGATGTTCCACCGCTTCGGTCTGCCAGGGATCCGGAACAAAGGGTTGAGGCTCCGGAACGCCAATTCCTTCCAAGATTTGCTGAAGCGTAATCGATGGCTGAAAAGGGCCGAAGGTGGGCCTTCTCTTGTTGGGGCGATTTTTTGCTTGAAAGGGCGAGGCGGGAATTTGAGGGCGTGCTGCGGCGCGGGCTTCTTGTGCGGCCAGGCGTTCCCGGCGAGTGGTCAGTATCTGCTGCAGTTCGGTTTCGATGGCCAGAATCTGGTCCGGTGGAAAGGCCAGCATTAATTCAACAAGTCGATGTTTCCCGAGACGAAAATGGCGATGGATGCGGCCTCTTGCCATGTGATGCAAATATTTTACCGGTAAACTTTGGAGTTCACGTTTGAGATCATCATGATGCATGACATTATATTCCAATCTGTGCTTATGGAAGTTCTTGCAGGACTTCCCGGCGCATCGTCACCATCGCGGAGTGGGCGGTATCGGCCAAGCCGGGATGTGTAACCTTGAGTCCATATATTTGAGAGAGAAATTCCAAGGTTCTGGCTAAGAGGCGATACACATCTCCTTCGGCCATGGATGTGGAACGAACCAGTGAAGCCCAAGTAAGTTGGGGATTTCCGATCCAACTTTCCACGAGTGCCGCGACATCCGAGCGCAACAAGGGCGGGGGTTCATAGGGGCTCAAGGAATCAGCGACGGCCCGCACCTGTGTCAACATGGAGGCCAGTCCAGACGGGAGGCGCATGTAGGATCCTGGACGATCATCATCATGGGAAATACTCGCCATCACGCCCGCTAACAATCCGGGCGCAATACCTGAGAAGGCCTCCATACGAATCAGTTCTGTGATGAGTAAGGAATGGTTAATACGAATGAGTCTAGCCCATTCACCATCAGCGGTGAGTTGCGAGTTGGCGGTGATATATCCGAATTTATGGAGTACGTCGGCTTTTTGTTGAAACCGGTGCCACAATCCATCACGGAGTGCTTGAATTGTTTTGGTCAATTGCTGGGATTTCTGGCGAAGTTTCGATGCCAGGGGAAAGTCTTTCTTGCATGCCTGGTGGGAGGGGCAGGTGGGACAAGGAAATTCCTCCGTTAATATTTCTGCAAGGAGCGGATCGTCTGATTCCTGGGTTTCCGGCAAAATCGGGACGGTGGGCAGACGTGCAGGCAATTGGGAGAGCTCTTTCTTGAGTTGAGCGAGCACCTGTGGCTGACACCAGGGAATAGTGCGGGTGGGCTGAAACTCAAACAGGCGGTCGTAGACCTGAGTGACTGAATGGGCGGGACACTCACCCAATGTGCCTTTCGCTCGAATCACAGATAACATTGGGGCAAAGGTTCCACGGCTTCGATACTGACGGAGAATAATCGCCGGACCTTTGGGCAGTCCGATGAGGCGCCCTGGAGTCAGAAATGGCAGACAAGCCGTCAAGAAAGGCGTGTCGTTGGTTACGATAGGATGTCGGTGCGATTTGCGGCGGCGGGCCAGATCAAAGCCTTTCCATTGAGTGATCCAGTCTGCGCACTCCCTAGGTCCGTAGGGTGTTAATTGTTCCTTGATCTGATCCAGATGATCTTGATGGATGCTGGATCGTTGATTCAGCTGAAATTGGGCAAAGCTTTTTGCGAGGAGTCCCTCAATTTGATCCAGGGAATGGGCCTTTAGCAGATTAAGCACCATGGGATAGGACACCACAAATTGACTGTCAATCGGTTCCGGATAGCCTGTGAGTCCTTTGCCAAGAATATGTAAGTCAATGTAAGGAGAGGGAGTAATGACCACCACACCCACCAAATCTTTGCCTCGACGGCCACCGCGGCCGGCCAACTGTTGAATTTCACTGTTTGTCAGATCCGTGAAATCCTGCGATTTGCGCACGCTGGATTGGGTAATAACGACGGTTCGTGCCGGGAAGTCGACCCCCGCGGCCAAGGTTGTTGTGGCAAACACTGCATCCAACAAACCCTGGCGCATGAGTTCTTCAATCGCAATTTTCCAGGAAGGGAGATGCCCTGCGTGATGAGCTGCGACTCCAAACTCTTGCACAACAGGAATTAAGGGGTGATGCTCAACACTCGGGAAGTCTTTGGTAAATTTCTCCAGAAAATCCCGAATAGCCTCCGAGCGTTGAGTCGACATCCTGGCGGAACTGTGGGTGAAGGTATCAATTGCCTCATCGCAGGCCCGGCGAGACGTCAAAAAGACAATCGCCGGAGTCAAGCGATGCCGGCGGAGTATTTCTATGAGATCAACAGGATGAATGGCTGGTGGCATGGATGATGAAATTGTAGCAGGAGTCGGTGGGTGAAAACACTAATATGATACAGGTCGATTAAAAGAAAAGGAACGATGCTCTTTGGGCGTCATGATGGGTTGTGAAAGATGAGCGGCCAGGAAGAAATGCTCGTTAAGGTCTGACGTATTGGACCGATAAGGTTTCGTAAGATTATGGCCATTGAAGTCATTATACGCGGAATTCAAGGCGCCACCGTCGTAGATTTTCATGGTCGGTTAGATATGCATTCCCGATGGCATGTTAAGGCCATTATCAATCAATGTTGCCATACCGAACAAGAGCATCTGATTCTCAACCTCAAAGGCTTAACGTTTGTGGATAGCGCTGGATTAGGGTTTCTGGTGTTGTGCTCCTATCAATTCAAGGAATTACGTCGCAGGATAAGTTGGATTCAACCTCAAGGATGTGTTGGGGAATTACTTCAAAACCTCCAAATCCATGAACTCATCTCAGTGTGCCAGTCCGAACAGGACGCCTTATCTGCAGTCTCTCCCTCCTAAATTCTGCTCATTCCGAGTATTCATTAAATGATGTTGGTGCGTGAATCCACGGGATACGAACACCGAAAATTTCGCAAGAGGCACTCCGTTCCCTGATAGTCAAGACATTCTCCTTCCTCTTTACTTTCGAAAGGTTCCCCTCACACAACTGAGTGCCTTGTATAAATTTAAAAGTCGTTCTTTGCGGAAGCATGATGAGAGTCACCCAAATACCGAACGACTATTCGCTGTCGTTTGGAAAGAAAGTGAGTGCCTTGCCCTTGCCAGCGTGGTCTATGAAACGGCAAGATGATGTTTTTGTGAGTAAGTCTCAAGGGGCACGGATGAATCAACGAGTGATTCTTTTTAACATGCCAAAAGACACTATTGCGTGGAGTGAATCGATGTCGAAGGGTATGGTGACATAATGGGTGTTGAAATCACGAAAGAGAATACGTTGCAACATATCGTGGCAGGTTGTTTTTATTGATGTCATAACCAGTAGAAAAATTTCACCAGTTCCCCTTCAACTCAGTAGGTCCAAAGCTAAGTGTTGAGGAATTGAAGATGAGCCCCCGGGGACTGAATATTCACTATTCCCCCGAATGATGAGTTGCTTTTATATTCCAATTAAGTCGTGTGCTGGGTGTCGGAAGTCGGGGTTGCCTCTTAAGGACAAATTTATAGGCGAGGAGATTTGTGTGATGGATGGGTGTCGGCTCAAAAGTCAGAAAAGAAAATATACCCTCCTATCCTTGGTCAGGGTGGGTTTGGTGTTGTGGGCCCTGTTGAGCGGGGAGACGGTGAGTGCCTATCAGGAAGAGGTGGTTACCGGTGGAGGATCGATCACTGGTGTTATGAAATTTGCTGGGATTGTTCCAACGCCCAAAACCTATAAAGTCACCATGGGAAGCAATCCCGAATTCTGTCAGACTATTGCGGACAAAAAAGGTTTCATCCATATCCCGAAAGTCCGTGTGTCTTCCAAACTGCACTTGGCGGATGTGGTCGTTTTTCTCCAAGAGGTTGACCGTGGGAAACCTTTCCCGAAAGAAGCGCCGATCCTGGCGGTGGACCGATGTCAATTCGTGCCACGAGTCATCGGTACCTTGGCCGATCAAAATCTCCGTATGGCCATGCGCGATCCCATTCTTCATCAGATCCGAGGGTGGGAGATGTTGGATGACGGCCGTCTGCCGCTTTTTCATATTTCCGATTTGGGAGAGGGTGGGGAAGCCACCCTTCCACTCCAGGCACGGCGTAGCAGCATTATCAAATGGACATGTGATCAACACAGCTTTATGGAGGGCTGGCTTCTGATGACCGCGAATCCGTATGTGACGGTCTCCGACGACCAGGGGGTTTTTCGATTGACGGATATTCCTGCGGGCACACATACGGTCGGGGCCTGGCACCCGGTGCTGGGTTATCAGGAAGCCAAGATAACGCTCATTTCCGGCCGGCAAGAGACCCTCGAGCTGACCTTCGTATCCCCATCGAACCCATAAGGCTTGCTGGGTCAATCGGCGGCTGATCAGGCTGTCGATGAATTTCTTAAAGACCATGGCGTGTGCAATTTGACTTTTTCAACTTTTGTTTTTCTTCTCAGAATCTCGCAATGACGGTTTTCTCTCACCGGTCCTCCCATTCGTCTGGTCTCTAACATGAAAGATTCAAAGACATTTATCAGTCTTTGTCTCGTCGGTTTTTGTAGTTTTGTCAGTTATGACATGGTGCGTCGACCGGCCTTGGCTCTGTTTGTGGAAAGCCTTGGAGCCGGCCCATTTCTTGTCGGCCTCTTAGTGGCTGTCTCGACAGTGACCGGTATCATACTTAAGCTTCCGATAGGATTGCTCTCCGACCAGATCAATCGAAAACGGTTGATGTTGGGAGGAGTGTTGGCCTTTGCGATTCCGCCTTTTCTTTATCCGTTCACCTCGGATCTCTGGACGTTAGGTATTCTCCGATTGTTTCATGGATTAGCGACCGCGATGTTTACGCCGCTGGCCTTAGCGATGGTGGCAGAGCTCTTTGCGAAACGACGAGGAGAGGCTTTTGGTTGGTACACCTCGGCAACCCAGGGCGGTGGACTGCTGGGTCCAATGATTGGGGGGGCTATCGTCTATCAATATGGATTTGCCCCCACGTTTCTCTTAGCTGGATTTTTCGGGATGTTAGCTTTAGTCTTCTTCTGGGTGATCCCCCAGACGCCCACACCCTCGCGTGTCCACGAATATTCCCTGCCTGCCTTATGGAAGGAGATGCGCGAAGGCTTCCGTCGAGTCTGCCAGATTCCACCCATTCTCATCACGAGTAGCGGGGAAGCTGCCAAGATGATGGGCAACGGTACGCTGATGGCGTTTTTGCCGCTCTATGGATTGACAATCGGATTGAACGCCGCCGAAATCGGAGTTTTGTTTGGCGTGCAGGCGTTGACTTCGTTTATCGCCAAACCGGTGATGGGGCGAATTTCTGATCGGGGGGCCAGGCAGCCGCTGATTTTTGGAGGGCTGTGCCTGTGCGGTCTCATGGTCATGGTTATTCCCCAGATCCAGGGCTATGTTCTCTTGTTCGTGATTGCCGGAGCGTTTGGATTTGGCGAAGCGGTGGTGACGTCTTCGACCACAGCCCTGGTTGCTGATTATTCAGAAGGAAAAGATCTGGGAGCTGGCATGGGATTACGGGGAACCATTATGGATATCGGGCACGCAGGCGGACCGCTCCTGGCCGGCCTACTCATCCATACCTTAGGCTATGGAGGAGGGTTTTTCTGTATTGGGGTCCTCTTATTACTGACGGCGGCATTTTTTGGTGTCACAATGATGGGGATCAAAAAACCAGTTGTGCTATAATGAGCTTTTTTCTGAAGGGCAGGCAAAGGAGTCGAACGCCATGAATGAAGAAATGGGAACCGGTGATCTCATCATCGGGATTGTGGCGGCCATCGGGGTCGTGATCTTAGTGGTGGTCTTTGTCGTGGTCGTGAAAAATGTTTTTTTAAATAAAGACAGCGATATCCAATAACCAAACAGGTGGGACATGTTTAGCGGAATTGTTGAGGAAATCGGTGCGATTCAGGGAATAGATAAAGGTTTGGCTGGTGCAAAATTTTCCATTTTGGCTTCTCTGACTTTAGAAGATCTCAAACTGGGAGATAGTATTAGTGTGGCCGGTGCCTGCTTAACGGCAAGCCAGGTGGGTGACACGGGTTTTTCGGTGGATGTGTCCACCGAAACATTGAACTGCACAACGTTAGGAACCATTACTGTCGGGACACCGGTCAATTTGGAACGTGCCATGAAACTCAATGCCAGGATGGGGGGACATCTGGTCACAGGCCATATCGATGGCATTGGTCTCTTGCGTGCTCGACAGCAGGATGGGAATTCGATTCAACTCACCATTGAAGCTCCAGAGGAAATTATCCGGTATTGTGTGGCGAAAGGCTCAATTACCGTGGATGGGATTAGTTTAACCATCAATGCCGTGTCGGATCGTTCAGTTGCCGTAACCATCATTCCGCATACAGCCAAAGTGACCACCATGGGCCTTAAGCAAATAGGGGACACGGTCAATTTGGAGTCCGACTTAATTGGAAAGTATGTTGAACGCTTGTTGCAAGGAAGCGGGGCTCTCCCGCCAAAACCCGCCACAGTCATCAATCGAGATTATCTTGAAAAACGGGGCCTGCTATAGTTTTCTTCCACCTGTTATGTCACAACATTTTTCACCAAAACCCAAACATCCTCTTTGGCGATTATTTGCCGTCGTCACCCTCTTTGTTATCATCATTCCCGCAACGTTATGGGGCATCGTTCAACTCTACGAAATCATTTGCGCCTGGTGTGGTTGCTGTAGTGCCATCGATCGTCCACGCACTAGGTAGATTCCCACTCAGGCATTTACGGAAATCTTCAATGAATGAGGAGAGCGGGTTTTTCTCCTTATGTATTCAAGCAAATTATATAACCCCAAAGATTTTTTCTTAACCCTTATCCTGGCTGGCGGGGTTTTCACGTTTGATCTCCTGCTACCGCGAGGATTTGCGGAAGAAATGTTATACACAGGGGTGGTGTTCTTTGCGACGCAACGTTTGCCACGAAGGATGGTATATGTTGTGGCCATTGGATGCACCGCTCTCACGATCATAGGCTTTGCCCTCACATTTTTCACCTCGGGTGGGGCACCTTCATCATTGAGTTGGCCATTCCGGTTTCCCATCATCAACAGAGCCTTTTGTATCGCCGGTATTTGGGCCATTACCCTGTTGGCGCTCCAACGAAGGCGGGCGATTGAAGCTCTTCGAACGAGTGAGGATCGATTTGGTTTGGTCGCCGAAAGCATCAAGGATTATGGAATTGTGATGCTGGATCCGGAAGGGAACGTCGCCAGTTGGAATGCCGGTGCGGCCCATATTTTCGGCTATTCCACGGAAGAGGTTCTGGGTCGGCCTCATGCCCTGTTA
>JBATLR010000026.1:0-15107 GCA_049289415.1 Nitrospirales bacterium
TGATCTTCACATCGTAGAACTGCGGATAGCCCCCGTACGGCTTCGTTTCCACGTTGTTCCACCACATGTATTCCTGCCCTTTGCTGAACAGCCACGTCGACTTGTCCGCCATCGAGCAGGTTTGACACGCCAAACACCGGTTGATGTTAAAGACAAACGCAAACTGCCATTTCGGATGCCGCTCCTCATACGGATACAGCATCTTTCGTCCCAGGTGCCAATTATACACTTCAGGCATTGTCGTCCTCCGTTTCTGTTGTTTGAATTACCAAGTGAACGAGGAGGGAACCCAAAGATAGCAATTTCTTTGGGTTCCCATGAACCCGTTCCTACACTTTAATCTTAATATGGTCACCCTTCAGCCATTTGATCATGAACTCATTCTCCTGGCCTGGAGTGAACCCGGTTCGAACCGGTTCCCACGGTCCCCGACCACCGATGCCGCCGTCTTCCGCCTTGGTAATACGGATCAGACATTCCTTCGGCACCGTGTTGACCGCATGATTGTCCACTTGATAGCCAAATTTGAACTTCCAACCGACAGCATGTTTGCCAGGCAGCGAATCTAACTGCTGCATGGGCATTAACCAGTCACGGGTAAAGGACTGTTGCGCCCCATACCTGAAGTTCGATTGATAGCCGGTGTCCAGCGCAATCGCCCGTCCGTCCGGCCGTGTTTCATGCCCCTTCACCGACTTCGCCGTCGATACATACGGCGCATGCTTGGCCATCGTGACATGGTAAGGATAGGCCGGGTTGTACTTCGCCCGGATCATCAACCGCGCCACCTTGTAATAGGGATCACTGGGCTTCCACCCACGATACGGCCGGTCCACCGGGTTCCCATCGACGAAGACATAATCCCCGTCATTGATCCCACGATCTTTGGCCGCTTGCGGGTTGATATGAATTTGATGTTCACCCACCCCTGGCGTCCGCTTATCCATTCGATAGGCATCGCCAAAGTTAGATTCATACATCTGGACCCAATCGTTCACCGACCATTGGCTATGCACCCGATGCCGGGTCTTCGGCGTCACGCAATAGAACTGATACCCCTTCTCCCAGAGCGGATTGGAGTACCGTTTAATTTCCGCCCATGGCAACTTGATGTTGCGGACGGTTTTATCGTCATGATGTTGCGCCGTGATCGGAATCCCGTAGTCATCAGGCCTGACGTACGGATTTGACGACATGATCGCATTGGGCAAGTAGGGAGTGGCCTCCGTCCCTTCCCGATGCGAGATGAAGTTTTCCCCATACTCAATGGCTTCCGGTTCCACGCGATAATTCTCATAACGGCCTGTTCGCGTCCACTGGGGTTTCGACTCGTTGGTCTCTTCCCAGAAAGGATGGCGAGGATATGTCCGGCACATCACCATCCAGCCCTTTTCCGACTTCAACATCACATCCGCATTGTAGCCATATGCGGTGGTGCTGGCATCCAAAATTCGTTGCAAGTACACATCCACACGATTGTCATACACAAACTTGAAGTAATCGCGGAATCGGCCATCACCCGTCATTTCGCTGAGTTTGGCCGCAACGCCCGCCACCGTATCCAAATCGTTCCGGGTGTCATACAATGGTCTGATTCCACCCTTCCATACTTGGAACCATGGATTCGACACCGTTGCCGTATGCTCTGGATACGTAAACTCCATCCAGGTATTGACGGCAAACGATATGTCATTGTGATTGACATCTGACGTCATCTCCACATCCTGATTGACCAACGTTTCTATATGCGGATCGACGTTCTTCACCATGTCATAATGGTGCTTGGCGTTGTTCAACACATTTACGTTGGCTACCCACCGGAATTTACTTGGGGTTGGCATGTGCGTTTTCCCCGTAAACACCCGTCGACCATACTTTGGCGTATTTACAATCAACGCCGTATCGCCGTGGTTCCAATAGGCCACCTCTTCTCCGTAATAATACCCTTTGACATGAATTTCTTTGCCGTGGGCATTCGGATCCGTCGTAATCTTAAAAGGATTTTCTCCAGTATGGGTTCCTAAACCGCCGCCGCCCCAGGGGGTGGCATTCCAAATTCCGGCCTTATAGTTCCCCGCCCAAGTATGTTGGCCGGTCCCAAACTTCCCGACGTTGCCCGTCACAATCAATACCATTGCCGCGCCGCGGGCAATGATGGTTTGATGGAAGTAATGGTTCGTCCCTTCACCGTTGTGAATGGCCGCCGGTTTAATCGTCCCTGAATCCCGCGCCCAACGTACAATCAAGTCCTTCGGACACCGGTTGATTTGATGGACGGTATCCAAATCATAGTCCTGCAGATGGACTTGATACATTTGGAAAATCGGCATGACGTCCACTTCCCGGCCACTGAGTAGGGTCACACGATAGGTCCCCGTCAAGGCCGAATCAATCCCACTCTTTCGATAATGCCAACCCACCAATTCCCGATGAAGGGGCACGGCTTGGTTCTTATTAAGATCCCACACCATAAAACCGCCCAAACGCGCGATGACATCAGGCTTCATGGTTTGCACTTTGCCGGAATACGAATTGGCAAAATCCGGGAACGCATAATCTTTAATCACTTCCCGGGGATCCAGGTATTGGAGGGTATCCGTCCGAACCAAAATTGGCATGTCCGTATACGATTGACAGAAATCATAATCGTACATGTTCTCGTCAAAAATAATTTTCAATGCACCCAGGAATAAAGCTCCATCAGTCGCTGGTCGTACCGGCATCCAATAGTCAGCCCTATAGGCTGTGGGGTTATATTCCGGAGTGATGACCACCAACCGGGCTCCCCGCTCAATACTCTCCAGCTTCCAATGCGCTTCCGGCATCTTATTTTCCACGAAGTTCTTACCCCAACTCGTGTTCAATTTCGAAAACCGCATGTCGTTCATGTCGACATCTGAAGCCTGGACGCCATTCCAGAACGGATGAGCAGGGTTTTGGTCCCCGTGCCAGGTATAATTCGACCAGTACCGACCCCCTTGAGCCTGATCCGGCTGAACTTTTCTGATGTAGGTGTCCAATAATGCCCCGCAACCTCCATTCATCCGAGTAATGCCCATTTTCCCAATCAAACCCAAAATGGGCATTCCGGCCCTGAATTTAAATGCGCGAATAGCTGACCCTTTGGTCATTTCGATCATCTCCGGCGGATATCCCTGCTCCCGTAATCTCCGAGCACCCGCTTCTCCGCTATACCGCTCTGCAATGATGATCATTGCCTTCGCTAAATAGGTAAAGGCGGTATCCCAGGAGACCCGCAACATATCATCCAAGTAGCGGGCATTAAATTTATATTTGCTCATGATGGCCGGGGTGAATTCTGGACTCCCGTCATCCATCCATGCTTTCCAGCCCCGACGCATCAATGGACCCTTCAGCCGGTACGGTCCATACACCCGCCGATGCATCGTATAGCCCTTTAAGCACATCCGCGGATTATGCGCAAACGTCCCACGGTTGCCATAGAGGTCTTCATAGGTTTGATGATCGTAATTTTGCTCCACGCGCATAACGACCCCGTTCCGGACAAAAGCCCGGATGCGGCAAGCATGCGTGTCATTCGGAGAACAACACCACGTAAAGGAACTGTCATACCGATATTGATCGTGATAAACACGTTCCCATGACCGGTCAGGATATTCCCCTAGAGGATTTCCAACTTCGATAACCGGCTGTAACGCCGTTAGGGCCAAGGCCTTATCGGCCAGCGCCACCGCTGCGACTGTTCCTGCTGAAACTTTCAAGAATTGCCGTCTAGAAAGAAACATTGCTTACACCTCCTAAGTGAGTGCAGGACATTAAGTCCATGATTTAATTCAGAAATACAAACTCAAAACTCCCTATCACCTCCTTTACAAAAATAAAATTTGGGTCAATTAATAATTATTTACTTTTTTAATAAGACTGATGGAAAACATAACAAAAGTTAAAATTTGCAAGATTTGAACCTTTTTCATTCATTATTAAAATATCGTAAGTCGTTGTATAAATTACAGTAAATACAATTACGATCTCTTGCAAAAAACAGAATGATTCCAAATGGTAACGCCACTATTTATTTTCCAATGCCTAACTTTTATTTAAAGCATGATTTAATTCCATAAACAATTGAAAATAATTAATTAAAATTAAAATAAACCATTAGGTCATCCTGTAAAGATACCAATCGGTAACTATTCATTAAAAGGTAACGTTAATTTATTAGGAACAATATTCACAGCAATACCAAAAAAAATCACATTGGTCATGAGCATGAGATTGATTCATCCATGCCATATTGCTTTTTCTATTGATTGATTTTTCAGTTATCAAAACTGGCGTCACCTTAATATAACCATGACCTCCCAACAACAATTAAGTCCATGTGGAACCATTCGTAATAGTTCAGCTTAAATAAAACTAAGTCCATTCTAAAAAAATCAAAATTTTCATTAACGTTTAGACAAAACACCATTTTTGGGACAATATTGACTTAGGGTACAAACACTGCACCAAGGTGAGATCGGCGTGCATATATTTTGACCAAATGGGACCAACATACCATTGAGAGGAATCCACCACTTTCGAGGAAGCTTCCCGCGAAGTGCTTGCTCTGTTCCCTCGGGGTTGGTGGTAAAGACATAACCCCATCGATTGCAAATTCGATGGACATGGGTATCTACGCATATGCCTGGCATTTTATAGGCTAAAGTAACAACCAAATTAGCCGTTTTACGCCCAACCCCTGGCAATGATAACAGGTCACCAATGGTATCAGGAGCTTTCCCGTGAAAATCCTTACAAATCTTTTGACTTAGGGCCTTAATTTGCTTGGCTTTTACGCGAAAAAACGCAACAGGGAAAATGGCTTTTTCTATTTTTTCTACCTGCATTTTTGCCATTGAAAATGGGGCAGAAGAAATTGCAAATAACCTCTTGCTAGCCTCGGCGGTCACTTGATCACGAGTTCGCAAGCTCAAAACACAGGCAATCAGGATTTCAAAAGGGTCACTGCCTTGTTCGGCAAGGTGACTAAGGATTGGGGCAGGAAACGGCCTTATGGCCTTCTTAACCAGGCGGAGGAAGACAAGATTGTCATCCTCATTCATATTTCCTTTAATTAGACTTGGAGAGAAAAATTGAGGATAAATTGCGATGTTGGGTAAAAATAGTTACAGAAGGCTAAAACATTCTATTCTTTGATAGCCATTTTTGGCGACGCCGTGCGGCTTCACGCTCCTTACCCTTTTTCTTAACGCTAGGTTTTTCATAAAATCTGCGCCGTTTTAATTCACGGAATAAACCCTCTGCGGCTAACTTTTTCTTAGCGACTTTCAGTGCTTTTTCTACGTTGTTATTGATCACTCGTACTTCCACGTTTCCCTCAAACTAAAGATTAAATCAACATTTTACACTCTGCTTCCGAGTCTGGCACTTTATCACGAGTTGTAATCCTATGCAAGACGAAATTAATTCACAATTTTATAAATTTACCTTTACAATCAAGGCACTAAAGTTTTTATATATGACATTTTAAAATGATCACACTATGAGTCTTTTAATGCGGCAATAATATCCAATACCATCTTTTTGCCATCTCCAAATAACATCAATGAGTTATCCAAGGCGAATAATGGGTTGGGAATTCCAGCAAAACCAGGGCTTAAACTGCGTTTTATTACCACAACGATTTTTGCCTTATCGACATCAATGATTGGCATTCCCGCAATTGGACTACTTGGATCAGTTCTGGCCAATGGGTTCACCACGTCGTTGGCACCAATAACTAGGACAACATCCACCTGATCAATGGTTTGGTTGATCTCATCCATATCTTTCAGTGCATCATACGGAACATCGGCCTCAGCCATAAGGACATTCATATGTCCTGGCATTCTTCCTGCCACAGGATGGATACCATATTCCACGGTGGTCCCACGGCTCTCAAGAAGAGCGGCCAGGCTGGCGACCGGATGCTGAGCTTGTGATACGGCCATTCCATAGCCAGGAACAATTACCACTCGTCGCGCCGCATCGAACAGCAACGCGACTTCCTCAGGAGATGCCGACTTAACCTTTCCCCCATACACTTCATCTGCGGTTTGGCCACCCTCACCTGAAGGCCCCATTACTCCAAACAAGACATTGGTCAACGAACGGTTCATGGCTTTACACATAATATGGGTCAGAATGATCCCTGACGCACCAACCAATGAACCGGTGATGATGAGGACATTATTGGAAAGCACAAAACCTGTTGCCGCGGCAGCTAACCCCGAATAGGAATTTAATAATGCCACCACCACAGGCATATCCGCACCACCAATAGGAAGCACCAGCAATATTCCTAATACAGATGCCACCCCAACCAACAACCAATACAGCGAGAAGTTCTCAGGACTTAAAACCACTCCAATGCTTAACCCAAGCACCAATAGGGCCAAGATAGAATTAATCACTTGTTGACCTGAAAACAAAATCGCATTTTCGGAAATCAGCCCCTTCAGCTTTCCAAAGGCCACCAGGCTGCCCCAAAACGTTACGGCCCCGATTAATCCTGAGGCAGCTGTGGCAATAGTTAATTGAAAAATAGGTGAATCAGTTAACGAAGAACCTTCAATCAAAGCGGCTCCAGCCACAAAGATTGAGGCAGCGCCACCAAATCCATTCAAAAGCGCGACCATCTCCGGCATAGAGGTCATCTCTATGCGCATCGCCAACACCGCGCCAATGGCACCACCCACTACCATTCCCAAAATAATGTACTCATAACTGACAATGTGGCGGTCAGTGAGAGTCACAACCACGGCCAGCAGCATTCCACAGGCACCCAGGACATTCCCGCGAACTGCTGTTCGAGGATGGGTCAGCCCCTTCAGGCCAAAAATGAACAGGACGGACGCAACGAGGTAAGAAAAATTTATAATAAAATCGTACATATGTTTTATGTCTTCTTTTTGAACATGGCCAACATTCGGTTCGTCACCATAAATCCACCAATCACATTAATGGTCGCCAAGACCACAGAAAGAAAACCCAGAACCGTGGTAACCCACAACTCTGTTCCTGTGGAAACAATGGCCCCCACTAAGGTGATACCTGAAATGGCGTTAGAACCTGACATCAAAGGAGTATGAAGTGTGGGCGGTATCTTCGTGATGACCTCGAAGCCCACGAAAATCGCGAGGACAAAAACCGTAAAGGACATGAGAAACATTTCCATAACAATTCCCTCGTTCTTACGCCGATTAAGCAGGAAGTCCCAATACTTCTCGAATGCGCGGCTGAACAACTTCCCCATTTCGCGTCAACATGGTTTCTTTCGTAATTTCGTCGTTCATATCAATTTGAATTTCCCCTTTTTTCACTAAATGGAGGAGAAAGGTCGCCACATTTTTGGCATACATTTGACTGGCATGAAACGGCACGGTTGAGGACAAGTTTTCAGGACCATGAATAGTCACACCATGCATTACGATAGTATGGCCAGACTTGGTCAACTCACAGTTTCCGCCCCGTTCTGCAGCCAAATCTACAATTACTGACCCTGGAGCCATAGCCCCAACCATATCGGCCGTAATAAGAATCGGTGCTTTTTTCCCAGGCACAGCCGCCGTGGAAATCACCACATCACTAGTGGCAATTACTTTCCCTAATAATTCTCGCTGTTTCCTGTAAAAGGTTTCATCTTGGGCTTTGGCATACCCCCCTTTATCTTCCGCAGCACCTGTCTCCAAAGGCAGCTCAACAAACTTGGCGCCTAAACTTAAAATCTGTTCTTTGACCGCAGGGCGAATATCATACGCCTCAACGGCAGCCCCTAACCGCTTAGCCACAGAAATGGCTTGCAACCCTGCAACTCCAGCGCCAATGATTAAGACCTTCGCAGGAGTGACCGTTCCAGCCGCTGTCATGAGCATTGGAAACATTTTTGGCAACGAACTAGCGGCAATCAGTACCGCTTTGTAGCCAGCCACCGTGCCCATGGAGGAAAGGATGTCCATACTTTGGGCACGGGTAATGCGAGGCATCAATTCTAAAGCAAAGGCCATGACCTCACGAGAAGCAAGGTCTTGAACCGATTGAGGGGCGGTCAAGGCTTCGGCCATTCCAATCACCATCTGCCCTTTGCGAAAACCTGCTAAGTCTGCTTGACCTTCGGTAAGGTTAGCTCCTAACAACCGCACCTGAACAACGCAATCAGCCTTTTCGAACACCTGTGCCCGAGATGAGGCAATGGTTGCCCCTTTTTCGACATAGGCAGAGTCAGGATAACCCGCTTGCTCTCCAGCCTTGGATTCCACCATGACATCCATTCCCCCTTTTTTCAGCGAGGGAAGTACAGCTGGAACTAGAGCCACTCGGTGTTCACCAGGATATGTTTCTCGAAGGACGCCAACAATCATAAGGGCCTATCTCTTAAATATAAGGGTTGTGGGAACTTTACAATTTCATTAAGTCAGTAGGGATTTTTTAAACCCCTTGGCAAGCCCTGTGTTGATATCATAGGGATTCAAAGAGAATCAATGTGTCTTTGGATCTATAAAGAAGTGCGACTAACGGCCCAGCGCGAAAGGCGAAACAGAGGCAACACGCCTCATGGCCCATCGAATGAAAAACCCCAGAACATCACCACCGCGTCTGGGACCAAAATGATTCTTTCACTCAATCAATGACTCTTCGGTGAATAGAATGCCTGTGCGATTTCAGTCGCTAGAAATAACATGGCCCGGCTCTGGGTATAACATGCATGACCGAATAAGTGCTGTCGAGGAGACTCCTCGGCCTGAACTCCATATTCCACCAACAGACATTGTCCGTCATTGGCACACCGTGTCCCACGCCGAGTACATTCCAGCCACCGCTCAAAGCCGTCATAGGGTTCAAAAATTTCTCTGAAATCAACATTGGCCTGCTCAGCCTCCGGATTATTCGGAACCATATCCGTGCCAGCCACAGCCAATTGCTGTACGTAATCCCCACCAGTTTGATAGGGCATTTCCCACGCAATTTGAGGTAATTCCATTTTCGCCAACCAACGCTTGCCATCAGTTCGAATCTCACGATGATTCACAAAATGCAGCAGATGACCAATTCCATCGGTATCCCAGCCATAGCGAACCGGAGTTCCCAACGTGACGACATCGACCGTTGCGCCTGTTAACACCGTTTGATCCATGACAAGACCATACAAGCGTTCGAGCTGTTCTACGGACCGATCGGCTGAAGGGCACGCTTGCCAGAATTTGGCCAAAATCTCAAAAACGCGCCCCCTCATTTCCGATTCTCCTCTAGCTAGAATATTCGACAATAAGGCCAGGACCTGACCCGCATGTCCATGACCAACGAGAAGAAGCCGGTCATCCCTTGTTAGATCAAGCCTAGAAACCCAATTTTGAAGATACACCAAAAGATGCATGGCGGCTTCGACGCGGCCAACATGATGATTAATCGAAGACCAAAGGTATCGACCACAAGGAATAGATTGGCCGCTCCCCTGAGTCAGGGCGAGTTCAAATTTCCGTACATACGACGAAGAAAAATTTCCTGCTTCCTGAGCGAGCAGGTCTACCCTCCCGTAAGTTGGTTCATCGTTCGCTACAGGAGGGTGAATAGGATCCTCTGGAAGACAAATACCGCTTGTAGCAGGGCGAAGGAGAGCCAACAACGATTCCAAGCCAGATATTCCTCGGGAATATCCTCGTTTTAACCCTCCAACCTCATCCAATCTGGCCGCACCGAAGAGATCCATAAATGGCAGGCCATTGAGAAAGAGAATTCCCTTCACTCGAGATCGGGCCATTTGCTCGCCAACGCCAACCATTGCCTGGCCCCATGAAGGCGAATCTGAACCCGATCCAGGCTGAAAGGTTCGATAGCCTACCCGTACTCCAGGGTCCGACTTTGAATAATTCGCATGTTGGAAATTATTTTCGTGGGGCATTGGAAATCATCTGTGTGTGAGGCCCCATTCATAATGGATACCCTCCACCCAGGGCAAGAGATGCTTGAAAATTTTTGATCTGCTAATTTTAATGGAAAGAAAATCCTGGCCTTCTCAGTTGGTTGACCGCCTGAAAATCTGCATGATAAGTTCAGTTTCGATCACTTTCCTCACAAGTGAGGGAGAATTCTCCTAATGATATACAATAAAGGTTCTTTACCAATTTCATCTTTATTTTCTTGTCGTGGAGCAGGGCAGAAATTATGAGTACTTCCCAACTACGTCCTCAACAACATCGTCGTGGTAAACTCATTCGGTGCGTTTTCCTAGCATGGAGTGTGGCCTGGCTTCCGCTAATCGGAGGAACAGCCTCGATTGCTTCCGCCGCACAAGCCGAACACATTATTCTGGTCGTGCTGGAGGGGATCAAATCATCATCCATCCAAAACGGCGCGACTCCGAACCTGGCTCAGTTAGCCAAGGATGGAGCTGTGACCTGGTCTGCTCAATCCATTACCCCTCCTCTCACCGTTCCGGCGATGGCCTCCCTGCTCACCGGCCTTCAAGTCGAGAAGCATCGGGTGACCGCCGCATGGGAAACGTACGATTTTGCACGGTCATTTATGCGCTCACCCACGGTCTTTGACTACATGGATCTGGCTGGAGGAAAAGACACGGGCGTCTTTCTTATGGATGAACGACTCTATCAATTAGTTCGACCGGAAATTTACGTCGACTCCCAAGTCTGTGGCTACACCAAACCCCAATGCACGCCCGAAAGAGCGTCGGCATACATTAAAGACTTCTTAGAAAAAGTTACCAGTGAGAAAGGCTATGGCTTCCGGCTTTTTGGAGTGCCAAACCTCTTATTAGTACATCTGCCTACGGCGGTGAAGGTCGGACAGAAATACGGGTGGGATTCCGAAAAATATTCTGCTGCCTTAATGTCTATTGATACCGCTGTGGAACAAATCATCCAAACGTATAAAGAACTTGGCGTTTTGGACAAAACCATGGTGATTATTACTGGCCTGAATAGCGGACCTCTTTCTCCCCCGACTGGGGGAGGCAAAACAGTCTCGACGAGCCTTACGACTCCTGAGTTAGATGCCACCATTCCCTGGATTGCCTGGGGCGCGAATATTAAAAGAAATCATCCCATCACCCAATCGGTCTCTTTATTAGATACCGGAGCGACTATCATGTATGCCCTCGGGCTTGAAACGCATACTGAATGGGACAGCCACGCGATTGGTGATATTTTCCAAGCTGTTCCAGAAAGACGGACCACCGACAATGAACCACAAAAAAAACAATAAGACCATGATTCGAACATACTTGCCCCGTCAAATCCGACATGGGATTTTCTGCCTGTTTCTGATGGGCATTTCTCCTCTGCTTGTTCACCACGGGCACGCAGCAGATCCTATCAACCCTCTGTTGCGAGAGTTTCCTATTACCGTGAATCCGAATGCACTCACTCCCCCAACCTGGTGGCACGTACCCGGTATCACTCCGTTGATTTGGACAAAAGATCCCATCAATATGGACGCATACAAAACCTCGGAATCCAGGACCTTAAACCTCAAGCCTGGAGATTATCGTTTTGGGACTTTTACGTTTGATTTTTTATTCAAAGTGACCTTATCTGGAACATTGGAATTCTCGCCAACACTTGATCAATGTGTAGATGGACGAGGAACACAGGTCCTGACAATTCGTTGTAGCCATACGCAACCCTATCCACAAGAACCCGACTACCC
The DNA here is from genome assembly GCA_049289415.1 of Nitrospirales bacterium. GTDB lineage: Bacteria > Nitrospirota > Nitrospiria > Nitrospirales > UBA8639 > Nitrospira_E. The sequence continues at coordinate 11,686 of JBATLR010000026.1, forward strand.
GAAATAAGTCGGAAGGGATAAAAAGGAAGATCATGCCGAATTCTGTGCAAGACTGGATTGATGCCCTCGAAGATGCCGATGATGCCACTCGCGAAGAGGCCGCCAAGGCCCTTGCCGAAAAGGGTGATCCGAAAACGTTAGAACCCCTTCTGATCGCCCTTGAAGACGACTATTGGTCGGTTCGAACTTATGTCGGCTGGGCGTTAGCCAAAATTGGCGGAGAAAAGGCCGTTGAAGGTCTCATTACGCTTTTCAATGACAATATGATGGAAGTGCAAGCTGAAGCAGTAAAAGCCATGGCCTCCATGGGAAAATGCGTTATTCCGCAATTACTGACTGGCTTGAAAGACAAGCGGTGGCGGGTGCGAGAACAAGCCGCTAAAACGTTAGGTGAATTGCGTGACCCTCAGGCCGTACCAGGATTGAACCTGGTGTGTCGCGACCGGGATGGTGCAGTCAAGAGTGCCGCAGCCGAAGCCTTAGGAAAAATTGGAGACCCAAAGGCCATTCCAACCCTGATTAAATTATTTAAAGATACATCCAAAATCGTGCGCGAAACCGCCGGAACCGCATTGATGTACATTGGGAAAGAATCAGTCGATGCCCTACTGGAGTCCCTCAAAGATCCTCACTTCGTTGTGCGCTGTCACGCCGTTCGGGCACTAGGGGGCATGACGACGGACTATCAAATGGGGCGGGTGTGGGTTCGTGAAGCTCGTGTCGTCGATGCCCTGATCGACATGGTAAAAGACCCCGATCGAGCGGTTCGCGAAGATGCCACTATCGCCTTGGGCAATATTGGCGATGCCCGTGCAGTAGATGCCCTCATGGAAGCCATGAAAGACGGTACCGTTAAACGCCATGCAATTGCTTCCCTCGGCATGATCGGAGATCCTCGCGCCTATCCTCCCGTCCTGGACGCGTTAAAGGGTAAGGGCATACACCAAGCGGGGAAGCCAACCCCTGGCTGTATTATTAGCGAAGACCTCTTAATTAAAGAAGCAGCTGCTACAGCCCTGGGTCATTTCCGCCATCCCAAAGTCATTCCGGATTTAGTGCTGTTACTCAAAGACCTGGTCCTTCGTGATTATGCGGCCAATTCCTTGGTGTTGATTGGAGACGCAGCCATTGAGCCACTCGTATGGTTCCTCCATGACCCGGATTTGTCTAAAGTCCAGCAAGAAAGCGAGCGGGTTCTGGCATTTGCCACCACTCGAATGACGGCCGGTGGTGCCCTCAAAAAAACGGTCTTAGACACACTGGATAAACTCGGATGGAAACCAACAGAAGGCATCAGCAAAGAGACCAGAGAGATTGAATATACCGACACCTCCAATGTGTTAGGGGAGGGAGGGGAAGGCCGCTTTGGCAAGAGCGGTGACATAGCTATGCCGGCCAAACCACCAAAAATCGAACGGTAATATAGTCCAACTCCCGTGTCGGAGAGTGGCGCGTACGCTGGCGGAGGTCCCTTCCTCTGTTAGTCTCGCTGAAAGTGCAAAATCCCCCAACTGAGATGGCCACTTTTCCCAGCCTGAACCCAATGCTGAAGTCCCACCTTCATAGAAGCCAGATATTCTTCCGTACAAACCTGAATAAGCGCATGGTGTTGTACCGTTAATTCCTGCAGTACTCGCCCATAATGCGCGGCAAGATTTTCAGAAAGATCCTCAACCCGAATTTCTTGAAACCCTAATTGGGCGGCCAGCTGCCGATAATATTCAATCGACCCCAGCGAATCCAAATGGATACGATCTAAAATCGGTTGCAGCACATCAGGGGGACAAGTCGCACTCTTCATCGGATCGGTAAAAATAAATTGTCCGCCCTTGGCCAACACCCGATGAACCTCTTGAAACACCTTTTCCCGATTTCCGCTATGTAATATGGCATCCTGCGACCACACCACATCTACGCTCCCATCCGGCATGGGAATCGACTCAAAGTTCCCGTCAATGACATTAATCGCTAAACTAATATTCTCTTTCTGATTCAGTGCCCGATTCCGTTTATTTTGGACTTCACTCAAATTCAGGCATCCAACCTGGCATCCGTATTGTCTCACGAGATGACGCGCTGAGCCTCCGTACCCCGACCCAATATCCAACACCCGTGTCGTTGCATCAAGATCCTTGACAGAAGCCGCCATTTTCTCCACGGTTCGTCGGCTCGCATCGAAAATCGAATCCTTGTCGGATACATACAATCCAATGTGGATATCTTCTCCACCCCAGATCGTGGCATAAAAACGGTCGGCATCCGAACTGTTGTAATAGTCTCGAGCCGTATCCACAGTGGTGGAATAATTCAAATTCCCAAATTTGCTCATGATCGTGGTCGGACGTTCCTCATTTTTATAGAGTTTTTCCGCCACATGCACATAAAAATCAGGGTCCTCAACTTTATGCGTTTCTTGAAAATCCGCATAGGTTTTTACCTGCTGAAAGCCAACCTCATTCATGAGCCGACGCGTATATTCTTTCCGTAGCGGATACATATTCAAATGAAAAGTTGCTCCATCGGGAAAGGTATACTTGAACCTTGCGAGTCCTTCATCAACATGTTCCGGCTCCGCACTGACATTGTCTCCGCAATAGTAATACACATGCTTCGAGGTAAACCCCTCATCTAAAATTCCATCGTAATTTCTTTGGTCCAGAATCAGCACCCCATCGTGCCTCAGGGCGGTGTAAAATTCGGCCAAGGCTTTTCTCCGATCCTGCTCGGAAAAGAGATGAGTCAGAGAGTTCCCCAGACAAATCACCGCATCGTATTTATTGTGGATATCCCGGCTTAACCAGCGCCAATCAGCATGGATTGTTCGCATAATAAACCCGGCTCGTCGGGCATTTTCAAATGCCTGAGCTAACATTTCAGGACTGCCATCTGCACTCGTGACTTCGAACCCGGCACGTAAGAGCCGGATAGAATGGAACCCTGTTCCCGTCGCGACATCCAATACACGCTTGACGCCCCGTTCCTTCAAAATCCGGATAAAAAAGTCCCCTTCACTCGAGGCCCTGGCCTCCCAATCAATCAAGGCGTCCCATTTTTGCACAAAACTATGAACATACTCCTGTTTGTATAAATCCGTTTTTCGTTGGGCTATGGGATTATCCCCATACATTTGCGTGCTACCGGGCATCGTCGCTTTCCGAATCATTATCAAAACACCTCCTAGAGGGCTGTTGCCCTCACCACCATTAGATTAATGGGTGCAAGTGAATAACGGTCTGGCGATTTCCTCTGTCCATACAGTATTCAATTGCCAAAACCCGCAAGGACAAAACCGTAGTCTGTCTCAACGGACCGGAAATAAAAAAGGCCTCCGAACTTCTCCTGCGAGCGTAAGGTAGGCCCGACTGTTACGTGTTAGTTTTTCAATCTAACCGGTTAGGCTCTTCTTCGCAACCCCTTTTGAC
>JBATLR010000027.1:0-2080 GCA_049289415.1 Nitrospirales bacterium
GGTAGCCCTGGGAGGGTGTACGTCTTTCCGGGTGCGACCTTCCCGGAATCGAACAGACACGGTTTCTCTGTTCCACAATCATCATGTTGGACGGTATGAGGAGACGCGGTCGCATTAATCCATTGAATGGGAACACCGGCCCAGACAACTGCTTCATGCGGATAATAATAGGGAGGGAAATGTTCCATCCAGATTGGTTCATTTATTAATTCAGCCGCTGCCAAAAGGTTGCTCATCAAAAACAAACTTATACAGATGATAAGATAAATCTTTTTCAGAACTCTATCTCCTTTTTTGTGAAATGGCAGAATTGTCGCCTTTGTGCTCACATGTTACCAAAGCTCATAAGAGTATCAAAAATTATCGCATCCCTCCTAACTGCATCACCGTTCAGTGGCATGGCGGATTCTCTTAGGCGACGAATACGGTCTTAAAGGAAGAGAACATGCAAGAGCACGGCACAAATGGAGATAGCGGATAGGGCGATCGCCGCAAGACTGAGTTGCAGGGCGCGCTGCTGATTGGATGTGGCCACTGAGGCGGCCTGTTCGAGGGCCGCAACGGTGCGTTGCAATTGTTCGGCGAGTTCTTTGACATGCGTGGCGTTTTGAGAGGCGGCTCCTTGTAATTCGCTGATCTGTTGCTGCAATAGATGCGTCTGATCCGTGGTGGGAGCCGTTGCTTTTTTTGTAAATGCTGGAGCGGTGGCCGAAATAATTGTCCCGATATGTGGAAGAACGGCTTTAAGTGCCGGAATGAGCCATGTTGCCATAGAAATGCCTCACAACAATAAAGATCAGTTGGGTCGAATGAAGTACCAATAGCAATATGCTGAATATGTAGACGTTTGTCAAAGACATGGCGATGAAGCTCATGAGACGTTCAATACAGAATCGGGCGGGACACGTGGAGTTATGGCGCGGCACCCATCCACTGCGGGATACGTAAGGCTTCCATGACGAATTCAGTCGATAATGCCGCTAGGTTCATATCCACGTCATTCGAGCAGGGCGCGTTCAGCGCGCTGTAGATCATCAGGCGAGCCGAATAACACAACGACATCCCCTGCCTCCAGCCTGGTCTCACCTGACGGCATGAGCTGCCGTTGCCCCTCCCGCACCAAAGCGGCAATCGCGACGCCATTGAGATTCAGTTCATTTAATGTGTGTCCCACAAAAGAACTGTCCTGCGGCAGAACCACCGGGCGAAGGCGGTCGACGTTGTGTTCCTGCCTCGTGTAGGCCAACAGGCTATCGCCTAGAAAAAACTCACGTAATAAATGATACCGCCCATTTCGCTGTTCCCGCATACGGCGTGCCACACGGGAGATAGGCACATTCAGTAACACCAAGGCATGTGCGGCAATCATGAGACCTGCTTCCAGTGTCTCCGGCACCACCTCCGTCGCACCAGCCGCACGCAATTCATCGACATGGGTTTCATCGCGAGTGCGGACCATGATCGGAAGTTCCGGACGTAAGGCGCGAAGGTGATGTAGCGTTTTATGAGCGGAGGCCACATCGGCGTGACCGATCACGACCAACCGGGCCGTGCCGACACCAACCCCTTCAAGAATGGTGCGTTCCGAAGCATCTCCGTAAAAGACGCCCTCGCCGGCGATATTTGCGTCCTTTACTCTGGACGGATCCAGATCCAATGCCACATACGGAATTTTTTCTTCTTCCAGAAGGTGGGCCACACTCTGACCGATGCGCCCGTACCCGCAAATGATGACATGATCCCGAAGAGGCCCGAGGGTATCGATACTGACTTGGGGCACAGCATCCTTCCCCTCCCGGGCCGGACGAGGTGTGCACCAGCGGGCAAGCACCTGGTTATACCGAATGAGAAAGGGGGCAACAATCATAGAAAATAACACAGAGGTCAGCACAATCTGACCGATTTTTGCTTGGATCACACCCACATCCAGTGCAATGGAGAGCAGAGCGAACCCGAACTCACCGCCCACCGCCAATAGCCATCCGGTCCGCCAGGCAGTCAAGGTGTCCATACCCGATAATCGTACCATCAGCGCCACCAGGACTGCCTTGATGAGCAACAAGACCGTGGCGCCCATTAA
>JBATLR010000028.1:0-5495 GCA_049289415.1 Nitrospirales bacterium
CAATACACCATCAGCGCCAACACCGCTCCTGCCGACGCCGAGGTAGGTGACGAGGTGACACTCTGGCTTAATGAAGAGAACATGGTCATCGACCATCATGGAAAACATAAGAATGTACCAGGGAAGCACCGTCTGATTTTGGGCAAACTCATCTATGCCGGGAAGACGAAGAAAGAGATCAAGCTCTGGACGCCGGAAGGGGAGCAAGTGTTTCCGCTGGAGCGGATGGAGGTGAAGACCAAACCGATTCCTGAAGGTTCGTTTGTTGTGGTGGAGCTGAATGAGGATGGGACGGTAATCGATCTGAAGATGGCAGAATAACCTCATCGGACAGTTGAGTGTTTAAGAGTTATGGGGGCCATCAATCGAAATGATTGATGGCCCCTTTTGGTTACAACAGTAGGCTTGGTGACGTGGCGATCAGCGGTGCCAAGGGACCGTGCTGAGAAAAACCGATGATTTTTGCCAAACGGCGGTTGAGCATACGGTGGAGCCGGAACCGGCCTCAGGTATGTTATTCGATGCACGAGGAATCAACTCTGTTGCGAGGGATACGTAAAAGAACGGGATTTATGCCTGGGAGGTTCTCGGAGGATCTGACCCACTGCACCGAGTTCAATGCCGACGAAGCCGTAACCCCGCTGTCCGGTCCAGGGACTCGGTCGCTCGGTTCTTTTCGTCATTATTATGATGCAAGCAAGCAGCATAAATACGGCAGTTGCCGACAGTAATGCCTAACCGTACCCAATCTGCAGCATCCGTGCGACTACCGAACATCGGGGCGGTTGACCGATGACTGTCTACCTGCCGGTCGATGCCCCAGTGGTTTCCCCCAGCATTCTGCTGAGTTTTGTGTCTGCCCGATCCGGTTCGCTTGCATACATCTGATACTGAAACAGTTCAAAAAAACTTTTCTCAAAAATCCCGAAAATTTCAGAGGGCCACGGGGCAGGAATTGAGGCGCACACTTCTATCCCCCAAATCACCAAATAAATAGAAAGGCGAGCGTAGCCCTCTACTGTGGGGAGGGATACCCTAAGCAACTTCGAACCCCTGCCTCTCTTTCTTATTTATACTCTGATGAAGGGATCATTCCCGTAGGGATTAATCGTCATCCAGGACGTCATTACATCATTGAGGGTTGTAAAATAATATTTCCCATTACCGCCCTGGATTCTAATAGCTCATGTGCTCTTCCTGCATCGGAAAGTGAAAGCCGTTCAAAAATGTATGGTTTAATTCTCTGGCTAGCAAGCTTTTTTATGAGGTGATTCATCGTGTCTCTCATCATTCGACCATCTGACTGGACAATGCTGGACAGAGAAAAAAATCTAATGCCCACGCTCTTTCCAAGATGTGGAAGCAATTGATCAGTCAAATTTCCCTCGGGGGCCCCTCCGGTAAAGCCATACCAAATCACCTGCCCAAAATGTATGAGCATCTCGATATCTCGGGCTAAGGTGTCCCCGGCGACCGAATTCAAATTCAAGTCCGCTCCTTGTCCTGCTGTCAGATCGTGGACCCGCTGAACAATGTTTTTTTCTTTAGTATTAATAAGATAATGAAAGTCTTGATCTTTGGCATGCCGTGCCTTTTCCTCCGAGCTGGTGAGGCCGATAAGGGTAACCTCCTTGCCAGTTGCCAATTGGGCCAGGGCGGTTCCCACTCCGCCCGCTGCCGCATGGACAAGGATCGTTTGTCTTGGTCTGATCATTCCCATAGTAAACAGCAAGTGGTAAGCCGTTAGATACACTACTGAAAGAGTGGCGGCTTTATCGAGTCTTATTTGGTGTGAAATTGGAAATACGGTTTGTGAGTCAGCCAAAACATATTCGGCATAACAGTGCGGGTGAAAGACGATGACCGGTTGTCCAGGAAGAACGTGGGTAACCTGCGGTCCGACTTTCTCAACGACCCCACTGCCCTCCAGCCCTGGAATGGTTGGCAGAGGTGGCATGATAGAGTAGGTTCCTTTTCGAATCAGTGTGTCTGCGTAGTTGACAGAAATGGCTACCATTCGTACTAAGATCTGTGTGTCCCTTGAAGACGGAGTCTCAATCTCTACCAATTTCAGGCTGTCGAAAGAACCAGTTTCTTGAAGTTGGATCGCCTTCATGTGCCGATGATGTTACCTGGGATATCGATATCAAGGGAATTCAACATGAAACTGGGTGTATCAATGCCCCCACTGAGACCAGGCCACAAGAAGGGCCCTCAGAACATCACGACGGTGTATTTGCCCGACCAATCGATTGCCTTTGACTACCGGATAGCGTTTGTACGGATCTTTCAGAAACTTTTCGGCCAGAGCGATTATGTCCATATCGAGATCAACGGTTTTCACATGGTGAACCATGAAATCCGAAACCTTTCCACCCCAATGGTCGTGATAAGCCGCGTTCAGGGCGACTTTCAGACAATCTTTCTCGGAAAGATACCCAACCAAATTTCCCCTATTATCTACGACGGGTGAACCAGAGAGTTTATATTCCAGTAATGCCTGTATGGCCTCTTTAATTTCCTGGTCTGGATAAAACGTCACCAGGCTTGCTCCCATAAACTCCTTAACGGTGAGTTTTCTTTCCATATGGCCTCCCCGTGCTTGATCTTCGAGAGAAAACCGGCGTCTGGGGGCAGACTCCCGAGGTCTCGGAATGCTGGCTTAAAGACTGCACAATTATTTTTTCATCTTTATCCGGATCGCAGGGTTCCGTACAACCTGTGCAGTCTATACCCAACCGTCCCAGTGTATTAAGCCCCCCGCAACTGCCTTTGATATTTGTTTTTCCCACTAGAGCACCCGCACCCATTCCTAGGAAAGCAAGAACGATTACAATAAAACTTATCAGAAAAATTTCCATAGGTTGTCCTAGGTTTGAACCATTTTCTGACTCAACCTCAATTGTAAAGTGGCCTTTTCATGAAAACCCCCGGTCTCCTTAGTGATGAAAAGCGCAGAGAGTTTCTCCTGCTCGGCTAGCTGGAATCCGGCCTCCGGGCCCAACACCATCAAGCCCGTCGCTAGCGCGTCAGCCTGCATGGTTGAGTCGCTGAGCACCGTCACCGATGCGAGATTATGGGTAATGGGCCTTCCAGTTCGAGGATCAATGGTATGGGAATATCGCTGTCCATTCTTTTCGAAAAAGTTCCGATAATCACCGGAAGTAGCCATCCCCATGTTTTGTAATTGAACGACACCGTGAATGGCTCTTTGGCTCGGGTCAGGTTTCTCAATAGCAACTTTCCACGTTCTCCCTTGGCTATTAATTCCTTTACCCCTTAGTTCTCCGCCAATTTCGACAAGGTAATCGTGGAGTTCTAGAGATTCGAGGTATTCCGCCACCTGGTCAACGGCATAGCCTTTTGCGATGGCTGAAAGATCAATCTGAACATCAGGGTGATCTTTTTTCAGAGCCGACGGTGTATTTTGTATAAATATGTGCTGATAGCCTACGGTTTGCAAAATCTTTTGAGTCATCTCATCTGTAGGAAAATCCGTTTCTGGCACTGGTGGTCCAAAACCCCAAAGATTGACGAGGGGACCAACTGTGATGTCAAAGGCTCCATCGGTTAACCGACTGACCTGTAGTGCAGCCTCCACCACAAACACCATTTCGGAAGAGACTGGTATCCAGTCGGTGGTTTTGGCCCGATTGAAACTGGAAAGTTCTGAATGCTCCTGATAAGAGGACATCCTTCCGTTGATGCGATTCAGAATCGTTTCAATTTCACTGTGAATTGAGGCCGGCGTGAACCCTGGGGGAAGATTTGATACTTTCACGGTGTAATTTGTCCCCATGGTGGAACCAGTCAACTCCATTAACCCGGGTTTTTCCTTTTCTTGGGAACAGGAAACCAGAATAAAACAGATCACCGATAAACAGTATGAGAATGGCCATGTATGCATTCTGTACCGACTGCCCACTGCCTACCCCTTTTGCGAAAAGCGAAACTCTAAACTTCTTTAACTCGAACTCCTGAAATATGAACCCGGAATTCTACATTTCTCTACCCGCCAAAATCATCAAGGAGAATGTTTTCGCGTTCGACCCCAAGGTTCTCCAGCATCGCGATCACCGCCGTATTCATAACCGGAGGCCCACACATGTAATATTCACAATCCTCGGGCGCTGGATGGTCTTTGAGGTACTGATCATGGAGCACTTGATGAATGAACCCGGTGTGCCCGGTCCAATTATCTTCGGGCTTGGGGTCTGAGAGAGCCAGAAACCATTTGAAATTTTCGTGCTCCGCCTGAAGTTGATTAAAATGGTCTTCGTAGAAGATTTCTCGTCGGCTTCGTGCCCCATACCAGAAGGATATTTTTCTTTGGGTGTGAATTCTCTTCAATTGATCGAAAATATGAGAGCGCATGGGAGCCATGCCCGCGCCGCCTCCAATAAAGACCATTTCTTTATCCGTGTCCCTCGCAAAAAACTCCCCAAAGGGTCCGGAAATCGTGACCTTATTCTTTGGCTTCAGGTTGAAGATATACGAAGACATTTTTCCGGGGGGAATATGATCCGTTGAGCCAAAAGGCGGAGTGGCAATTCTTACATTCAACATAATAATGCCTTTTTCCTCTGGATAATTGGCCATGGAATACGCCCGCACCACCGGTTCAGTCACCTTCGATTTAAATCGCCAGAGATTGGCGTGATCCCAGTCCGTGCGAAATTTTTCTTCAATTTCAAAGTCGGTAAATTTTACTTCATGCGGCGGACATTCGATTTGGATATAACCTCCTGCCCGAAATTCCACGCTCTCCCCATCTGGCAGGTCTAAGGTAAGTTCCTTGATAAAGGTCGCGACATTCGGATTCGACCGGACCGTGCATCCCCATTTCTTGATTCCAAAAACTTCCGCTGGGACTTCAATCTTCATGTCCTGCTTCACTGTCACCTGACAGGCAAGACGTTCACCTTCCTTTGCCTCGCGCTTGGTGATGAGAGAAGTTTCCGTGGGGAGGATGGCGCCTCCACCCTCGAACACCTTGCAACGGCACGTTCCGCAGGAGCCCCCACCTCCACAGGCAGATGCGAGAAAGATTTTCGCGTCAGCTAAAGCAGTGAGCAGTTTTCCGCCAACTGGAATCTGGATGGTCTTCTCATCATTAATGAGGACGCTAATATTTCCTGAGGCCACCAGTTTGGATTTGGCACCAAGGATCATGATAACCAACACAATGATCACAGCAGTGAAGAGAGCGACGCTTAAAATGATTTCAAACATTGGGGGTAATTCTGAGATAAAAAACGTTCGATTGCGTGAAAAGAAATTGCACTGTCTCTATACTATTCTTTAAAATTTCATTCCCGAGAACGCCATGAATCCCATTGCCATCAAGCCACAGGTAATGAAAGCAATGCCAAGGCCTTGGAGTCCTTCGGGAACGTCACTGTATTTCAGTTTCTCCCGAATACCGGCGAAGGCCACGATAGCCAGCGCCCAGCCAAGTCCACTTCCGAACCCATAGACGACGCTTTGTCCGAAGG
>JBATLR010000029.1:0-28994 GCA_049289415.1 Nitrospirales bacterium
GTGCAACACACCTTCCGCTGATTTCGGGTCGCTTGGGTCGGAATCATTATTGACCACCTTAAACAGGCCCTTACTCACGGCTACTCCCGTATACGGCTTAAACTCGCACAATTCGGCCTCTACCAATTGCGGGGCCTCTTTGTCGGCCTTACCTGTAAATCCCTTGTCTTCAATATCACGAACCGACACCACCGCGTTCTTTAAACCCTTACTTCCATCCACTTCCACTTCCTTGAGCAACCGAGTATCTCCGTCTGCATCCTTGCTTGGATTTTTTTTGCAAAATTCCACATTGGGAAATTTCGAAAACGCGAATTCTTTCGGTGGGGGAACTGCTCCAGTAAACGTGACTTTCCCTTTAATAGTTCCCCCCGCCTGGGCAACTAAAGGGGCAGCAATAAGAATGCAGCCCACTAAAAAAGACATAGTTAAAGACTGACGATTCCTCATAATTCTTCCTCCTAGTTAAGAATAAAATTGAGTTGACGTGGTAAAACAACCTAACTTGATAAGATCAACCCCTTTTACCCCGGCCAGGTATAAAAAAGCTGATCTTTAAATGGATCGTCCGACAGCACCCACTTCCGTATATATCAGGAATAAAAAAAACGTGTCAAGAAACCCAACAAGAACTAGGTCCTTTGTGCTAAACCTTAGGCCTTTTAGTTCGCGGAAAAATGAAAAGGTTTAAACACACGATAATTTCCTAAAAATCGACAGACTGGCAATAAGGCAGCATCGCTCATTTTTGAACAGGGTCCCTGAGTACGGCCATCATGTCAGCCACACTCTTTTTCATGTCCTCTGCATGAAAGACCGGAGCAGAACACATCCGGTCAGTACAGACAAACGCGACGGGTCGTTCGTCATAGGGAAAAATAATGTCACCCCATTTCGGCGGTCCCTCCTTGGGGTCAAACCTTTTCATAATTTTTCCAGGGCAGAACATTCGCTGACCTTCCACCATTAGGACTTTCGTCATGGCATCGTCAAAATTTCCCACCACCGCAATATGAATCGGAATTCGAAACCATTGATCGATAGCCAATCCGGACAATGCGAGGGGAAGAGGTTGCCGGGACATGACCATGGCCTGCAACGTACTCTCAGCGATGGAGCGATATGCCGGCTTCTCCGTCAAATGAAAAAGATCGAGGTACCAGAGGACGGCTTGGAGATTCTCCTTCACCGGTTTGGTTGGGAAGCTCAGAAGACCAAATTTACCTGGCATCTGTGGATGATCAAAAAATCCCCCATTCGCGGAATCTTGTAATATCCGACGACTCACTTCGGCAAGGGCTTCAGCATTTTGCAAAAATTGAGATTGCCCGGTCACTCTAAAGGCCTCAAGTAACGCTTGGCCAAACAGTATGTGATCCGATAATAAACCATAAAGGTTGAGCCCATCTCCCGTCTCGCCATGAGCAAGTCCCTTCTTCTCGTCAAAACGTTTCTCAAATAACCGGCTCAACATCTGAAGAGCCAAGTCCCCTATCTCGACCTGCTCCAACACCACGGAGGCATGCAAATAGGCCCATGCCATCAACGCATTACTCCCTGTGAAAACGCGTTGGTCCACATTCGGGATCCCGATGGCCAATCGCTTGTTCTCATTGAGAGAATAGTACTCGGCTCCAGACATGGACCCCATCCCTTCAGTTCCTCTGACGTCGGCGTCCTGACTTTCGTACATCAATCCCGTTTCCGGATCGGTTAAAAACCGCGAAACATATTCAATAAGCGCCAAGGCTATGCGTTTAAACTGAAGATCTCCGGTGAGTTGGAAGGCTTCAACATAATTGCGAAGATTCAGAGCTTGAATCGACAACATCTTTTCAAAATGCGGTTGGCTCCAATCTGCTTGTTCAGCATAGCGGTAAAACCCGCCCCAAACGGGATCAAGTAAGCCCACTTGTTTTTTTAAGGTATCCAATCCTATCTTGAGTAACCCTGGATCATCCTCAAAGAAGCCATAGGCCAAAACCATCTGGATGGCTTCGGGTTCAAAAAATTTTGGGGCATCCCGAAACCCTCCATTGACTGGGTCAAATTGGGCTCTCATCATCTCCACACTTTGCTTGACCATAGCGGCCTGGAGCACCTGCGCTTTGGAATGACCGGCTTCCACCTGCTCTTGTACCCGATCCCATAACTGAGAGGCTTCCTTGAGCAACACAGCCTTGTCGGTGACATAGATAGACTGCACCTCAAGAAGCATGGCTTCCATTTCCTCAAAACCCAAGGCATTCGCTTGAAAAAGAATTTCTCCGGTCGGCAAGAGGACATTGGTCGTCGGCCATCCTCCCGCTCGGTAACGAGCATCTAAATCGGGACGCTGATCAGTATCGACCCGAATAGGAATAAATTTGGTGTTGAGCAGCTGTACGATTCGAGGGTTGGCGTAAGTCGTCTGATCCATCACATGGCAAGCATGACACCATACAGCGGTGAGATCCAAAATAATTAATTTATCTTCGGCCTGCGCACGTCCGAAGGCTTCATTTCCCCATTCATGCCATTGAACAATTGTATGGTCGACAGACTCACCAAGAGGTCGTATTTCAGCATGAAGGGGACTGACGAGAAGCAACACGCTGAGTCCGGCCACGATCCACAATCTGCAACTTCCCCGGATTCGGCATGAGTGATTCATACCCGCAGTCACCGGGATAAATACGAACTTGAGGATCGTGCGCCAAAATTGGTCGAGAGGGGAGCAGTGCCTAATACATTGCACGGTTTGGGGAAACATGTTCACACCCTTTATCCGGTCAGACCTGTCCATCTTCAGGAAGACCTCTCTTAGGGCCGCAAACAAACCGGTTAAAGACCGATCTCCTTATCCAAAATCCTCACAATGGCGGCAGCGGCAGTCACCCGCACCGCTTCATCCGTATCTCGCAGGAGGCGCTTTAACGTCGGGAGGAGCGTACGATCGCCAATACGACCCAATGCGCGGGAGGCCCCAATCCTGGGCCGAGGCAATGGATCATTGAGGGCCAAAATAAGCACATTGAGAACGTCAGGACCTTTTCCATTTCCAAGCGCCTTAACCGCACCCGACCGAATGGCCGGATTTTGGTCATTGAGGAGGTGCTGAACGGTATCCTTGACCACTGAATAGGGCGCTCCTGACCGTAGCAATGACGCGACGGCCGCCGCTTGCACACCGGAATTGGAATCGGCCAACGCCCTGGTTAACGGGGTTAACACTTGATGTTGTTCGTAATACCCCATGCTAAAAGCCGCCACACTCCGCACCGCAGGAATACGATCAAACAAAACTGCCTTCAGTGTGGGTAAGGATTCAGGGGCCTCCAATTTCCCTAAGGATGCAATAGCCGCAGCGCGAATTGAGGGCTGGGAATCAGAAATAGTCTTTTCCAATATCGGTATTGCACGACGATCTCCTAATTCACCAAAGGCACGGATAGCCGCTCCCCGTTCATACCCTTCCTCGCTTTTCGCACCTTGCTCCAAACGAGCCCAGTATTGCTTGTGACCCAACTCATATAATGCTCTTGCTGCGGCAATTTGGACAAGATGCTGCTCATCGTTCAACGATGGTTCAATCAGTGGCACCAAACTCACGTCTCCAGATTGTCCAAGCCCAATCAGAACCGTTGCCCGCACCAAACCGGCCTCGTCTTTCAAGGCTTCACGAAACAACTTGGAACGCCGCCCGGCTTTTCTTTGCCCTAATGCTTCTGCCACCAATGTTCTAACCATGCCGTTTTCATCAGTTAAGCCTTTTTCTAAATATTCCACGGCCTTATCAGATTCGATTTCCTTTAACGCCGTATAGGCAGCGCCTCGCATTTGCTCCCGCATATCGGAACGGACAGGCAATATACTGGCAATGGCAACCTGGCGTAATAACGGTTCATCTTCCCGCATTTCCCCGGCGATGGATTTCTCATAGGACTCAATGGCTTCGGGAGTCTTCCCCAAGCTGGCTAATGCAAGGATGTATAGACGAGAAGCCTGCGAGAGGGGCGCACTTTCTTTGTGTAAGGGCTTAACAAGGTCAACAACCTGTTGAAATTGACCCTGGTCGTAGGCTTTTTGCGCCTGAACAAGGGTTGAATCATGTGCCTCTTCCGCCAACACCAAACCTGAGAGAGCCCACAGAAAACCGAGAACGAGCACAGCATTAATGCGATTCATCCTTTATTGTTTACCCCCATCTCCTGGCCATATCAATATTTCTACCCTCTCGGAAGCGGGGCTTCCTGAGCCTCAATAATTCGATAGCCCAAAGGCGCTTCAAAGTAATAATCGGGTTGCGAAGAAAGCACCACATGATGATACTCCACAAACCAATCCCGATCCTGACTTAAGAGCTTCAAGAGAATCTCTCGTTGAGGATCCACCCATTCGAAGTATCGTTCCAGTTGGCCGGACCGAGCTTTGACCTCCACGTCATAGAGCAGGGCTGGTTGATCGCCTACCATGGATTCGCCAATAACCGTTCGACTCGTCTCTCCTTCCAACTTGACAGAAAATGGTAACAAATAATCCAAAGTTAAGGGAACGCTCACAATCATTCGGCGTTGCGAAAACACATACCAGGTTTTTTGTTCATCCAATCGAATAAGGAGGACACTCGCATAACCTAACTCTGTTCGTATTCCCCCTGCCGGTTCAATGCGATACCGATCTTTTTTCACAAACAACTGGGCATTGGCGATACGTCCTCCGATTTTCCACATTAGTCTCGCCGAAAATTCTGTGGGACCATTGTGGGGAAAATTGGAAGAGCCGGCAAAGCCCCAGGCTAACGGGAACCAAGCCACCGCTCCGAAAATGACACAAACAACGAGCCCTGCAAACTTCTTATCACAAGTTCGGGAGAGAAGACGGGAAAAGTCTATCCATTTCATGGCCTTTGGTGTTCAACCAGAGGCTCTATCAGAACAGGATGGCCCAAGGCAGCGGCGGTAAATCGCGGCGGCGTCTGAATGGTATGCGCCGTCCAACGACCCACGGGAGATTCCAAGGAAAAATCTCTCCGGACGGTTTGGTTTGGTTCCACGGAAAATTCATAAATCTGCTCATGTTTGACACTTGGATGCCAGGCGCGAATGCGATAACTTCCAGGCGGGAGTGACGAAATGACATACTCTCCCCTTTCATTAGTAAAGCTGAAATAGGGATTATCCACCGCAATCGCCCAGCTTTCCATGTAGGCGTGGAACCCGCACTGCATCACAAATGTTTTTCGTCCTTTGCTCAGTTGAAATTGATGAACCAAAGATTGCCCCGGCAGATGCTCATGCGTCGCATGGATATTCTCGCGTTGATGCCCAGGATTAAATGGCAGAGGAGAATTAAATAACACCCGTGTCCCTTGGCTCAACGACGTCTCATAGGCTTGAATATCATGCATGACCGGATCCATATTCACCACTTCAATCCCATGCTCATTACGCACCACCGTCGTAAATGGGAGAAATTGACAGTCCCGGGCTTCCACCTTCGGAATAGAAAGGGAAAAAGATTTTCCGGCATTAACGCCTTCAACCACCATCACGACCCCTTGAAGTTGATTGTGATCATTCACCACGAAATCCTTAAGTAGCCGCCAGCCCTGACCATCAGAAATGCGACCGCAATACTCTGGATCAGGGAACGTCACCAGGTTATACGCTTTAGGAGAAGGCGGTATGCCTTTGAGGGTCACCGTACCGACAATAGTGGCCCCGTCTGTTACATCAATCACTTCATAAGCGAAAGCGGTCGAACTGGTGATCCAGAGCAGACTTATGACCACAATTTCTACTATTCGATTTTTATTCATGATCACCTCATTCCCTCAGGGAACTTGCCGTCGTAACGACGGGATAATCTCAACGCCCTCTCCAAGCATCTCAAGTCCAAAATGCGGGTTCTCCTGCATTTCATGCACGCTTCTCCGCCCTTGGGGAGACTCATATTGGAAATCCAATGTCAGCGTTTTTCCCGATTCCACACGAACGGTTTTTTCTAAATAGGTTTTCATACCAGGGTGCCAGACAGTCACTTGATATTCACCTGCTGGAATATCGCGAATTTCGTAGGCTCCATCCTCTTTGGAGATCGAATAATAGGGATTATCCACCACTAATCCCCATGAAAACATATAGGGATGAAAACCACATTGCATGACAAATACATCCCGTCCTTTTCGCAAATGAATTTTTTCAATCATCGGTTTTCCGGGCAGATGGGTATGGACGTTTTTTCCAAACATACCAACCACATTATGAAAGGGATTCATGGGCAATGGACGATTAAACAAGACCCTGGCCCCTCGTTCTCTGGCCGTTTCATATCCCTGGATATCATGTTCTACCGGATCCATATTGATCACGGTTATTTCATCCTGGTCGCGTAACACATTGACAAATGGCAAAAAATCACAATCAATGGCTTCAACCTCTACCTTTGGCAAAGAAAACGGTTTGCCTTTCTCTATCCCTTTCACCATCACCACCGCATCCTTTAGCGACCCCTGGGGCCCAATAATAAAATCCTCAACAATGCGCCACCCAGTTCCGGTAGAAATTCTTCCACAATAGACGGCATCCGGGATCGTGACGAGATTAAACGCCATCGGCCTTGGGCGTTCCCCAAGAATGCGAACATGGCCTTGAATTGCCCCTCCATTGCTGACCGGGCTCTCCTGATAGGCTAATCCCATGGATGACACACTCATCAGGAACATCACGATCACCATAACCCTCATCCTCATTCCAATTCCCTCCTTCCTATCACTTCCCACCAATAAAATAGCGATGTGTAATATCTGCTTGCTTCCCAAAAATACTTTGAGCGGGAAGCACCACGAGTCACATGCTACGACACACTCAAGCCTTTAAAAAGTTTATCCGAACAACTCAAAAGAGTATGGAGGATTCTTCTTGTGTGAAATCACTCTTCACTTATCACCCTAGCACATTCGGGTCATCGGAAATTCAACTCTAAGCCTTTCTGATCATTCAAACCCTCTGAATTTCGTACAGTGCACGACGTCCAAGAGAAAGAGGTTTAAAAGATTAAATAAATTTTGTGAGAAGGAATGGAAACCAGCTCAGAAACAAGCATACATCCACTACTTACCCTTCAAGGAGTTGGGATCGAATGGGTAAGGTCGTTTTTCAATCCAGCAGCACACCGAAAGCCAAGCCAGTTGGCCTGTGTCTCAGGAGCTGTTCCATTGCGCTGGGCTGTCCGTACGGTCGGAGTACTGTCCATCCAGCCGCCCCCACGAAATACCCGATGTTCACCGGTAGACGGGCCTTGAGGATTCCGATCCGGAGCCGTCTGATAATAGGCCGGATCGTACCAATCGTTCACCCATTCTGCGACATTCCCTGCCATCTGGAAAACGTTATAGGGACTGATCCCGATTTCATACTTATCAACAGAAATAATAGGTGGATATAGAAGCAACCGCTCGGGGCGATCACGGACCGGACCGGATATACCCGATCTCCCAAAATTGGCTCGTGTCAGACCTGCCGGCGTATTTCCCCACGGATAAATTCGTCCATCCGTTCCCCTGGCCGCTTTTTCCCATTCTGCTTCCGTAGGGAGCCGCTTGCCGGCCCATCGGCAATAGGCATCAGCTTCATACCAGGTGACATGCATCACGGGATGATGGGCCATACTCTCCTGAAAGTTTCCCCCGTCAAATTTCCAGTCCGGCAATGGCGGACGGCCCGTGTCCACGACAAAACGCAGATACTCCAAAGCGGTTACTTCATAGGCATCAATCTCATAAGCATCCAGATACACCTGGCGTTGAGGCATCTCAGGCCGATAGGCCTTCCTATCTATCTTCTTATTACTTCCCATAGTAAACCATCCGGCTGGAATCACCACTCTCTTTTCTTTGGTAGGCCATTGCGTCCGCTGCAAAGCCAACCTCCTGCCCTCCTCCGTCCACTCCGGCCGTATGTCAGACACGTCCAATGCCCACGCCATCATCCCGGACATCAGGCTAAACCCGACCACCATCAAGCCCATTACCACAAGACACTTTCTGCTTTGTCTTTCACGCATAGACCCCTCCAAATTAATCCGACGACTAAGACGCCACTGATGGAAAAATTGGAGAATTCACCATCCCAACGACGAGCACTGATCTCTTCATATCGTTCGGGGAAGAAGGCATTGGCTGGGAACCCCAATATTTGTATTTCAGTATGGTCATTTAATGGACCAAATCGTAGCTTCACCTTTCAGTGAGGTCAAGGCATCTGAGGCAACGACAATAATCGGCCTTCCTGCAATGCCGGAAAAGGTTTAATCCTTGGTCAGTAGAATTCAAAAAATGATAGGTCAAATGGAATATCCGAATATCCCTTACATGAGAAAGGCTTCCAAATAATTTATTATACCAACTGATCCGATGGCATTTTCAAATTTCAATAAATATCCCCGTGGCAAGACCACGGAGTATTAGAAGAGAGTTAACTGTCGTAGGTCTTCTCGCGGCTCCCCTTGCTTTGGCACATACTGTTCGACTACCTGCCAATACCCTCCCTCACTCGCGGTCCCGACATAATAACCTTCAGACCAAAATTCCCCACCCCATAACTCTTTCTTCAATGCCGGTTTCCGCCGAAACAATTATTATAAAATCAAAGACGTCCGTTTTAATTAACCTTAAGAAAAAAAATGGGGGATTCTTGCGAATCCCCCATTCGGAAAACCTTAATGATGAAATTGGCTATTTGGCTGCCACAGGCATCACCCTGCCGGTCTCCACCACGTCGATTGAAGCTTGCTTGACATCACTGGCACCTCTTTCCAGAGGCAGGATCCGTTGGTCATTTTTAGGCAGGACCCTTAAATAACCCCACTGACCCGATTGGGAGTAAGGCAAGCGCTGATTATTCCAAACATAATCTGCGGCAAGCATATCACGCCCTCCAGCGGACGGAATGAATACATCGATGGTTTCCGATCCAGCGAATTCGACCACACTGATTTGATCGGCTCCCGGCATGAAGGGTTCGATCGGCCATTCATGCTTTTCCACGCTAAACATCCCGTTTTGTTCGCTATTGGCACCAAACACATGGATTCTCACAGGATCCCCGGCATGCGCGTGAATAATCGGAGTAACCGGATCTTGTGGATTATCCACCTCACAGGGTTGGAACATGCGTCCAAGCGTACAGCCGGCCTCTTCTCTATGAAGATAGGGTTCGGAGCGATAATTGACCCCGGTCAGCCCGGCCACATTCTGGACATACGGCATAAAGCTGGTACCGATGATGTTGTCTTCATCTTGAAAGAGTAAAGCTACATCACGGTAATTTCGTCGGTGTTCTTGACCAGGAATGGTCTGATCAACAATCACATCCGCTTCCCAGCTATTTTTAAGAGAAATGTCGGCACCGGTCTTTGGATCCCGGTATTGTGACCCTTTCGGCCCGATGATGACTGCCCCGAACAAACCGTTTCGCGGGTTTAACATGACATTACCCCAATCCCATACCAGGGATGAAATCTCCCCGTTAAAAGGATCAGCATAATAGGTATACGTCATTGATTCACCTGGGGCAATCGTTTGATCCCCTGGGTTATTTCCGACGTTGGCCCCCAATGAATCTTTGGGATTAAAGGCCAGCGAAATTGCGGAGAATGACGCCCGGCTCTCCTTCATTTTATTTTTGAGATTCACTTTGATGCAATCTCCCACGTTTGCTCGAATGGTCAATGGCATCGGATGGTAATCACCTGCCACTTTAGTGACCTCATCCTCTAGGACGTAGATCTTGCCCTCAGGATTTCTCAGCTCAATGGTTCTCTCAAAGTCGATCTCAATGGATTCCGGAGCACTAGGATTAAAACTCATCCCCGGAAAGTCCATGGCGACCACATTAAATGATTTCACCGGAGCCTCTTCAGGACAAACAGGAAGAGGCTTGGGAATCTCATTTCGACCCGAATACCCTGACGGGAGCGGCTTCAGATCGGCCGTTTCCTTATCCAAGACTCTTAGGATTCCCCAACCTCCCTCAGAGAATTTGGAAGACCGTCCATTAAAATGAATATAGTCTCCAGGTTGCAGACGTGGACCACCTGCCTTTGGAACCACTAAGTCATATCGCTCGGCAATACCAATATGCATGGAATTTTTTCTATTGGCATCCCCGGCATATCGCTCGCTCAAAAACGTGTGCCCTGATAAGGTCCAGGTCATCGTTTCGTTCATGAGGGTATGCAAAAGACGGAAAACCACGGTATCTCCCAGGTAGGCCCGCAATAACGGCGTGTCCGGATCACCGTGCTCAGCGCTACTGAATATTTTAGAAGCATCGGGATTCACGGCCAAACGTTGGGCAATGGGTTCTGCTCTGAAATTGAGACCGCTTCCCGTGGTATGCGTCCCTCCGTTGAGGAAGGGCATTGGGGTCATGAGAATTTTTTCCGGCATCATAAATGACACCGTTTTCCCTGCTTCCAGGGCTACCTCGACCGGCTGCCCAGGCGGGTTACCAGCCGTCACAATATTAACCGTATGTGGAACGGTATCATGAACTTGGACCACCATTTCCCGGAAGCTATTATCTACACCATAGCCGACCGGTTCAACCGTATGAATATCTGCGATGGGACCGCTCCTGACTAGTTTCCCAGTCTTAGGATCATGGTAGGTTGATCCCACCGGTTCCACAACTAATGTCCCGAATCCACCATGTGGCCACGTGGTGGCCCCGAAGGCATGATCATGCCAAAACACCGTTCCCACGTCAGCATCCGCCCAGAGACGTGACCGCACAAATTCCACCGTCACGATATCCCCTGCGGGATGATCATGCTGCAGGGGTCGAACAAAGGAAATGGTATCCCCTTTGATAGATTTGATGCGTCGGATCTCGTTGCCTTTAACATTATCGGCACCGACCAGCAATTCCGTATTGACATGGTATTGCGCTGCATTTTTAACCTTAATGCTGGACTCACCTTTTTTTGCCTTGCCCTTCAAAACGGTATTCATAGGCACGGGCAAGCCTTTTTTGGTCTTTTTCTCCAGCATGGTAAACGGACGGACCGACTGTTCGTAGGAAAAACCGGTAATCACTCCATCCGATGCCTGATTGTCAAATTGGAGGAAATGAGGATGAATGTTAATTTTAGATGATTGGAAATTCGTAAAATCGTCATCCAACCATTCGCTGGTCAGCGTATAGTCGACACAATCATACACATTGGCCCGAAACACCAATGGC
This sequence comes from Nitrospirales bacterium, assembly GCA_049289415.1. GTDB lineage: Bacteria > Nitrospirota > Nitrospiria > Nitrospirales > UBA8639 > Nitrospira_E. Next base: position 11,229 of record JBATLR010000029.1, read on the forward strand.
AATTTTTTGTCGTTATTTTTTCGTACTTCCTCTTCTTCTTCATGGAGGACATAAATCAACCCGTACGGATCAATAACCGGAGCTTCCTTACCCTGGGCCCCGGCCATTTCAATGGGAGTATTGATGAAATGAATGTTGTAATATTTTCGTCCGGCATTTTCCGGACACAAACTCCACCGGCCATTTTCTCCAGGTTTGGCAGGCTCAGAGGTTCGTAGACCATTTTCATCCTGATGAATCATTTCCAACCATGGGGCCGGATTGTGATTTGGTGGGAACATGACCCGTTTACCGAAATGTGGAGTCAGATGCGGCCATGATACCTTTCCCGTCCTCGGCTCAAACAGAATTGGGCGCCGTTTTCCTGGGTTAGGCGAATGGTATTTTGGGTTCTCGATTGTGCTTTCTTTTTCAGACATGGCTTTATTACCATCCCAAGCCCAATCCAAAACCGTCGCATCATAAGAAACGATTTGGCCCTTTTCGTCATCCTTATGACCGGGTTTCCCTTGCGTCGGCAACTGAATTTCCACCCATTCTTTAATATTGATGACCGCTGGGTTCGATTTCCAATTGCTCTTTCCCTTTTCCACGATGGTGAATGTTTTCCCAAACCAATCGACGGTTTTACCAATCAATTGATCGGAAGTGACCCCCACCTGCATCCGACCTTTTCTATCAGGCAACTCTCTGAGGTTTGGCATGACATCCGTACGGTTGTCGTCTGTCTGCATGGTATTATATACCCGCCAATACCCCCACATTCCTGCAACGTAATGATGAGCGACATGGCAGTGAAACAAGAAGTCACCCGCCAATTGTTGGCATAAGCCAGACCCACATTCCGTCTCCAAATCCAACGCTTCTGATGGCCCAATCACCTCTACATCCACCCGGTCAGTTTTTGTCCTGATAACGGGATATTTAACCGGACCATTTTTCGCGGCATGCCACATCGGCATTTGATCTATCGCCCGTGGGCTTCTTGGCCATCGGATCGTCCCGCCATGTGGATGGTGGGAATGGAATACCTCAGACCCTCCGTGAACCAACCTGAACTTGGCAGGATCCCCAAGATAGGATCGAGGAATCGTCGTTGGTGCATCACCAAAGGTGTAAGAACTATATCCCATAGATTCGTCTTCAAACCCGAAATATTCATGCTGCACATGCATGTTGTTGATGCCAAATGGCTCACTCCGATAATTAAGAGCTCGAGCCCCTGGCCGATAGGCATCGGTGAGAGGATCCCGTTGGGGTAAGAAATCACCATGCTTGTTTACGGGACGAAACGCTTCGTCACCCACCTCATGATAAATCAATACGAACTCACGAAAATCAGGTCCCGTTCCATTTTTGATAATGGCTTGCCACCCACTGGCCATTGGGGTTGGGTCCCCGTTTCCCAACGGATTCAAATATTCGGAACCATGCGGTTCAACCACAAATGTCCCCATAAGACCCATGACCGTTAATTCTCGATCATTACTGAATGTATGAAATTGTCGGCCACCCTCCTGGGTATCCGGATGGATGTACCATTCCATCTCTACGACTTGCCCTTCTTCAGCCACGGTGTCGCGATTGGTTGTCGTAGCAGGCTGCCCAGTCTTGCTGATAACCATATTCGACCCATGGATGTGAAGACTGGCTTCCTCACCAAACTCAAGTTGGTTTCGGAAGGTGAATTTCACACAATCGCCTTGATTTCCTCTGATCACCAGTGGTTGGATCCATTGATCCTGAAGACCGTTAGCGACCGCGCCAGGGTCACCATGGCCATCCACCTCTCTTGCTTCAGCATTCTTGGCTTCCTCTTCCCGCACCTTATCGATATTTTCCGTCAGCACATACATATAGCCAGGATAGTAATCAAGCCATTGATTGAGAGTAATCTCGGCATTGATGGCCGAAATATCATATTCCCTGACAGGGGCAGTTGAAGGACAATTTCCACCACTCGCTGTAACAGGCTCCACATTACGATCAGATGCCAAAAGTAAATCCTGGCCTCCCGCCCCGTATTGGTGCATATTGGTCATCGTGTTGTAAAAACCGGTAGCTGTATGGTCACCATGTTGAGCGCCAGACTCGTTTTCCATTCTCAGCATGATCCGATCATGTTGGCGTTCCACCATGGCAGCTCGATTCGGTCGGCCTTCCTTGGTGTCCTCCATAATGGTCTGGCCCTTTAAACGCTCCGCCCATTCTGGTGACTCTTGATGAACCATCCCCGTGCTATGAATAACTTTGTCCTGATTTTCTTCAGCCAGGAGGGTTCCCCCTGACAAAAAACTGGACCCCCCGACTAACAATCCAATGGAAAGTGTGGTGATCGCTTTCCTAGATTTCATGTGAAACATGGACCGGCCTCCTTAAGGTGAAATAAACTGACAAAACAAAGACGTATTCTACATACTCAAACAGTCGATAATATTCCATGAAAAGATTGGGAAGCGCAAAAGGTAATCCAATCGATTGAGGCTGTCAAGTCTGAAAGAAATGAGTTTGATTTCATTGCATTTATCACAACTACCCTAAAAAAATGGCATTGCCAAAATTAATATTGGGAAATAGGCAAATTGTCACCGATTAACAGCCAATGATTCACTCCAGCCTTTTAAATTTCAGATTTTAAAAAGCTACGACAAGGTGAGCCCTGCAACATACGAGGAAAACTCCTTCTGTAGATCCGTGGAAATGGGGCCAGGCTTTCCATCCTGTATAAGTTGTCCATTCACCTGAATAACAGGCAAAACCTCAATTGTTGTGCCCACGAGAAAGACTTCGTCAGATTGCAGGAACTCTGAAATCGGAATTGGTCGAAATCGGACCTCCAAGCCTTTTGCCTGAGCTAAGGTCGCCACCTGTTGCTGTGTCACACCAGCCAGGACTAAATGATTTCTTTCCGGAGTAATAACCACGCCATTTTTCACCACAAAGATATTACTCGTAGCCCCCTCGGTCACCTGTCCATCTCTTACAAAAATCCCCTCAAAGGCCTTGGCCTCACGGGCCTTTTGCTTAGCCAGGACATTGGGAAGCAAATTAAGGCTTTTAATATCACAGCGGTGCCATCGAGTATCAGGTAGGGTAATAACACTTACCCCCTGCTGGAAGACTTCGGTTGGCAATCCAACCATTTGCCGAAATGCCAAAAAGACCGTAGGTTCTCCATTTGAAGGGAAAGTATGCTCACGCGGAGCGACACCTCTGGTCACCTGAATATAGATTTTTCCTTCCTGATATCCACTCTGCTGAAGGCCAGAAAGAAGGAGGCGCAGAAATTGTGGTGGTTCTAAAGAAAAATGGATCTGGGTTTCTTTGGCACTCCTAACCAGCCTATTAAAATGCTCACTCCAAAAGGCAGGAACCCCATGGTAGGCACGAATCACTTCATAGATTCCATCCCCAAATAGAAATCCACGATCATCAGGAGAGATCCTAATCTCCTCCAATGGAGAAAAGTGCCCATTGAGATAGCCGATATCCGACATGCCCTAATTTCATTCAGGAAGACAGAGGGGAGACGATGACCTTAAAAATCCGTCGATCTTCTGCTGTAAACTTCCATGCCATTCTTTTACTAAACTCCAAATGATGTGTTCCGGGTTCCAACGCCCGAAATTCAAATGAGCGCTGACCGGAATCTACCGCATTATTACTGACCGTTCGAAGAAACTCATCTCCCACTAATCCCAGCACTTTGGGGTCATAACCTGGCACCCATTGTTCCCCGCGGGTCCGATCTTCCCATAAATGCACCATAAATGTGGCCGATTGGAAAACCTTAATCGCTTTCGTTTGAACTTCATCGATATTCATGCTCTCACCTTGACTAAAACTTCGGTCATGCTCCGTCTGTTAAGTCCACTATTCTCCTGTTAACCAATCACGTTTTTTTAAACAAACAAACACATTCCCCTTATCAACCATTACATCATAATTGACCACACAATAGCCTCCGCCATCTGGACCAAATCCCGAGCGAATGTCAAATTGCTGATGATGCCACGGGCAAGAAACCAGAAAACCCTTCAGTCGGCCCTTCCCCAGAGAGGCTCCTTGGTGCGGACAGATATCATTAATAGCAAAGCAACGATCATCAACGCGAAAAATAGCTACACTTTTCCCGTCGATTTTGAATACACGCCCCTTTCCTTTGGAGATATCCTCCAGCTTCGCAACATAAACAAATCCCTCTTTGGGACTCAGCGGTTCATATACCCTGCAGTCCATGCCACGATCAAAATCTGAATCATTCATAGCCGGTTCATCTCTAAGAGACAAGCAATGTAAAGGTGACCTGTGCCCCTATCTGAACTTTGGCTTGGTCCACAAACCCAGCATTGGCTTCAACAATATAACGTGCATCTTGAGGCGGGGGCCCATACCACGGGCATTGCCTTTCATTGCAAGGAAGAGCCCTTTCGACTATATGCACGACAACCTTACTCTCATCAACCCAAATCACATCAACAGGAAATTGAAACTCTTTTGTCCAGACCCGATGGAGACCGGAATTTTCGAAAATATAGATCATTCCCTCACCGGGAGGGAGAACATTTCTAAACGCTAATCCGAATAAAAGTTTTTCCGGTGTATCAGCAACCTCCGCTTTCAACACCCCACCGCTGGGAAAATTTATATTGATGACTTGCGTCTGTTCCGGAGCATTAAACAATAGCGCACCGGAAATCAGAAACAACGCCATTACCAGAAGAAAGAAAATTCGCTTTTTACTTGGAACCCCTTTACCTTGCAGAAAAGACAACATTGTTCTCCATATATCCTTATTTTCCTAAAAACCCTCTTGCCTCAGGCCATGGTCCTTTGCTTCAGGCAAGCGCATTTTTATCATTTCGCGATTTGCTCAAATAACACAGCCACGATAAGATATCATGTAAGTTGATATGATTTCAGCCATGATGAAGGATGGAGAAAAAGCCTTCGCCGGGCCACATCCCCCGTAGAAAACCTTTACCTCATACCATGGAGGCCTCGTATGCGCTACCTCCCAAACCTATTTCTTGCGCTTTCTTTAGTTTTCTTTTCCTCTACCACCACCTCCGCTTCCCCATCGATTTCCACTGCCATCGACCGCTTTGTCTCTAATCTCTACCCCAAGGGGAGCCACTACTTCTGGGTGATTAACAACACTTCAAACGAGTCTGCGGAAGAAATGATTGTTGATCTCAACACCAGCGTCAGAAATTTACCGGAGGATGAACCGACGGAGAGTCGGTTTTTATTATTGGTGGTAGGAGGAAAACTGCTTGCGGCTCAAAAAATTCCGTTAAATGCTAACGTGGATTGCCAGAATGATGAGGAAGTTTAGTTAATAATACGAATTCAGGTATTAAAAAAGCCCCATCCTTATTACGAAGGATGGGGCTTTTTTATACTAAGCAATGCCTACTTGGTCAAAATCAATAATTGTCCACCCAAATGGGCTGCATGTAATTGACACTTGTAATTCAATAAATTGTTCGACGTCACATACGTGAGATCACTCATGGGAATACCAATATATTTGGTTTCGCCAGGAGCCAAAACAAGCTTAATATGCATCGACGTCGGTGCGGCAAAAGCTGAATCCGCGGAAAGCTCAAAGCCATGTTCCTTGTCCATATTGTTGGTTACTTTGAACAAGATGGGTCTTCCTGCTCTTCCACCTGTGGCACCAGAAACAAGACTCAAAATGGATGTGGGTGGATACCAGACTTTCTTTCCACCAATTTCCATAGCCGTAAACTCAAGATCAACATCCAGCTTTGTAAAGGGCTGGCCCACGACAGACCCCGTTTCAAGGTCACCAATTTCCACACCACCTGACTGTAACGCAAATGCGCCTGAACTACCGACCGCAACGAACACCACACTTAAAAGGACGGATAGAAGCACTCTGTGCATCGCCTACCTCCTCATGAGAAGCTGTTGATAATGAAAGTTTTACCTAAGAACGCAAGCCAATTTTCTGATTTATATAGTTTAAGTTTCAACGAGAGGGTTGGTTATAGCACATGGCATTCTTCGACGCAAGAAGGTTTTTATCATTGCGATTCCTGGCGGATAAAAACAAGAAAGTGGTTTCTATAATCCCAGCAGAGAATTAGGAATCACTGAACCAGTTTCAAGTAACTTTCTAGTGATTATAAGGCATTTTCTTCATGATGAATGAGTTTTGGGACGGTAGATCCTTTTTTCAGATCATTTTCCCTTTATTCCTCCTAAATCTCAAATTATTTTTTGTCCTCGCCCAAAGCCAGTCCCATGACTTGCATAGGAGTGGGAGGCATTTTTCGAACCGTGGGAATGAATGGTAGGTGCAAACACATCAAAAACAGATGGCTGCAACTTTCAGGCTTACAGTACGACAGGATTCCAGGATAGAAACCGAACCTCAAATTTTTCCAGTTAACTTTCCGGCAATTGCCAAAAATGGATTAATGTCCATTCCCCAAGTGAACCCCCATCGTTTTTCTCCTGCGACAAACCTTAAAAGTTTGGCAATGATTATCCATGCACAAACATATTATTTTCCCGCTCCCATCCAATGGACGATTCAGGCCCATGTCCGGGTATCACGAGTGTGCTTTCTTTGAGGGTATACAAGCGTTCGCGAATAGATCGCTCAATGACCTGGCCATCTCCACCCCACAGGTCGGTTCTGCCAATTCCGCCCCGAAACAAGGTGTCCCCGGAAAACACCAGACTTTGGCTTTCAAAGAAAAAACATACCGAGCCAGGGGTGTGGCCTGGAGTATGGATCACGGTTCCTGTATAGGGACCGACTCGCACCTCTGATTCGTCTTTAATCCAGCGGTCCGGCGGAGGGGCAGGCACATAAGGAATGTTGAACCTTCGGCATTGAACTTCCAGCATGTCCCAAAGATCCTGATCCTGGGAATGCAAACACAGAGGCGCCCCCGTCGCTTGCTTAATATGACCGGAGGCTAAGAAATGATCAAAATGAGCATGCGTATGCAAAATGGCAGAGACGGTGAACCCCAAGGCATCAATTTCTCCGAGTATGCGCTCAGGATTTCCTCCTGGGTCCACCACAATGGCCTGCTTAGTTTCTTTGTCACCGATAATCGAACAATTACATGAAAGTGGAGGGACGGGGAAAGTTATTCGAATAAGCTGATTCATCGAGATCTCCTTAAACGACACTGAAAAGGCAGTGGATTAAACTTGAATGCACACCTGCTCTAGTGCAGATTTAAACAATTTCCCATTGGAATTACAGACAATTCCTCTTCTTTAAAATCCGCCTCAATACGGAAGTTTGAAATAAGAACAGTTTAAGCCTAAAATACCTAATAAAAGGTACCCATTTGATCCAACCACAACACAATCTTCCCTACACGGATATGCTGAGCCGGTGAAAACTCAAGCATTCCAGCGCTGCCTAACATCCCAGCAGAGGCCAGATATTCTTACTTGCCCAGGAAGCAAAGCCCTATCCATTGGCGCAGGGATGCTCATCTTTATGCTGGCTGGTTGTCCCCAAAATAACTCCGGGCTTGAAGAAGAAAACATTCAGCTCAAAAAACAGGCCATCAAATTGGAGTCGGTTATTCATTCCCTCCAAGAGGGAAACAAAGTCATGCAGCAACAAATCGACTTGTTGAATCAAGAGTCTAGAAAAACCGCAGAATCCTATGAATCGCAGCTACGAGATGCAGAAGTCACCCACCAGGAACAACTTCGAGACGCACAGGCTCAAATGGCCGAATTGGCGAATAGCCCCAAAAAAGATGGAGCCAGAATTAAAACGTTGGAACAAGAACATCGAAAGTTGGAAGGAGAAAACAAATGGCTCAGGAGCCAACGGGACCAAATGAGGAAGACACTGACCCTTCATCAAATTGGTGGTCAAAGTCAGGAGTTGCCATTTCCCTTTTCCTCGGCTTCAGAAATCATAGAAACCGCACTCACAAAAAATGGCTATTCAATACTTGCCAGCATGCAAACAGATCAAAAGGCCGTCTATATTACTGATCGCAAAACGTCTCTTCCTCCTTCGCTGGAACTATCAGGTTTTCGCAACCAATACCTGCTCTCGATTGAGAAAGGACCTTCCGATCATACCATCATCTGGGTCCGTGCCGAATTTGAAAAACTTTCCAAAAACGGGCAGATGTTCGCAGCCCAGCAATCTGAAGTCACCGACATCGAATTGCGCCTCATTCAGGAAATTCATCAAGCCCTTTCTACTGGAGCGGCAGCCCAGGCCAAGAACTTTTAATTTCCTGACAAGCAGAAGCTCTCAACCCAGCATTCAACCGATCTGCCCAAACACCTTCTATCGATCAGGTCACTGACAGACAGAACCAATTTTGCCGGGCACAGTCGTGGTTACGTGGATGGCCCCTGAGACGCAAGGAGATAGCCTTGAGCAAGAAACTCGGCTTCCTGTTTGACAAGTGAACTCGCCCCAGGAAACACCTGATCAATAAATTCCACAAATACATCAATTTTGAGCAGAAAGAAATCATATTCGGATTCAGATGTTCGAGGATGGGCAAACCAAAATTCCACGAATTGTTTTAAGGAAATCCCATATTGATCCAAAATAGCACATGCATTGGGAAACATTACCTTCACATCTCCACCCCACGAGAGAATTTCATATGGTAAATACTGAGTCGCATACACATGAAGCCCCTTATGCATTTCAGCATCCCATTGGCTAGGGACATCCAGCCGGCCAATCAAGGCTTCACCGACCAATGCCATGTATTCTCTGTATTGGCGGGTTAATATCTCACGAGTTTCCCAAGAAGGCTCGACGTTTTCTACGGGACAGGTGGCTGCCTTCAGAAGATTTGCGGCGGGGGAAGGCACCCGGGCAGGCACAGGCACAAAAGGCTCCATCATCTTCAATACCGTTTTCATTTCCCGGCATATAAGCGGTATTTGCTTATTATCGACTTCTAAGGCGATGCCTTTGAGATTGAGTAGACGAGGCTCCCTTATCACCCGAGCCAAGAGCATAAGTAATTCGTCCGGAATGGGAGCTTCATGGGCGTCAATCCAATCCGGAGGGTTATCATATGGTCCTGACCTCATTTTTGTGGGTATATGCGGATGGCAATCCAGACCTGCAATATGAATTTGAATCACTCTCTCCAGGGGAAATTGCTCAAGAAAATCTTCGAAAAATGATCCCAGGCCCTGGTTCCGCCAAGCGCCCGAATATCGATAGACCGTCCAAACATGTCCTAGATCCAGGACCAACCCACAAGGCGCTAGGGCGGTAATGTTCGAGAAAAATTCTGCATACGGCATTTCACCCATCATAAAATAGGTTAATGGTGGATTTTCCAAAAGCAGCATTGGCGAGTTAGCCTGTGGCCCCCAAGCACATTCATCAAGCTGCAACTGGACGTTCCACGCCTGGTAAGCCGTAATGTCGGCAGAAGCTCTGGTAAAAACAGGAGGCAAATAGGTCCCAAATGAAAAACCGGCTATTTCTTTGGCCGCACATTCTTGATTGACCCAATGAGCCTGTAACATTCGAAGATTGCAGGCGATAGCCTGTAATCGCTCTGGAGAATTGTATGCGGTGTCCCAATCAGGTTGCGTGACCCATACCCCCTCGGCATGGTAGGCCAGAGGAATGTCAGGAAGCCGAGTTCGAACCATCTCCAAAGCTTCGGAAGCCGCATGAAAGATTTCAAGATAACCCATAGGGATTTGCTCACGTCGCAGTTCCTGATATAAGTCAAAGACATTAGGAGAATACACATCCACCGATAAGCCAACACCCAGAAATGGAATTCTGCCTGCGCGCCGAAGAAACTCTTCATGGATAGCCTCCCGACGTGATGGATCTGTTGAATAGCTCAAACGTTTTTTCATTTCAGGGACTTAAGAAGCTAGGACGGAATAAATTCCGAGGGGGACATTCAAAAAATGTCCGTCCGGCAAGCTCAAAAATACAAGAACGAAGAGGTATAGGAAGGAGGCGTGATCACAGCCGCGTAGCGAACGCGCTGGGGTTGCCATTGCCCACTACTTTTTCTTTATTGTCGGTGGCAGAACACTCACACCCATCGCTTACATTTCACAGGAGCCTTCTAAGGTCAGACGAAGGCGCAAACCATCAGGGAAGAAAATGAAATTAGGACGATCGAAAGGATTGTCCGGCTTGGAGATACCGGTGAATGCAGGCCGCAGACTTTCTTCCTTCTGCAATTGCCCAGACAATCAGTGACGCACCCCGCTTCGTATCTCCGGTGGCAAACACCCCATCCACACTCGTCATGAAGTGTTCATCAACGGCGACATTCCCTCGGGGATCATATTGAAGCCCAAGAGAATCCAGGAGGCCGTTCTTCACCGGCCCGACAAACCCCATCGCCAACAACACCAGGTCAACATCCATCTTGATCTCGGCCCCCGACACAGGAACCACCTTCCCATTCTCAAAATTCACACGGGTCGCATGCAAACTAGTCAGATGTCCGTTTTCCCCTGAAAATTTTGTGGTGGCAATACTCCACTCACGATCACACCCTTCCTCGTGGGCATGAGACGTTCGTAATTGCATCGGCCATAAGGGCCATGGTGTCGACACAGCCCGAGTCGGTGGCGGTTGGGGTAACAACTCGAATTGATGGGCTTCCAAGCACCCTTGACGATGAGCCGTTCCCAGACAATCTGAACCGGTATCACCACCACCAATAATGACCACCCGTTTGCCTTGAGCCGATATGTGCTCTCCAGGAACAGTATCCCCGGCCACTCGCTTATTCTGCTGGGTCAGATAGTCCATGGCGAGATGAACGCCTTTAAGGTCTCTCCCTGGAACCGGCAATTCTCTCGGTTGCTCAGCTCCCATGGCAAGTAACACGGCATCATAGTCATGACCGAGGTCCTGAACGGTGGCGTCCACACCCACACACACGCCAGTCTGAAACGTCACACCCTCTTTTCGCATTTGCTCCAATCGACGGTCTAATACCCACTTCTCCATTTTGAAATCCGGGATACCATAGCGAAGCAAACCTCCAATCCGATCAGCCTTCTCCAAAACTGTCACTTCATGACCCGTCCGGGCTAATTGTTGTGCTGCGGCCAATCCTGCCGGACCCGACCCGATAATCGCCACGCGCTTCCCGGAAGAGCCAACCGGTAACACCGGTTCGACCCAACCTTCCTCAAATCCTTTATCAATAATATTCCATTCAATGACACGAATGGAGACCGGATCGCTATTAATGCCTAACACACATGCCGATTCACATGGAGCCGGACATAGGCGCCCGGTGAACTCAGGAAAGTTATTGGTCGCATGAAGCGCTTTGAGGGCATCTTTCCATCGTCCTCGATGTACGAGATCATTCCATTCCGGTATCAAATTCTCCACAGGACAGCCGGCGGGACTTTGGCAAAATGGCACCCCACAGTCCATACAGCGGGCCCCTTGAACTTTTAACTTTTCGTCGGGAAATGGGTCATACAATTCCTTCCAATCTAGAACCCGCTGCGCAACCGGCCGTCGTTGAGGGCCTTCCCGTTTATATTTCAAAAACCCACGAGGATCAGCCACGGCTCACCGCCTCACGATTCCGTTGAGCATGCTCTTTGGCCAAAGCCGTTTTCCGTTCCTGCAGGACTCGCTTGTAATCACTCGGCATGACTTTGACAAATTTCGGCAACATCATATCCCACGATTCCAGAACCCGCCTGGCATTGACACTTTGGGTGTAGCGAAAATGGGCCTCAATCATCGCACGAAGGGTCTGTTGATCTTCGGATGACACGACAGGCTCTAATTCCACCATACCCATATTGCAACGTGCAGGGAATTGTCCATCCTCATTCAAGACATAGGCATCCCCTCCGGACATCCCAGCGGCAAAATTTCGTCCCGTCTTCCCCAGAACCACCACCACCCCCCCGGTCATATATTCACACCCATGATCGCCGGTTCCATCGATGACAGCCCGTGCGCCACTATTCCGAACAGCAAACCGTTCTCCCGCAATGCCATAAAAATACCCTTCACCACCAGTCGCCCCATATAAAGACGTGTTCCCGATCAGAATCGTGTCTTCCGGCAAATACGTCACCCCTTTCGGGGGAACTACAATAATTGTCCCTCCAGAGAGACCCTTTCCCAAATAGTCATTCGACTCACCTTCCAGAGTCAGCGTAATACCCTTCGACAAAAATGCTCCAAAGGATTGTCCGGCCGATCCGGTAAATTTAATCCGAATCGTGTCGGGAGGAAGCCCTTCCGGCCCATACCGGCGTGCAATATGGCTTGACAGAACAGTACCGGTGGTCCGGTTCACATTTCGTATAGGCAGATCCAGCGAAACAGATTCGCCCCGGTCAATGGCAGATTGACACAATTCCACCAATTGATTATCCAAAATTCCTTTCAGACCGTGATCTTGTGCTTGCACACACGAGGTGGCCACTTCAGGGCCGACATTCGGCTTCACCAATAACGGGGATAAATCCAATCCTTTGGCTTTCCAATGATCCACAGCTTTTTGCACTTTGAGCTTATCCACACGTCCGATCATCTCGCGCATGGTCCTGAATCCGAGTTTCGCCATCAGGGAACGGATCTCTTCTGCCACAAACATAAAGAAGTTCACAACATGCTCTGGTTTTCCCGTAAATTGTTTTCGTAACTCCCCATCTTGGGTGGCCACTCCCACCGGACAGGTATTGAGGTGGCATTTCCTCATCATGATGCATCCCTCAACAATGAGGGGGGCTGTAGAAAAACCAAACTCTTCCGCTCCCAACAGGGTTGCAATGACCACATCACGGCCAGTTTTCAGTTGGCCGTCGGTTTCCACTCGAATCCGTCCACGCAGGTTATTGAGCACGAGCGTCTGATGGGTTTCCGCCAGGCCTAATTCCCAGGGGACTCCTGCGTACTTAATGGACGATAGCGGAGACGCTCCCGTTCCTCCGGAATCTCCACTTATGAGAACCTTATCGGCATGAGCTTTTGCCACGCCTGCCGCCACGGTTCCAACTCCGACTTCGGCCACGAGTTTCACGGAAATCGCGGCTTCAGGATTGGAATTTTTGAGGTCGAAAATGAGTTGTTTCAGATCTTCGATAGAATAAATATCATGATGAGGGGGGGGAGAGATCAGTTGCACTCCCGGCGTGGAATAGCGAAGTTTGGCAATAAATTCATCGACTTTGTGTCCCGGCAATTGCCCGCCTTCGCCTGGCTTGGCACCCTGGGCCATTTTAATTTGCAACTCCTTGGCATTCACCAGGTAATGTGCCGTCACCCCAAAACGACCCGATGCCACTTGCTTAATATAAGAATTTTTGGAATCGCCGTTCGGCAAAGGTGTAAATCGTTCCGGATCCTCACCACCTTCGCCGGTATTGCTTTTGGCGCCTATGCGATTCATGGCAATGGCCAACGTCTCATGCGCTTCTTTACTGATTGCCCCAAACGACATGGCACCGGTAGTAAACCGCTTCACAATTTCGCTGGCGGGTTCCACGTCTTCAAGAGGGACCGGTTCGGCCGCCCAGTTAAACTCAAACAGTCCGCGAAGATTCGAGCGCCGTTGATCCTCTTTATTCACCAGGGCTGAAAAATCCGCATAGGCTTTGGCATCATTCGCACGCGAGGCATGCTGAAGTTTGTAAATGGTTTCAGGATTCCAATTATGGTGCTCTCCCTGAATCCGGTAATGAATTTCGCCACCAAAATCTAGTTGCCGCATGGGGACCGGACGATAAGCCAGCGCATGTCGGCGCAAGGTCTCTTCCCCCACCTCACTAAGACCAATTCCTTCGATCCGTGAAGCCGTTCCGGTAAAGAACCGATCAATCAGCTTGCTATTCAGGCCAATGGCCTCAAAAATTTGGGCTCCACAATAGGACTGGACTGTGGAGATTCCCATCTTTGAGAATATCTTCAGCAATCCTTTATTAACGGCCTTAATGAACTTTGATTCGGCCGTGGCCGCATCCACGCTTTCAGGAAAATACCCTTCCCGTTCCATATCCACGAGGGACTCAAACACTAAATAAGGATTGATGGCCCCGGCGCCATAACCGATGAGACAGGCGAAATGATGCACATCACGCGGTTCACCTGTTTCCAGAATCAGCCCGACCTCCGTCCGGGTTTCTTCTCGAACCAGATGATGATGCACAGCCGAAACGCCTAATAGACTAGGAATGGGCGCCCACTCGGCATTGACGCCTCGATCACTCAAAATGAGAAACTTTTCGCCATCCTTTATGGCTTTCGAGGCTTGCTGGCATAGTTGGTCAAGAGCGGCCGCCATGCCCTCAGGCCCTTCAGCAACTTTAAAAAGCAAGGACAGTGTCTTACTTTTAAAGTGAGGATCCCCAATCATGCGAATTTTTTGCAGATCGGCATTGCTAAGGATCGGTTGCTGCAATTTGATCCTTCGGCATGCCTCTGGAATCTCTGCAATGACATTCGGTTTTGGCCCGATGTTGGTGACAAGAGACATCACCAAATGCTCACGGATCGGGTCGATAGGAGGATTCGTCACTTGCGCAAACAATTGTTTGAAATATTTAAAAAGAAGTTGCGGCCGTTCGGACAACACGGCTAAGGGGGTATCCGTTCCCATTGAAGAAATGGGCTCTTCCCCCGTGACGGCCATAGGGATCAACACCATTTTCAACTCTTCCACGGTGAACCCGAAGGCTTGTTGACGTTGGCGCAGCGTCGGGTGATCAGGTTGCGGCACATTGAGTGGCTCAGGCAGTTCATCTAAGGAAACCCGATATTGCGTTAACCATTGCCGATAGGGCTTACGTTTGGTGATATCGGCTTTAATTTCCTCGTCGTCAAGAATACGTCCTAGGACGGTATCCACGACAAACATGCGACCCGGTTGCAAACGTCCCTTCATACGAATGGTCTTAGGATCAGCCGGAAGGACTCCCGCCTCTGAAGCCAACACTACAACATCATCCTTGGTGATTTGATAGCGACAGGGACGCAGACCATTGCGATCCAGGGTGGCACCCACGAGCTTTCCATCGGTAAAGCACACAGCAGCCGGTCCATCCCACGGTTCCATCACCGCCGCGTGATATTCATAAAACCCTCTCCGGTCAAAATCCATTTGCGGATTGCCCACCCACGGTTCCGGAATCAGCATCATCATGGCATGGGGCAAGGACCGGCCGGCCATTACCAAAAATTCTATGGCGTTATCCAAACAGGCCGAATCGCTTTGCGTGGAATCATCAATGATCGGAAATAATTTTTTGAGATCATCTCCGAACAGATCAGAGGCAAGCCTCCCCTGTCGTGCCCGCATCCAATTCACATTCCCTTTCAACGTATTAATTTCGCCATTATGGACGGAGTAGCGGTAGGGATGGGCCAAGGCCCAGGTCGGAAACGTGTTTGTACTAAAGCGAGAATGCACGAGGGCCAGGGCCGACGTAAATGTGGGATCCGCAAGATCGGGGTAAAACAGTGCAACCTGTTCCGGCAACAGCATCCCCTTATAGACAATCGTATTCCCGGACAGACTGGATATATAGACCCATTCCTTTCCGGGGAGAGCTGATTCGCGAATGGCACGGGTTATTCGTTTACGAATGACATACAGTTTACGTTCAAACTGCATGGGATTCAGTAATTCACGTGCCACAAAAAACTGTCGAATGACGGGCATCGTTTTTCGGGCTTGATCCCCGATTTGATCCTCTTTGGCCGGCACATCCCGCCACCCTAAAAAATGTTGTCCCTCTTCATGTACGATCGCTTCAAAGATGGCTTCGCACTGTTGCCTGGTCCTGGCATCCTGCGGCAAAAACACCATGCCGACCCCATAAGCTCCGGCTTCAGGAAGGTCGACACCGGTTTCGGCGGCAACCCGATGAAAAAACTCGTGGGGTATCTGAGAGAGAATCCCTGCCCCATCACCGGTACATGGGTCACATCCTTGTGCTCCCCGATGAGTGAGATTTTTGTTGACCTCCAGGCCCTTTTCTATAATGTCATGTGATTTTTGCCCCTTTATATGGGCCACAAACCCGATTCCACAGCCATCATGCTCATTTCCGGGATGGTAGAGGCCTTGAACTGAAGGCAATCCCGGGAGATTCCACACTGGTTGATTAGTCACCTGTTTCACGTTTCACCTAAAAATATTGTTGGCCATCATTAAAAAGGAGATTAAGGCACGCTACCCCTTAATAGAGTCTCTATGGGCCATGGTGTCGTTGTGTGGTCCCGGAGAGCGACGGAAGAAAAGGGAAGTCTAAATCAAAATTGTAAACGACAACATTAATGGATGGTCAAAAAATCTGTCAAGACGATCCATTTTCCCCTACGCAATTTTTCCCTCACATACATGGGGGTTTTCAAAAAAATGCTGATTGATTTCCAAGCTAGGGTTCAGCTTGACAATCCACAGACGACCCCCTAGTATCGCCGCCATGCATCAGGAACCAGCCCTTAGAGACCTGGAGTCCATGGAGGATGTGTGGGAAGCCTTTCGACCGGACCTCATTGAGGTTGAAAGCCAAATTACCACACACCTTGAATCGCATGCCCCACTCATCAATACCGTCGCTGGGCACATCTTTGCCAGCGGAGGAAAACGCATTCGCCCCCTGCTCCTGATTCTCTGCGCCCGACTCTGTGGATTTCTTCAAAAAGATTTTTTGTTGCTGGGCAGTCTCGTCGAATTTATCCATACGGCCACGTTACTACATGACGATGTGTTAGACGAAGCCGATCTGAGACGGGGCCAACCAACTGCAAGAAAAATCTGGGGCAATCAAGCCAGTATTCTGGTGGGGGATTATTTATATTCCCAGGCCATGGCCCTGATTGCCACCTTTCACAACCATGGCATCAACGAAGCCTTAGCGGATGCGTGCCGAAAGATGGCAGAAGGGGAGGTCCTTCAACTCTGCGCCAACAGTCAACCGCACCTGTCGGAGGCCGCCTATCTCAAAATTGTTGAATATAAAACTGCCGCCCTGGTCGCTGCCTCCTGTAAGGTCGGGGCGATCGTGGGAGGTGCCTCGATAGAAGAACAAGCCGCGCTCTATCGGTTTGGCTACCATCTTGGAATGGCATTCCAATTGGCTGACGATCGCTTGGATTATTCCGCAGACCGTGCAAAGCTCGGCAAAGCCCTTGGTCAGGATATTCGCCAGGGCATGATTACCATTCCCCTACTTCATCTTCTCCAGACTTGTTCCCCTCAAGACAACCAATGGATCACCGAAAAGATCTTGGCTCATGCCATAGAGGATGAGGACGTCACGAAAATCATCCAATTAATGCAGAAACAAGGTTCTCTGTCCTATTCCACTGCACGAGCGCGAGAATACGTAGAAGCCGCGGCCCTCGACCTTGAACCGTTCCCCGCCTGCATGGCCAAACGATCCCTCTCCATCACCGCCTGCTACATGGTCAACCGCGACCAATAGCCTCCTCTTCCAACAATAAATTCACAGCTTTGAAGGTCGCAAGGCATGGCCTTCTTCCTAGACATCTCCTAAGTCTGTATGCATTTTTTCTCGTCATTTGCGACAGTTTTTATCGTGAATCCATCCTGTCCTTAATTCATGTGACCCCGGAACGGTGAAAGCGATCTTTCTCGTCAATCAAAATGCCATGTCCAAACAGCTTTTGATGTTGCCGGGTTTCGCCCCGGCAAGCGAGGCCCTTTTGTTTCGGCAAAAGGACCCAAAACCATTGACGCCCAGTCCGACCTCATTGGATGGGACAGACGCGAGATACAGGAGGGC
>JBATLR010000030.1:0-1879 GCA_049289415.1 Nitrospirales bacterium
GTCCAAAAACGAGCTAGAAATAGGAGAAAGGAAGCCGACACTAGGTAAAAATTTCCGGAGGAACAGGGTCAAAAATGCTGAGCTGGCGGGCGGTTGTTCGGCTAAAGGCTATTGACTGGGAGTGGGCGTCGAGGGCCGACCGAGGATGGCCTCAGAACGAAGGCGGAGATTGGCTGCTTCCGATGGTCGATTAGCTGCTTGCAACATTCGAGCATATCGTTGAAGGATGGCCGCCACGTCTGGGTGGGTTGGGCCATTCGCGGTTTCCTTTAATTTGAGGGCCCGTTCATATTGCGCAGCGGATTTGTCATATTCTTTCCGATCTTCGTAATAGGTGGCTAAACTATACAGACTACTTAGGAGCAGGGGATTTCCCGGTCCTAACCCTTCAGCGTGTTTAACCGTCGCTAATAACTGGTTTTCTAACGCAGGGGTCTGTGATTCTCCGGTTTTTGCCGGAAGCGAGGATCGCGGAGAATTCGAGGGCTTTTTTGAATGGGAGGTACATGCGCTGAGGAGCCCGATCAAAAGCATGATGGTCCACATCATCCTAAAAATAGATCGTAAATTCCGGTTCATAGAACTACACCCAGACCAACGCATCTTTTAAAAATCCCCGAATAGAAAATCAGAAGTGATTCTATGAACTCTGAGCCTGTTCTCGCAAGCGAAATCCCCAGTTTATGATGCACTAAAAACCAATTCATTGTGCTATTTAATGGAGAAGAAAACACGATGACGGTCCTGTGGTGTTCGATCTCGGCCCATGGCTTTGGGCATGCTGCGCAATTAATGCCAATCTTGAATGAATTAGGTAGGGAGGTTGAGGACCTGCATGTGATTCTACGCACCCAAGTACCTGCCGATTTCTTTCAACGTCATCTCTGCGTGAGTTGGGAGTTGCAAGCTGTCCAACAAGACGTTGGATGTGTCCAGCGAGGGCCCTTGGAAATTGATGTGGAGGAAACATGGGAGGCCTACACCAAATTTCACACACAATGGGAGCCCAAGGTCGAGGAGGAAGCTCAGGCCATTCGATTGTCCAATGCGCGTCTGGTCATTTCCAATATTTCGCCTCTTGCCATAGCTGGCGCAGCTGAGGCGAAGTGCCCGGTGGTGGGTATTGCCTCGCTATCCTGGGATCGGGTGTTAGAGCCATTTGTGCAAGCCGATTCCGCTCTTCATCGTTCGATTCTCGAAACCATTCGTAACAGTTATGGGTTGGCAGACTCTCTCATCCGCCTTCATCCGGGTATTGAGATGCCGGCTTTTGGTTCGACGGTTGATGTGGGACCTTCGGCTCCCATGAGGAAGCCGAATGGCTATGATCTCCGAAAAGTCTTAGAGGTGGGAGAGCATGAATTGATAGTCCTCATTGCCTTTGGGGGTGTGCCCCTCAATCGTCTTCCGCTTGAGCAGATGACCGCAATGGCCGGGTTCCACTTTATAGTAAGCGAACTCCCATCTTTTTCTTCTTATGCCTCGGTGCATCGTGTCGAAGATCTTGCGATGCCATTCGGGGAAATCAGTCAACAGGCGGATATCATCATGACCAAGCCGGGGTATGGTACCGTGATCGCTGCGGTCCAGGATAAGACGGCATTGGTCTACGTCCGTCGAAATAATTTCATTGACGAACAGAGTTTAGTGGATTATATCCATCGACACGGGCGAGGAATGGAGTTATCCCGTGATGACTTTGAATCGGGCAATTGGGAACCGACTCTTCGAGCTGTGCTTACCGTAGCGGTTCCGTCTGAGGCGCATCCGTCACCGGGCACGGGTGACGTTGTTCGTCAGTTAAAAACATATTTGTCGTGTTGAAGAGAAACGGGCCGGGGATCTTTTCAAGCATTATCCGGTATCAGAGAGGGATAGG
>JBATLR010000031.1:0-54247 GCA_049289415.1 Nitrospirales bacterium
TTTTGTTTCGCCAAAAGTACCTCGGCCACCGGGGCGAACAGATGCATCTATTGTCAATTGGAGTAATTAAGGAAGTGTAACGAAATCTATGGGCTTCGTATGATTTTGCGGAGCAGAGGGCATGAATTCAAACAGTGCATCTTCTCCGTCCAGAACCCTCAAGGATACTTAATCCTATGTGTTCGTTTTTCACTGATTGGAACAACTAATGATGATTGGTCCTTTTCAACGATTCCATAAGAATATTACACTGCTTCTGATTTGACGCTCCGCACCATTACCCGGATGAATCCCTCCACTCATAATCAGATGAACCCGTTAGCTGATCATTGGCGGAGACCATGGATTATCGAATGGACCCTATACCTGTTGGATAGTTATGCCTATTGGTTGAAAAAAGAACTGATTCCCCGTCAGGGTACTGCGCTGGAACAGGCGGAACACTTGTTTACCTGCCCGTTTGTGGTCGTCTCTCACGGATTGGAGGATGACCCTATCCTCAATTATGGAAACCGGACCGCGTTAACCCTGTGGGAAATGGATTGGGACCAACTGACTCAAACGCCCTCCCGGCAAACGGCCGAACCTGTGAATCGTGAAGAACGGGCCCGCATGCTGCATCAGGCTAAAACCAAGGGGTTCATTGCCGATTATCGCGGAGTCCGGATCTCCCGATCCGGAAAACGATTTTTAGTGGAACGCGCCACGGTGTGGAACATTCGCAAACCGGACGGGACTCCGCTCGGACAGGCGGCCACCTTTTCAACCTGGACGTTCATATAGGTCGTCGAACGTCTCCTCCTTACCGCCTATCCGACCTTTTCTCTGTGATAGGGATCTGCAAAGAGAGGCTGTCCAGGCTCTCGCTTGCCCTGAGGATTTTACCTGGGCTATGGTGCCGTGGGGTTGATAATTGACGCTTCAACCATTTTCATGGGGAACGTAACATGATTTTAGCGGCTGACATCGGTGGAACAAAAATCAATCTGGCCTTGTTTGATTGGAACAAGGAACGGGTAGACCCTATTCGGGAGGATACGGTTTGGACCGCTGATTACGAGTCTTTCGAAGAAGTGTTGACGGAATTTCTCGAAGAACCGACTTCTGCCGATTCCGAATCGGAAGAAGCCCCGGACGACAGCGAGACCCTTTCGTCCGAATCCACTCCCCCTTCTTCACTGGGCCCCCTGACCGCCGCCTGTTTTGGAGTGCCGGGACCAGTCTTGAACAATACCTGCCGAGCCACAAATATTCCGTGGATAATCGAAGGAGACAAACTCGCGGAGTTTCTGAATATTCCACATGTCCGTTTGTTAAACGATTTGGAGGCCACTGCCTATGGGCTACGGCTCCTTCAACCGGATGAGATCGAGGATCTCAACCCCAACGCCCCCGCTCCCCCACCTGATGGCACACGGGTATTATTGGCCGCTGGAACAGGGCTGGGAGAATCGCTGCTCCTCTGGACGGGGGAGGACTACCACATCTGTCCATCCGAGGGGGGACATGCGGATTTCGCACCCAATAACGATTTGGAAATCGATCTGTTGCGATATTTGCGAACCAGCTTTTTACATGTGAGTTACGAACGGGTTCTTTCCGGCCCCGGTCTCCACAGCATTTATCAATTTCTCCGGGACACCAAGAAAAACGAGCCCACCTGGTTTGCCGAAAAGCTCCCAACCGGTGATCCGGCAGCATTGATTACGGAAGCCGGGCTGACAGGGAAACCAGAAATTTGTAAAGAAGCCCTGCAGCTCTTCGTCTCTATTTACGGAGCCGAAGCCGGCAATATGGCCCTCAAGACCTTGGCCATGGGTGGCGTCTATCTTGGTGGGGGCATAGCCCCAAAAATCATATCCGCGTTACGGGAAGACACATTCATGAAAGCTTTTCTGGCAAAGGGCCGCTACAAACGGTTATTGGCCAAGATTCCCGTTCGGGTGATTTTGAATCCCCATACTGCATTGCTCGGGGCGGCCTCCGTCGCTGCAGGCATGGCTGGCTAACACCATGAAAGCAAAGCATACCCTGGGTATTTCTCAGGACTCAGGCCCCACATCCTCCCTTCGATGTCATGCTGACAGACCTTTGCCTCTGTTTTTTTTACCCTCGTCCCTGCCGTTTTGCCCGATAACACTCACAGAGAACCAGGCTTTGAGAAAGAATGTCTGCTAGTTTCGATAACACCAACGCCTCCGGCCGTTTGCCATGGAATAATTCCCGTGCGTGAGACTCTTCTATGCCCTCCCCATCGACACCATTGACACCCGATCAGCAAAAAGCCCAGGCCGCCCGCAAAGCCCTTGAATTTATACAAGATGGCCAGATCCTAGGACTCGGCACCGGTTCCACGGTCCATTATTTTTTGACGGCCTTAGGCCAGCTCGTCCAACAGGGATTACGGGTCCGTGGCGTGCCGACCTCACAAGCCACAGCGGTCTATGCCAGACAATTGGGCATTCCTTTACTGAACAATGATGACCCCTGGGACATTGATGTGGCCGTAGATGGCGCCGATCAGGTCGACCCCCAACTGAATCTGATTAAAGGAGGAGGGGGAGCGTTAATGCGGGAAAAAATTGTGGCGAAAGCCGCTCAGCAATTCATTGTTATTGTGGATCAGGCCAAACAGGTGGACCGTCTTGGGCTTCCTTTCCCCTTACCCGTTGAAATCGTGCCATTCGGTTGGCGAACGACACAACGACATCTTGAGAATCTGGGTTGGCCTTCCCCGTTGCGCCATAGAGCCGGCCAGCCTTTTCTCACAGACAATGGAAATTATGTGGCGGATCTCCATATTCCTGAAATTACCGACCCCTCCGCGTTCGAATTGTCCCTGAATCAAATTCCGGGCGTGGTTGCATGCGGACTCTTCCTGATGATGACATCCCTATTGATTACCGGCACAAATGATGGTCCCGTGCTCACCCGCGCATCTTGAGTCATGCGTCTTCTCTGGTAGAATTAAGCGAGGATTGTTTGCCGTTGCATGCTACCGCCCTGACATTCGAAGTTGATAAAATGGGGAACATGGATAAGGATCAAGAAATCAGGGGTCTGATAACAGGACTCCCCTAACCGATAGAGGAAGAAGGTACCCTGCATGAGGAGACGATAGCCATTGCGAACATCCTCTTTAAAAAACAGACACCATTTCTGGAGGGTTGCAATCGCGGTGGGCCTCCTGGGATTCCCCCATATTCAATGCTCTCAGGCACCATCCTCTCCCCCTTCCGAGACTGCCCCTGCCATCACCGCAGCCCCCATGGAGACCGAGCTGCCCCTACCAGTCGTCCATGCAGCTGATTCGCCCGCCGTAGTTAACGTCTCGACCCCCCTTCTGGCTTCTAACGAAACCTTTGTCAAAATCGCCAAGGAGGCCATGGCCTCGGTCGTGAATATTTCCGCAACTAAACGCACCGTTCAAGCTCCCGGCACAAATCCCCTGCTTGAAGATCCATTTTTCCGGAGGTTTTTTGGAGAGGAATTTGAACGGCGGTTTAAACAACCCCGCGAGCGGCAGGAGCAAGGGTTAGGGTCTGGAGTGATTGTCAGCGAGGACGGATACATCGTCACCAATAACCACGTGGTAGAACAGGCCGATGACTTGATGGTCCTCCTGGGAGATAAACGGAAACTTCCGGCGACACTTATTGGCACGGATCCCAAAACCGATTTAGCGGTGATCAAGATTGAAGCCACCGGATTATCCACCCTACCCTGGGGAAATTCTACGACACTGGAAGTTGGAGAATTGGTGCTGGCGGTCGGCAACCCCTTTGGATTGAACCAAACGGTCACGATGGGGATTATCAGCGCTGTGGGCCGTGCCAATGTCGGCATTGTCGATTATGAAAATTTCATTCAAACCGATGCCGCCATTAATCCAGGCAATTCCGGAGGCGCTCTCGTCAATCTAAAAGGCCAACTCATCGGCATTAATACCGCCATTTTCTCCAGAACGGGTGGCTACATGGGCATTGGCTTTGCCATCCCCAGCCAAATGGTAAAAAGCGTGATGCAAAGCCTGATTGGGCACGGCAAAGTCATTCGTGGGTGGCTGGGCGTATCGATTCAGGAATTGTCCCCGGACCTCGCGACCCAATTTGAGGTGCCTGATACCCAGGGCGCACTGGTGGGAGATGTCTTTAGCGAAAGCCCGGCGGGGCAGGCCGGTTTAAAACGTGGTGATATTATCCGCACCTACAATGGTGTCACGGTGAAGGATCCGAACCATTTGCGCACGCTGGTGGCCGAAACGACACCGAAGAGTTCGATTCCTCTTGCGGTGTGGCGAAACGGCAAAATTGTCAATCTTTCGGTTTCCATCACTGAAATGCCTAAAGATACGGCTGCATTGACGGAAATGGCTCCTAGTTCGGTCTCAGGTAACCACGCTCTCTCAGGGCTTTCAGTAGAACCCGTCCAACCCGGACAAACACGCGATGGCCAGGGGGTGGTGGTGACCCAAATCTCACCGAACTCTCCGGCTGAACGGGCAGGCGTTCAACCGGGTGATGTAATACTGGAACTGAATCGCTCTCCCATTGGATCCGTGAAGGATTTCGAACACCTTGTGAAGCGACTGGAAGCTGGAGCCTCCGTTTTAGTGCTCTTGCAGCGCGGAAAGGGCGCCATTTTCCTGACCATCAATCCATAATGATTGGACCAGAGCCTCTCCCTCGCCAGACCTGACACCTTGAGAGCCGAACAACTATGACACCACCTTGTTCATCCAGAACATTCCTTCAAATAAGCCAACTCCTCTGCTTCTTGGTTTTTCTCCTATCCCCTGTTTCCACGCAACCAATTCTGTGGGCCTCTTCTCCGCAGATTGCCATCCAAGCTGAACCGCCATTTTTTTCTCCGAACCACCTGAAGATCCGCCTGAATACCGCCCTCACGTGGAAAAATCAAACTCGAGAAGCCCATTCCATCGTGGCAGACGACTGTCAGTCCCGCTCCCAGTGCTCATTTGACTCAGGCGTCATTCGTCCCGACCATCAGTTTGTCCTAACCCGGTTAGCCCCCGGGCAGTACCCTTACCATTGTGGACTTCACCCCTTCATGCGGGGCCTGTTAACTATCCATACTCCGCACTCCCCGTCCTCTGATATCTGATTCAAAAGCCATATTTTTGTTGTTGCGACTTTCCTCCCTTGTCAACACAGGTGATTGTACGTCTGTGATCCCAGTCATCTGCCCTTTTTTCGTTGCATGCCATAAGTCCCTAATGGTACATTT
The DNA here is from genome assembly GCA_049289415.1 of Nitrospirales bacterium. GTDB lineage: Bacteria > Nitrospirota > Nitrospiria > Nitrospirales > UBA8639 > Nitrospira_E. The sequence continues at coordinate 5,248 of JBATLR010000031.1, forward strand.
CTGACATGCCTGGTGAGGGCAAAGAGTACGAATTTCAATTGATAAACAGACACAGACTGGTCCCATCGTCTAGGCTGGTCTAGGACGGCACCCTCTCAAGGTGCAGACACGGGTTCAAATCCCGTTGGGATCACCAATCGCTATTAGGAGCTGATGTTCGCCCCTTCCTAATTGCTCGCACCCGCTCCCGTTAGAATCAGACTCCTCGTACTCCCGTCTGGTTATTTCTTTCATCTATGCCGTAAGGATCTGTGATGACTACGAGAACTTTTCACGATGGCGAAAGCGACGGCCTGGAAGCCCTGGAGGCTCTGGATCCGGAAACGATTGAATCTTTTTCCGACCTTCTCTCGGCCATGAAAAAGACCGCCTTTGGCGGGCGACGTCTGGGCGATGCCTTTGAGATTTTGAACAAAATGGTCGAGGATCCCGATTGTACGGTGATCTTAACCTTGTCTGGGGCCATGACCATCGCGAAAATGGGAAAGATTATCTGCAGCATGATCGACCGAAACATGGTGCAGGCAGTGGTCTCCACGGGGGCTTTGATTGCCCATGGCTTGAGTGAAGCCGTAGGCAAAACACACTATAAATATCACCCATCCATGACGGATACCGAGCTGTATGAAAAGGGCTATAACCGCGTGTACGACACGCTGGAGATGGAATCCAATCTCAACCACGTCGAACGGGTCGTCAGCCAAACCTTAAAGCGTATGACCCCTGACACACCCATCTCCTCTGAAATTCTGACTCGCGAAATCGGGAAAACTCTCCACGACCATTACGAAGGACCAGGGATATTGAAAAGCGCCTATGAGCAGGGCGTCCCAGTCTATATTCCTGCATTTACCGATTCTGAAATGGGGCTGGATGTTTCCATTTGGGCCATGAAGGAGAGACGACAATCTCAAGGCACACCTCAATCCCCTGATCTCTCCGATCAGGAAACCTGGCAGGCCTTGCAGCAATCTCGTCCGGCATTTAATCCGTTTTTAGATCTCAATAGTTATACGGAAAAACTTCTGTCTGCCAAACGATTGGGGATTTTCACCATCGGAGGCGGAGTTCCCCGTAATTGGGCACAACAAACGCCACCCTATATCGATATTCTCAACCTCCGGATGGGTACACAATTAACCCCTCCGCGGTATCAGTACGGTGTCCGAATCTGCCCGGAGCCTGACTATTGGGGTGGTCTCAGCGGATGCACGTATGAGGAGGGTGTATCATGGGGAAAATTTGTGCCTCGAAAAGAGGGGGGAATGTTTGCTGAAGTGTTGAGTGATGCCACAGTGGTTTGGCCTCTTCTCATGATGGGGCTCCTGGAAAAAGCCCGTCGCCGATAAATTCAACCCCTGGGCACGACCAACCTCTTCTCTCGACACGGTCCGCCAGGAATGCAACAATGATAGCCCATAGCCATGGAGTGATGATGAACATTGCCCGATCCCTCAAATCGACCGTATTGCTCGCCATCCTTCTTGGCACTCTGCTCATAAGTCCCACGATTCATGGGAAAACTCCTGACTTTTTGATCCAGGACGATGATGTGGTGCGAGGGGATCCCAAGGCTCCCATCACCCTGTTGGAATACTCGGACTTCACGTGTGGCTTTTGCGAAAAGTTTTTTCATGAGACCTTTCCTAAATTGCTTTCGGAGTACATTGAGACCGGAAAAGTGCGTTTTGTCTATCGGGATTTCCCGAGAGGCATGGGCAGTCCACTTCGAGCAGCCGATGCCGCTCGATGCGCAGGAGAGCAAAACGCCTACTGGCCCATGCATGATCGGCTCTTTAACAGTGAAGGCCAGTTGGCTCCGGATAATCTCAAACAATATGCGAAGGAACTCAACCTCCACGGAGAACAATTTTCAGAATGCCTGGCTTCCCATCGCTATATGAAAGATATTGAGAAAGATTTACAGGATGCGGGTTCCCTGGGAATTCGGGGCACGCCGGCATTCGTCCTCTTTCCTACAACCCTGCCAGAAGATCCTCATCTTATTTTAATTCCCGGCGCCTTTCCCTATGAGACGTTCAAGGAAGAAATTGATAAATTGCTCAAGCTTCATGGAGGCTCAACTTCTTCACTGTCTTTGCCAGTACCGTCCTCTACTCACATCAAAGGAGCATAAATCCTTCATGCATTCGCTCTCCACGCAATTCCTCATTGATCTGACAGCGTGATTAGGTGTACATTTGCAGTGGCAATGCTGAAATTCATGTTTTTACCCACAGAATGGTTTTGAGTCATGACTGAATCCCAATCCTTCTGGCCTGTTGAATGCGCGCAAGGTGAACCTGATTTGTTTGTGTGCTTGACCTGTTTTGATGAAGTATTCAAAGCCAAGATGCCGGTCGACGGGTGTCCGAGTTGTGGAGCCATCGCCGCATTCGAACCGTTTAGTTTGGATGCGATCAGGGAATGGGGAACGGAGAATCTCATTCAGAAAGCTGAGCGGTTGCCTTCTTCATCCCATCCCGGTTCTGACCAGCCAGCTTCATCAATCTAACCACCTCCATTTCACGAGGTTTTCACCTTCTCATGACTGTGGCCACGGCAAAGCCAATCCTTATAGGCGGCCAATGGGTCCAGACTTCCTCTGCGGAGCCGGTACGTAACCCCTATTCCCATGACGTAGTGGCCATGGTCTGCCAGGCAGAGCCTGAGCATATCCACCAGGTCACCAACTCTGCCAAACGAGTCTCGAACGAATGTGCCGGGATACCGGCACATGCCAGAGCAAAGGCGCTCCTGCAGATCGCGGCAGGACTATCCACCAGACGGGAAATGTTTGCGGCCACAATTTGTCAGGAGGCCGGGAAACCGATTACCGATGCACGCCGTGAAGTCGATCGGGCCATTCAGACCTTTCGTTTGGCCGCAGAGGAAAGCACCCGCATCCCTGGAGAAATCATTCCGATGGATCTCACCCCAGGAGGGGAGGCGTACTCGGGATCTGTCCAACGCTTTCCGATCGGGACGGTTCTTGGCATTACCCCATTTAATTTCCCCCTAAACTTGGTGGCCCACAAAGTGGCCCCTTGCCTGGCAGCGGGAAATCCGATGGTATTGAAACCAGCCCCGCAAACCCCGCTAACTTCGCTCATGTTGGGTGAAGTCTTTTTGACGACAGAACTGCCTCCGGAAATGCTGACGATCATCCCGTGTTCCAATACCCTGGCAGAGCAGATGGTGGTTCATCCCAATTTCCAAGCCTTGAGCTTTACCGGCTCTATGACGATCGGGTGGATGCTGAAAGGAAAGGCCGGATACAAACGGGTTCTGCTCGAACTCGGAGGGAATGCCGGGGTCATCATAGAACCGGATGCCAATCTTGATGTGGCCATCGACCGTTGCGTAGCAGGAGGGTACGGATATGCCGGACAAACCTGTATCTCTGTGCAACGAATCTTCGTTCATGAATCGCGGTACGACGACTTCCTCAAGACCTTTGTCGAGCGAGTTCGATCTTTGCCCATGGGCGATCCCTCCCTCGAGAACACCGTCGTCGGTCCCCTCATTAACGAACAAGCCGCCCGCCGAGTCGAGAAATGGATCCAAGAAGCCGTTTCGCATGGGGCAACGGTCATGACCGGCGGGACACGAAAGGATTCATTCATCGAGCCTGCAGTCCTGACTCACGTCAACAACAACATGAAGGTCTGTTGTGAAGAAATTTTCGGACCGGTGGTGACCGTCACACCCTATGCAGACCTTGAAGAAGCGTTTGCCCTCCATAATGATTCTGATTTCGGACTCCAAACAGGAATTTTCACCAGCAACATCGACACCATGTATCAGGCATACTCACGGTTAGAAGTCGGCGCACTCCTGGTGAATGAAATTCCGACTTTTCGGGCCGATCACATGCCTTATGGAGGAATCAAACAGTCAGGATTAGGGCGAGAAGGGGTACGGTATGCTATTCAGGAACTGACCGAGCCTAAATTGTTGCTGGTCAAAAGGCCTTCTTGAGGCCTCCTTGTTTTTTCTTGAATGTTCAGTCCTCACGATCTTGCACCTTGCCAACCACTCTTGGTAAAAATATCGGCATACGTGGCAAGGTTGTTCTTTCCCGTGACCGTCCGAATCGTCCAGGCTTTCCCATATAGAGTTTGCGAAAATAGATTGGAGAGCGAGGTTGTGAATCAGATTCGACGATCACCTAGTCATCTCCTGCCTATCCCAATCCACCACTAACTGATTGACGAAGGAGTCGCGATGGTCCCAACACAAATGTTTCTCACCCGAGGTGTGGGTGTCCACAAGGAAAAACTGACATCTTTCGAAGAAGCCCTCCGGAGCGCGGGAATTGCGTATTGCAACCTGGTGACCGTCTCATCCATTTTCCCTCCGGATTGTAAAATCATCCCGAGAAAACGTGGTGAACAGTTACTCAATCCAGGCGAAATTACCTTTTGCGTCATGGCCAGATCGGAAACGAACGAGCGGAATCGCTTAATTTCTGCCTCAATCGGCTTGGCCATTCCCTCCGGCAGGAAAGTCAATTATGGCTACTTGTCGGAACATCATGCCTATGGAGAAACGGACGAAGAGGCGGGAGAATATACCGAGGACCTCGCGGCCCAAATGCTCGCAACCACCCTTGGCATCAAATTCGACCCAAATGTTGCATGGAAGGAACGTGAGCAGGTATTCAAAATGGGAAGGGATATTGTTCGAACCCAGAACATTACTCAATCTGCTATCGGAAAACCGAATCTCTGGACGACCGTGGTCGCGTGTGCAGTCTTTATTCCACTTGAAAACATCACTGACGATCCAAAGCCCCGTCAGAAAAAATCAAAATAGGGTCGTGGATTGAGTAAACCATTCTGGTGAATAATTGCTTCTCTTTCTCGAGTCTTTAGCAACCTGACAAGACCACATTCGAACATCTTTTTATGCAGTAGGATTACCCCTCCTTTACCACAATCGGTTCTGCAGGAGCCGCCCTTTTCCCTCACAGTGGGACTGTTGAAAAAAGCCGCCAGGGGCGTTCTCGTCATTTTTCCGTGCTCACCTACTGGAAGTACGCTCTGCGCGCAAAAATGACTGCGGCCTTGCTGGACAAACTTTTTTGAACCCGCCCCGAGGCCTCTGATATGCAACGTGCCTGTGGGTCAATATGCCCTTGGAAATTATTATTATTCAACACTCTTACAGTGAAAATTCCGCGCACAAGACGGTATGGTCAGAGGGGCTTTCCGCACGACGAGGCTGAACATCCACCTTCACCGTGTGAGAATAGGGAAGAAGCGGCGGGGTAACCAGAATGTGGTCTATTCGCCACCCACGGTTAGCTTCTAAAGCACCTGGACGTCGATAGTCCCAAAACGTAAATTGCTGACGGCGCGGAAAATGATGCCGAAATACATCCACGAATCCCCAGGACACCGTCTCCTGATAAGCCCGACGCACTTCTTCATGGAAACACACATGCTTAAGGTGCTTTTCGGGGCTATGTACGTCAACCGGTTCAGGGGCCACATTCATATCTCCACACCAAATCACGGATTGTCCTGCTGAGACCACACGCGAGAAATACCGCCTCAATCGCTGAAACCACCTCAATTTGTAGGCATACTTCGGCGAATCAATCGCAAATCCCTGTGGAACGTAGGTATTAATAATCATGATGCCATTGACCACTACTCGAACCAGGCGAGTGGAATCCTCTGGTAGTTCACCGTCATTAAAACCAAATGCCACCGTTTCCGGAGATGCCCTGCTGAATATAGCAACGCCGTTGTAGGATTTCTCCCCACAAAAGTTAATGACATAGGGTAAGTCGGAAAATGCTTGAAGGGGAAACTCATGATCCTGTACTTTAGTCTCTTGAAGGCACATCACATCGGGATTGTGTTGCCGTAACCACTTGTGAAGAATACCGATCCGCTTTCGAATTGAATTGACATTGTAGGTCGCAATCTTCATTCTTCTTGAAACTCCTATTCACCATTCACGCTGCAGACATTCCTCAAACAAAACAAAGGCAGATACTTCTCCACAACCAATCCTTGGGTATGTGAGGGACATGAACTTATGGCTACCAGTCCTTTCTTCACTCCTGATGAATTGGCCCTCTTGGCCGATCAGGATTTTTTTCGGAAGAAAGCCGAAATTTCGGTCAAAATCAAACAGGTCCTGGAACACCTCCATGACCGGCTCGAGGCAGAAATCGGCTTCCATCACCTTTTGGCTCCTGAAGGGTTCGACCCTCAAGCCAGTCAATTTGTCAAAGGCGAACATCTGGAAAATTTCCCCTACCAATATGTCGATTTCCCAAGATTTTATACGCGTGAGAACAAATTCGCGTTCCGTTCCCTCATCTGGTGGGGACACCACATGGTTTTCGCTCTGATAGTTGAGGGCCCGCTTGTGAAGCAGTATCGACGCAATCTATTTAATCGATACTCGGAGGTGGCAGACCATCATCTCTGCCTGTGTCTCAGCCCATCTCTCTGGGAGTGGAAAATGGGACCTGGGTTGACACTTCCGATTACACACGGTCGACGATCAGAAATCGCTGCAACACTCGACCATCGTACATTCTTTAAAATTGCCAGGTTTCTTCCAATGCATGATCCGGCAGTCAAAACAGGCACCATCGTTGAGGAAGGTCTGAAAACCTTTCAGGCGATCCTACCGGTCATTACGGCCTAGACACACGACACTCGGGCGCAGGGACCTTCACAAAAATGTCCTGCGGTTCCCGACGCTATTCTTCCTCAGCCAGACCAAGTAATCCGGTGAGCTGATCCACCGAATAGGTCTGTGTGGTCTGAAGAATGATCGATTGAATTCCCGCTGCCTTCAACAGGGTCTCCACAAATCGATCTCGGTCTTCCCGTCCTGCCGTAGTAGGAACCTCCTTGTTCAAGGTAATCACTGTCATGACTTTAAGTGTCCCAGGATGGGCAAGAACGACATCACAGCGAACAGGCTGAATCGTTCGCATGGCTGCCTTTCGAGCTTCTTCATCTTTATCGACAACGGACAGGACGCTTAGGAGCGGGATTTTGGCCAAAACCAGCATATGGTCACGAGCCGCTAAAGTAATCAAATTGTACAGAGTCGCTTCTTCCGGCGACATGATGGGTCGAGCGGTTACCACACTCTCACCAGATTCAGGATTCAACGCTGGTAGAACCCCTGCTGGAAGGGGACGGCGCCAGATCCATCGCAACAAAAACACGACTCCGAGCATGAACCCAGCCAGGAGAATCAGTGAGAGTCCGTTCTGAGACATGAATCTGTCCGTCATTTCACCAGTGGGAAAAAGCCCGTAACAATAAGGAACATTCTAGGGAAGTCCGTGAATACCGGGAGTGACCGTCCCCAAAATAACCGAATGGCGAGCACCCGTGACCTTAGGCAGATTGGCACAGACACCCTTCACGGTTTGATACGCCAGCACCGCAAAGGCCTGCGCCTCAAAGGCCTGGCTGGATGCCCCACATTCATCCATGCGCATCACGGGAATGGGATCGAACACACCGGACAGTTCTGACCAGAGCCGAGCATTTCGCACCCCTCCACCGCCAAACACCAACTCATCAGGGACTTCCCTCGTCCACTTTTGCGCCTGGTGAATCACCTGAGCAATAAACCGGCAACTCGTCGCTAAGAGGTCAGAAATAGCCAAATGGCGACGCTTCGCTTGAGCCCACACACGCTGGATATAGTCCTCTCCAAACATCTCACGCCCAGTGGATTTGGGAGGCCTTCGAGACACATAGGGATGTGCCAGCAGCCAACGAAGCAAGCCCTTATCCACCTGCCCCTTCATGGCAAGACGACCACCCCGGTCAAATCTGGCTATGCCCTTTGTCTCCATAGCCACCAATCCATCCAACAACATATTGCAGGGGCCAGTATCAAACGCCCGAACCGCTGCCAGGTTTCCCCCGCCGGGCAATAGGGTCACATTCGCAATCCCTCCTAGATTGACCACCATTCGTGTGGCATGTTTCTGCGCAAAAAGAAGGGCATGGACATACGGAGTCAATGGAGCTCCCTCTCCACCGACCGCCAGATCTCTGGCTCGAAAATCCGATACAGTCGTGATTCCGGTACGTTCCGCAATTACATGGGGATCTCCAATTTGCAGTGTCGAACGAATCTGCCCAATACCAGGCTCATAGATCGCGGCAGGCCGATGATGAATCGTTTGACCATGCGAGCCGATCAACGCCACTCGTTGAGGAGAAATGCCGGAATGCTTGATGGCTAACAACGCGGTTTTAGCAAATACTTCGCCCAGGACCACATTGAGGTGACAGATCTGCCCTACGGTTCCCTGCTCACACACTTGTAAAATTCGTTGACGAAGCCTGGGAGCATACGGACGACCAACATGTTTGAGCAGGACACTCTTGAGACGATGTCCGGTTCCTCGAATATCCACAACTGCGGCATCCACCCCATCCGCCGATGTCCCTGACATCATCCCCACAATAATCATCGATTACCTCGATTCATTGGGCTGCGTGCTTCAAGGGAATGGCACCCGATATGTTGCAAGTCTCGCCATGGTTCATCTCTACCCATTCAATGGTTTCGTGGGAGGAGCGACATGTTTGCCCCGATCCCAGACCATACCAGTCTGTTCTTTATCAGAAAATCCCAAAGAAGCGTAAAACCCCTGATAGCGCCTGGTGCAAAGCCAAAACAACTCCACCCGTTCCAACTTGGGATGCGTTAAAATTCGCTGGATAATCCCTTTACCAATATCCCGATCCTGATAGGCCCGATCCACGATCACATCCCAAATCGAAGCCCGAAAGATAAAATCCGTCAACACCCTCCCAAATCCGACGAGTCTTGCGCCATCCCAGGCGGAAATGGCCACATCCGTATGAGCGAGCATGCGTTCAGTGTCCTCCAGTGAACGATGACAAGCCCAATCCGTTTGGCAGAACAATGCCAAAAGCTGTTGCACCTTGACGTCATGGGAATCCAAAAAATTGATCATGCGTTGGCAGATTGTGGCAAGATGTATTACACTAAGTCTACTAGAAATACGTGACAAAAAACTGGAGTCGTGCCGATGTCGATGTTAGTCAGAAAATGTCCAAAATGCAGTAAGTTATTTTGGAAAAAAGAAGAAGAGATCCAATATGCCGACGAGAATACCCTGAAAGTCGTCTGCAATCACTGTCACCAGACCTTGCGAATTCCGCTCATCACAGAAGGCGCCAATGCCGGCGCCCCGAAAATGGGACATTAGGATTTTTAAACCTTCCCCTTCCAGCATCAGAGTCGCGTGTTTACCAAAATCATAGCCAATTGAAAAGATTCCCCTTCTCTGTTCTTCATCATTAGACTTTTGACTGTATGCGACACGAACATTGGGCCGGTTTAGATGTCTGTATTACCGGTGGTGTGGATCACCAAGGGAGCGGCGAGGGACCACTTGTGGTTCTCTTGCATGGATTCGGAGCACCAGGGGATGATTTAGTCGCCTTGTGGCGGTATCTCAATGTTTCGGATGACGTCCGTTTCCTCTTTCCTGCCGCTCCACTCCAATTGAGCATGGGCTTTGGGGACGCCCGAGCTTGGTGGATGCTGGACATGGAACGCCTCACACAAGCCAGGGCCCAAGGGCAGTGGGATGCGTTGTCACAAGAAATCCCCCGTGGCTTGCCTCCGGCCCGCACCCAAATGCAGGATGTCCTCTCTCTTGCCACAGAAACCTTGTCCGTACCAGCACCATCACTGATCCTTGGAGGGTTTTCCCAGGGAGCCATGCTGGCAACCGATCTGGTCCTTCATACCGATATTCCCTTCGCAGGATTGGTACTACTATCGGGCACCCTCATTGCCAAGCAAGAATGGCTCACTCGCCTACCCAATCGCCAAGGTCTCCCGGTATTTCAAAGCCATGGCACCGACGATCCCATTTTATCGTTTTCCATGGCGCAGCAACTTCGTGAGCATTTCCAAAAGGCTGGATTACCCGTCAGTTGGGTAGAATTCCGTGGGGGCCATGAAATTCCCATTCGAGTATTGCAGGGCCTTGGAGCCTTTCTGCAATTACATCTCTATCCTTCTCCGCTCTAGAAAAATAATGCGGTAAAAAATTTAGGAGTCAGGAGACAAAAGGAGGACTCCCTCCTCACCAACTTCCTTCCCTCTCTCCATTTTTCTTCCTGATGCCTCACTCCTTATCTCACTTCGGATCACGGGCTCTCTCCATACCGCACGGACAGGACTAAACATCGCGTCCCCCTAGAAACCATTCATTCTGAGAAGATTCCAGACCCGCATTGCGCAGAAAATTCTCTCTCCGGTATAGTGGGGTTTGCATATTCCATCATATTTCACCAGGATTAAAATTTTTCTATGATGACATTTGAAGAGCTGAGCACTCAACTTCAACAAGCCTTAGGCGATGCCGAAGTTTCGGTCCTTGATCGAACCGGTACCATGGACCATTTTACTGTCAAAGTCATTTCCAATGCCTTTGAAGGAAAGAATTTATTGGACCGTCATCGAATGATTTACCAAGCCCTCGACGCGCCCATGAAAGACGGACGCATTCATGCCCTAGAAATTCAGGCCAAAACCCGCAATGAAGCCCAAGGAGGATAATCTTATGAGTACGCCCATTGAAGACGAAATTAAGAGAGAAATCGCCCAACACAAAATTCTCATTTACGGGAAGGGCACCAAGTCTGCCCCACAGTGCGGATTTACCGTGGAGACCATGGAGTTTTTTAACAAATTCGGGTACCCCTATGAATTAATCAACGCCTTGCCAAATCCTGAAAAACGGGAGGCTCTTTCTAAAATGACCAACTGGCCAACACTGCCAAAAGTTTTCATTAATGGCCAGTTTTATGGGGATACGGATGTCTTGGGTCCAATGGAAGAAAAAGGGGAATTGCAGCCACTTTTAAAAGCAGCGTTTCCCGATCAAGCCACCTAACAAGCAAACCAAACGTTTCCTGGCTCAACAAGGCCCACCTCAAAAACAGGTGGGCTTTGTTATTTGTCTCAGACCTTACCCTAGTCGGAACACTCCTCCAGCAAGACCCCACCTTTCCTATTGTTCATCACCAAAATTCTCATCACACCTCAGACACTTCCTTCATTGATATCTCTAAGGACCCTGGGGCCGCTCATTGACTCAGGGTTTGAATCGTGGCGGGATTATTATGCATCTCTCAGTCTTCCGATTATCTCTCAACCATATGTATTTTTTTGTTGGCCGTTCCTAGCTTATTGAGTTGGGTTTTTGGCAATTTGGTCAACACTTCACGCGTAATCCCTTAAGCATGTTGCCTCTTGTCCGATAGGTTCAACCTGGAACCACTGAGGCAATGAGCCATCATGAGACATCGCATCTTAGTACCAGAGGCAAAAGCCAAAAGAACATCGAAAGCCCTAGGGTCATCTTCGGTCACGTTCATCGTCAGTATAATCATTGGTCTAGGAATAATGACCTGGTCTTCCGCCAAGGGAAGTCATTTAACGCTCCCCGGCTCCCAAGACTTGAGTCATGGAGATGAATCTGACTCTCAGCCTTTCATCCGGCAACTAGAAAAGATCAACAACTATATCCCTCCTCACGCTCAGCCTGATCGCCAAAATGCCACCTCATCAAAGATTGAGGACTCCGCTCTTCCTACCGATCCCCTTCACCCGTCGCCCACCGAACTCAAACCTATAGGATCTCCGCCATCCTATTCTCCTCCATCAAAGAAACCCATACACATCGCAGTCCTGCTTCACAACAATGGCAGACAAGACCAGACAAATACGGGATGGCGATCGTTGCTAAATGGTCGGCCGGAAGACGCGATAGCGGCTTATCAAGAATCCATCAGGACCGATCCCAAATCAGCCGAGGCGTATCTCGGAATGGGCATCGCGCTGAAAAGCCTGGGCTTTATAAGCCATGCCAAAGATGCCATTCAACAGGCGCTTGAACTCAAACCTCATCTCTCTTCAGCACTCGTACATCTGGGATACCTCTATGCAGATGGCCACATCGGCCCTTCAGATCCCAAAGCCGCTCACCGACTTTTCCGTCAAGCCTCTCAACTCGGGGATCCATTTGCCAGCATCGCACTCCTAGACCTGCAATCCCGCTCACGGCCGCAATCCTAATTTCCGGACAACGGGTGGGATTAAGAATGCCATCCCATGTGCCGATGGATTTTTTATGGGCGTGCCATCTATACCATTTCCATATTCAGCCTGAAACACGGCCAAACGACGCGCCCCTCGTAAAGGAGAACTGACAGATGCAAAAAAAACTATTCCGGCCGCTTCATCATTCCCAGGGGTTTACCTTGGTGGAAATGATCGGGGTATTAGCCATTATCGCCATACTGATTGCCTTGTTACTCCCAAAGATTTTCACCCTGATTGCGTCGTCTAAAGCCAGTTCCCTTGCTGCCGCGGTGAGAACGTATGAGACCGCCGTCACAAAGTATTATGGAGACATCGGAACCATCTGGCCTCTCAATGCGGCTGGAACTCCAGCACAAGAGAACGGAGGTAATAGCGCCACTGTTACCTCTCTTGGAGCTCGTTTAACGCTCGACGCCTCCGATCCGTTGAATACCGGAGGGAATCAATGGAGCCGATTTCGAGGACCCTACCTGGAAAAATTCAATACCAATACCCCTCCGGGACTGGGCACAACCATGTACATTCCAGCACAAGCGGCAATCGCACTCGGAACAGCGACCACGGCGACCAATGTGGGATGGGATTTGAAGGGCGACGATGGAAACAGCGATCTGCCCACTGGAGCTCGAGTGGCCTACCTCAGGGTCGATGGAGTTTCCGATAACGAATTCAATGAAATCGATGGCATCATTGATTCCGGTGTTGGATCAACCTTAACCGAACGCCAACTCCGCGGACGCGTGAAATACTCGGCCGCTAATGATCGCCTGTATATTTATCTTATGCATCAATAATACAAATAAACCTTCTCGTTCATTGGGGGAAGAGTGAGGAAATTCCAACAATGGCTGTGCACACCCCTCCATGGCATCCCTCACAGGCGGAGACCCATTTCTTGCCGCCCATAATCTTCTCTTAGGGGCCTGGCCCATGCCAACCACACCCACACCTCCCACAGCCGCACGGCCTCTCCTCGGAACGTCTCTCCTCCAAGACGGCTGGATCACTCAAGAACAATTGGACTTGGCGATCCGCGAGACGAAGAGAAAAGGGGTAATGCTCGGCCAAACCCTCATTGGCCTGGGATTCATTACCGAAAAAGTCCTGGCCCATTATCTGGCTGAGGGAACCCAAACCGGCTTAGTCGACCTCTCCACGGTCTTCATCCCACCGGACATTGTCAATCTCATTCCCTACGACATCGCCACCCAGTTTCAAGTCCTCCCTCTTAGCAGGCAGGGGAATGTGTTGAACCTGGCCATGGCAGATCCGTTGAATATTGTCGCGGTGGATACCATTGAAAGTCGCATCGGGCTCAACGTCCACACCCACACGGCCCCTGCCCAAGAGTTAATTGAGGCGATCGAGCGGCACTATGCGCACCGGGAATCCATCAAGCAACTGCTTGATGAATTAATGGTCAAAGGGATCTCCGATCTCGGGGAAGACGGAAGCCGGGTGGCGCCGATGATTCGCTTGTGCAATCAACTCATTACCGCCGCCATTCAATCACGGGTGACCGATATCCATGTCGAGCCGGACGAGTACTATTTACGGGTCCGAATGCGCATTGACGGCATTCTCACACAAGAAATTCTCATTCCAAAACCGCTTCAAGCGCCTATTACCGCTCGGTTTAAACTCATGGCCAATCTTGATCTCACAGAAAAACGAACTCCGCAGGACGGCCGGATCCCCTTTACGTTAGGCACTCGCCGAATTGATCTTCGTGTGTCGACCCTGCCAACGAATTTCGGAGAAAGCATTGTCCTCCGCATTCTGGATAAAGGGGCATTGAAGTTAGAATTCCTGGCGCTGGGGTTTACACCCAACGACCAATCGCGCATCCAATCCCTGATCCAACGTCCTCATGGCATTATCCTCGTGACGGGTCCCACAGGAAGTGGAAAGACCACGACGTTATATACTGCTCTCCGTCATGTGGATGCGAAAGAAAAAAGTGTGTTTACGCTGGAAGACCCGATCGAATACCAAATGCCTCTCATTCGCCAAACGCAAGTCAATCCAGACATCGGCATGACCTTTGCCGCCGGACTTCGTGCCCTACTTCGACAAGATCCTGACGTCATTCTTGTTGGTGAAATCCGTGATCAAGAAACGGCCGATCTGGCCATGCGCGCGGCCTTAACCGGACATTTGGTTTTTTCCACACTTCACACCAATGATGCGCTAGGGGCCATTCCCCGTTTAATCGACATGGGTGTGGAAGCCTTCCTCCTCGCCTCCGCCCTGACCGCCATTATCGGACAACGACTCGTTCGGTGTATTTGTCCCGAATGCAAGGTTGAACGGACAGATGCCTCCACTGTCCTTGCGGATCTTCGAGTGGAATTGCCGGAAAACATTCCCCCGACTCTCTGGACAGGAAAAGGCTGCCACGCATGCGCCCAGACAGGCTATAAAGGCCGGGCAGGTATTTACGAAATAATCCAGATTTCGGAGGAACTACATGGGCCTATCGTGCACGGCCCGGATATGGCAGGTATTCGGGCAATCATCCGGCGAGATCGGATGCCAACGATGTTTGATGACGGACTCATGAAAGCCCTGCAGGGAATCACCACTCTCGAAGAAGTGTTGAGGGTGACCGGTGGCTAATTTTCAGTACCGCGCCATCGACGCCCATGGGAAGCCGATTGAGGGAGAGATGGCAGCGCCGGATCTTTTCCACCTGGAACGCCAGCTCCAGGACATGGGACTCTGGCTCGTGCGCACATTGGAATCCAAACCGAAGTCCCTCGCACGAACCACTCGAAAAAGAGGGAGAGTCAAACCCCGCGATCTCATGGAATTTTCCACACACATGTTTACCCTCCTCGAGGCCGGCATTCCCCTTACCCAGGCTTTAAAAAGTCTGTCGATCGAGACACCCAACCTTCATTTGCGTACGACCTTGCAGGCAATCTTTCAACAAGTCGAGGCGGGAAACACCTTGCATGATGCCATGAAGCAACACCCCAGAATTTTTCCTCCTCAAATCACCAATCTGGTGCATGCCGGAGAAGACAGTGGCACCTTGACCGAGACCTTCAAAGAATTAGAACGATATCTGGATTGGCTCGATCAGATCCGTGGAGATGTGCGTCAAGCCACCATTTATCCGAGCATCGTCATGGCAGCGGTGATCGGATTACTGGTCTTGCTCTTTACGTTCGTCATTCCCCGATTTGTCCCTATACTGGAAGGTCTGCATGTGCCTCTCCCGACTATCACCATTCTCATCATCACCCTCAGTGAACTCTTTCTCGGGAGCTGGTGGCTCTGGAGTTCGTTCCTCCTGCTCGGCCCAATAGTGTGGATCCTGGGGCGAAAATCCCTGCCAGGATTTGCTCACTGGCGGGACCGCATGATCTTACAACTCCCGGTCCTGGGGGAACTTATCCGGATGCTCACGATATCCAAATTTGTTCAAAACTTTGCCGTCTTGTATCGAGCCGGCATCCCTGTTCTGCAAAGCCTGCAACTGTGCCAGGGCCTGGTGGGCAATTCTGTCATGGAACGGGCGCTACAGGACACGCAACGCGCCGTGTCCGAGGGCTCCACCATCAATGAATCATTAAGTCGTCATCCGGTCTTTCCACCAATGGTGATTCAAATGATCTCGGTCGGGGAGGCCACCGGGACATTACCCCACACACTCATGAATGTGGCGAATTATTATAATCGGGAAATTCCCCGCAGAATCAAAAAAGTTTTTGGCATTCTCGAGCCCCTGATTACTCTGGGATTAATCGCGATCGTGGGAATCGTCGCGCTATCTCTCTTTATGCCCATGATGAGTTTAATGGGTGGAATCCATTGACAGACTGCCTGGGCCACCCTGACGTCGCCTTACCTTCCCCACCCCCCCAACAGAATGCCTCTGACCCGGAAGCCGGAATGACCCTCATTGTCTTTATCGGCTTGTTGGCGATTCTATCTATAGGGCTCGCTCTTGTGTCGCCCTCCATGGTCAGAGTCTGGGATCGAACGAGTGAAGACCGTGAAACCCGTGAACTTCAGTTCATCGCCAACGGTGTCATTTCGTATCTACGACAGAACCACGCGTTCCCCTCTTCGTTACCCATCCTTTCTCCTGACTTTGTGCCATTGCCTCCAGCCCAAATGACCCGAAACGCACGAGGATTCCCCCGCTATTATACGGTGCATCCCTCCATAGCCGGATTCCAAAACTCGACCGGACTGACTGTCGGGGAACTCGTCAATGCCCGTTTTCTTCTCATATCCAATCTCGCACAAGATGCGGCCCCGGCCATCACTACACCCGCCACCTTTGAAACCTGGTGGAACATGAATGACAGCACGACTCCTCCACTCATTATTCATCGTGGGACGGTCAGCCATCTTTTTTATATGGTCAATGTTACCCCCAAGGGAAATGGGGGAAGTTTTGCCATTGATCACCAACCAACTCATTCCAACGGCGCGCTTCTTCCAACACATAGCCGCGTTCACCTTCTGGGCACGGAAATCGGTTTGGACGAGGACAATAGCTATAACACCCCTGATATTGCATTCTCTCTCACCACCCATACCGGCTATTGGTTCGATCCCTTGTGCGTCGTCACCAAACGATGGAATCCTCTGCCTCCTCCCTGTTAGACGGAAACATCCTCGAGACATTCTCGCTCCCTGACCCGGCAAAAAATCACCGTTTTTCCTCCTCCATAACCTGACTTCCGGCTGATCTTCCCGCCCCCGGTGATCCTCGCAAACCCGCCATGATCATTTGAAAAGATTAAGAAAATTAAGATTGGCTTATCAAGCACCGAAAGAAGGGTTGGTGGACTACCAGGCGGGATATGCCCGATGGAGAGAAGAGTACTCACACGCACCCCGAGACGGAAGCCTCGCAGAGAAGGAGCAAGACGGGATAGGACTCATGGCAAGACGCAATGGCTTTCCTACTCAGGCCATAGGGCTCCATACGGCCTCGATCGCATTCGAGGCATGGCATCCCGGCACAAGCCTCCGGTCCACTCAGTGCGGTAAACCGAACGCCTTTGAAAGAATAGGCCAGAAATTTTCCGCATTATTTGAGACCTTACGATGTCTATCTACAAATGGATTTACGCTTGTGGAAATGATTGGCGTCATGGCAATTATCGCCATTCTTGCCAGTCTCATTGCGCCAAACGTGATCAATCAACTGGCCGCCGCGAAGCGGGATGCGGAGGATGAACAATTGGCGACAATTGCTCGAGGGATTGAACTCTACGTTCGGCAGACCCGTTCATTTCCGGCAACACTCACCGCGCTGAGTCCGGATTATGTCGCGGCCGCGCTAGGACAACTCACCACGAACCCTAATGGATTTCTCCGCTATTACTTCGTGCAACCCAATATCAGTGGATTCACCAACGCCACAGGTCTCTCCACGACGGCCTTGGCCGACGCACGATTTATGGTCATTACCCATCTATCCCAAAATGTGAATCCCTCTATTACCACGGATGCCGACTTTGAAACCTGGTGGAGCACCGATGAAACAGGAACACCGGATCTTAAAATTCATCGCGGGCACGTTGGCCATTTATTTCATCTCCTCAGCCTCTCGGCCAATGGGGCCGGAGGCAGTTACGCGGTCGATGGGAGCCCGACTGATTCCGGTGGCGGCACACTTGTGCCGCATAGTCGCTATCACTTCTCGGGAACCACGATTAGTTTGGACGAAGCGAATACCTTTAGTGTTCCAGAAACACAATTCACCCTGACCAGCGAAGCCGGATTTCAATTCGACCCCGACTGCGCGACAGGATCCAAATGGCGAATCAACAGTAGCGGTTGCTATAGCCCTTAATACTATGATCGACACCTCGCAATCACCCGCATCATTTGCCGACGCCCAGACACCTAGGCTGGAGATCCCACTGAACCTCCAGAAGACCCTGGCGAAGAAAAAACAGACGATTTTAAGCGTCAGCCTTTCAAATGGTCGATTGAAAGCCTTATCGATTGTGAAAAATACCATTGGACGGAGTTGGGAACGTCCAGGCCGGCACGTGTCCCTAGACACACTTCACGAAGCATTGGAAGAAGCGATTCACCACACCCAATTTCCCGGCACGCACCTCGCCATGCTCGTTGACCATCCGCGGCTTGCCTCCCGGACCATTCAAATCCCTCCGATGCTCCCCACTGACCTCCTTCCCTTTCTTGAACGAAAGGTCCAACAGGAAAAACCCTGGGAGGGACCAGCGGCTTGGCGATATCAGATTGGCCTGGAAGCGCGAGGAAAATTACATATTCACCTTGATATATGGCCACAAGACTATATCGATAAGATCGTGCACATCTGCCAAGAGTTGGGCTTATCTCTTCGTCAGTTGGCTCCTCTGTCTACTCTGGCTGAGAGTCAACTCAGCACGTTGCCCGTCGAACCGGGAAAAGGGTCGATCCTGATAACCATGCTCGAAGGCAAAATCATGATTGTCGCAGGA
The DNA here is from genome assembly GCA_049289415.1 of Nitrospirales bacterium. GTDB lineage: Bacteria > Nitrospirota > Nitrospiria > Nitrospirales > UBA8639 > Nitrospira_E. The sequence goes on from JBATLR010000031.1 coordinate 23,859, forward strand.
AATGATGATGGAACCCCGATCTGGACTCGACATCTGTTCCCCGCTCAAGACTGGGTTCCACTTGGAGAGCGGGTCGGAACCGAGGCCAATCGAACGATCATGTTTCTCACACAACAAACAAATTTAAAGTTTCCCTGCATCTGGTTTTGGGACGATGAAGAACGATTAACGGCGGGTGAAATACAGCCACACGTGAACACTCCCCTCGTACCATACCCCATCAAGCCGGACTGGAATTACTGGCTGTGGGTCGGTGCGATGCTTCCGGTCCATCTGCACAGTAACTTCACACCCTCGCAGGTTCTCCAAGCCCCGCTACGAAATACCCTCACCAAGGCTTTCGTCGCCATGCTTGCGGTTTTCATTCTTTTCGGAGTCGGAACAACCAGTGTCATCGAAGGTTATTTGGCCAGACATCGCTTCGCGATGCAGACCATGACCGACCATGTCACCGCCCTCCGGCAGGATCACGCGCAATGGGAAAGTCGCCTCATGTCGTTAGACACGAAACGGCAATGGGCTCAATCCGTCAGCGAAATCACCACGCCGGAATTAGAAGGCCCGTTTCTCAGCTATCTGGGATCCATTATCCCCACCCAGGTCATCTTGCGCAAAGCCTTTGTGGAGCGAACCCAGGACGGATGGAACGTGGAGCTGGACGGCAGCACTTCTACCAATCTTGCCGCCACATTGCTTGTGGTGGATCAATTCGTGCAAGAGCTGGCGGATGGACCATATCATGTGTCCCTGCATGAGGATTGGCGAGATCAACTCTTGACCCAAACCCCCACCCCAACCAATGAACGCCCGCTCTATCGATTCACCTTGAAGGGAACCATGTCATGAAGTGGCTTCGCCGCTTTGAGTGGCCCAATCCCCAACAGCTCAAAAACACGGCACTCGTGGTGCTACTGATTGGGACGTTATCCATTGTGGGCTGGGTGAGTCTGGATAAACTTTTCACCATTCAGAAGCGCCAATCGTTGACTCAAGATGCGATCGGCTTGGCACAACAGGTGTCGGAGCTTCGCTCTCAATACCTTCAGGCTCGTCCGGATGCGCTTGACACTCACCTCCAACTGGCTAAGCAACGCTTACTCCACAACTTCACCCATTTGGCGCAATGGGTGCAAACGCTTCAAAGCGACGGCAAACAGTGGAATCTCCTCATCCAGTATCGCATTCTGAGCACAGACCGCACCACCGCTCCAATCCAGGGAGTGACATTGGTCCCGTTGGAAATTCAGGTCAACTCGCAGGGAAACCCCCATGCGTATCGTTCCTATCTTCAGTTCCTAAAAGCCCTGACCCGATCCGGACCAAGAGTCGACATTCAGAATGTGACGGTCCTGGGTGATGGTCAACAAGCCACCCATTTAACCATTGGATTGTCGGTATGGATGAAAACCAACGATTCCGTCGAGCTTTAAAAAATCCCGTTGTCGCGATGGGTCTGTGCCTTCTCGCAGGCTTCGCGGTCTATACCAATATTGTGGATACGGCATCCGATGCACCCGGCATCATCTCGGTGGGACTGAATCGCCTACTTTCTGCTCCGACTCTCCCTCCCCTTACTCCTATAGAACGACCCCATGACCATGAGGCTGGTCAATGGATCGAACCGTCCAGTCGGGATCCTTTTGCCCCCATCGTGGTCGCATCTCACCCGCAATTGGATCCACCTTCAATGGAAGCAGACCAAACAGGGGAGCACCCACAGATGAGGAATGCGTTGACCCTTAAAGCCATTGCCATCGAAGCTGAGCAACGGAGTGCGGTGATCAACCGGACCGTCGTGTATGAAGGAGAAATGATTAACGGGCATCAGGTCCTGTCCATTCAGCCCAAAGGCGTGTGGCTCAAACATCAGGGCACGACCCAATGGTTAACATTTTCCAAGAAAGCAACGTCATAACTACCCTCATCACTCTATGAAAGACGACATGCGCCACAACACCATAGTGATTCCTCAGACCTCCATGATCTCCAGTCGACCGTCCAACGGAGCATTTATCACATGTGGCGCGCGATTTTTTCAAAGTCTGGCTCTTTTGGGCATGTTCAGCCTATGGGGATGCACCGTCGCCAATCCAGATGCAGACCGGACAATCTCAGACGCCAACACCACACAGACTGCACAGAGACTTTCCCTAAGCTCAGATTTGGCGGCACCATCCGTGAACAACCCTCAGGCGACATTTTCACTGGAGGATCGCATGTTGCTCACCAGCGATCTTCCCAAGCCTCCGACACCGCCGCCTGCCCCTTCTTTGGGGCCCTTGTATTCGTTTCGCGCACAAGATCTGCCGATCATAGATGCATTGGCATTGTTTGCACGAAGCAACCATTTAAATATTGTGGCCGGACCAGACATCACCGGCACCATTACCGTGGATTTTCATCATCTGCCTCTGGAACAGGCGATGTCGGCCATTTTGGAGGCCCATGGGTATTACTGGGAGCACCACCAGAACCTGATCCAGGTCAGGCAATTCAAATCCAAAACCATGAATATCGATTACATCCGACTCGTCCGGGGAGGAGCCGGACAAAATCGCGCCCAACTCAATTCCGGGTCATCCGGCTCCGGCTCAGGAGGCACCCAGGATGCGGGACAAATTACTGTCAACCAACAGGACGAAATCAAATTCTGGGAGGAACTCGAAAAGCAGATTCAAACCTTGATGTCGAAGGATGGACGGCTGGTCCTTAATCGTCTTTCGGGAACGATTCAAATTACTGACTGGTACAAGCGAGTTGATGAAATCGATTACTTCCTTAAGAAAGTGCATCAAGCTCTCTATCGGCAAGTCGAAATTGAGGTCAGAATTTACGAAGTCAATCTTAACGACAATTACAGTTTGGGCATTGATTGGTCAAAAATCAATTTTTTGGGGTCATCTGGAAATATCGCGATCGCGAACATTATTGCCCCCCCCTTCGTCCCCTTTGGAGGGTTTGCTTTTAAGGCGGCAACCACCACGATTTCCTTTGCTGACGGAAGCTTCGACGGCGTCCTCAAAGCCCTCCAGGAACAAGGTGACCTGCGCGTAGTGTCCCAACCCCGGGTGGTCACCCTCAACAATCAACCCGCATTAATTAAAGTCGCCACGGATCAGCCATTTTTTACCCAAACCATTGCCCAAGGGACCTCAGGCACCGGCAATATTGTTACCGAACAAGCTCGGTCGGTGACGGTGGGATTGGTCCTTTCGGTCACACCTCAAATTTCCGAAGATGGTTGGATCATGATGGATATCACTCCAATTATCTCCCGGCTTCGTGACATTGCCACCTCCCCTAACGAAACCTCTACTGCTCCGGTTCTAGATGTCAAACAATCCTCCGGGCTCGTTCGCCTCAAAAATGGAGAAATGGTGATCATTGGTGGTCTCATCCAAGAAGAATCATCGGAAACTGAACGCAAGGTTCCGATACTGGGGGATATTCCATACCTTGGCCGCCTGTTTAAAGGGACGTACACCGTCAAAACCAAAAGTGAATTAGTCATCTTTTTAACTCCCAAGATTGTACAGTCTTGATCATGACGACACTCGATCTTAGCCTCTGTTATCAAGAGTTGGGTTTTTCTGAACCCCCATTTCGCCTGACGCCGGATACCGATTTCTTTTTCCCCGGCAGCCACCATTTGGAAGCGCTGAATCATCTCCGATTTGGCATTGCCAGTGGTGGGCTCACCATGCTGACAGGAGAAGTGGGTCTCGGCAAAACCCTGTTGTGCCGGCACCTGCTTCGCCATCCGCCGACCGGGGTCCGGTTCGCTTACCTCATGAATCCGGATCAGTCCTATTCTGATTTACTTGTATCCATTTATGAAGATTTGACCGGGACACTGCCTGAGGATCAGTCCCTTGGGGCCTTACAACGGGAACTGCCTAAGCTGTTGCTCCGTCTGGCCGTGGAAGGAGAACGGGTCGTCGTATTGGTAGACGAAGCCCATCGGCTCAGCGGAAAAGTCCTGGAAGGACTTCGGCTTCTCTCCAATCTGGATACCGAAAAAGATAAGTTGATGTGTCTCCTGCTGGTTGGACAACCGGAGTTGGAACAAAAGTTGGCGACTCGGGCCTTTCGACCATTGCGACAGCGCATTAGCATTCGCTATCGCCTTGAATCATTTACCTGGCAGGAGACTCGTGCGTATATCCGACACCGACTGCATATCGCCGATGCCAGACACCGATTTCATGTTGGTGCGGGAGTCCTCTGGCTCATTTATGCTTGGAGTCGTGGAGTCCCGCGCCGCATCAATCAACTGTGCGACCGGGCTCTGTTAGCCGCTTATGCTCAAGGCCGACATACGGTAACTCCCATGATGATCTGGCGCGCAACCAAAGAGTTTCTTCCGTAGTGAGAGGATCACGGAAAACCAACAGACCATGAGTATCATCGCAGACACCCTCCAGCGACTTCAGACACAGACCAAAAGTGAAGGGACTGAGACGACCCAGCAGGCACCCCTTGTCCTTCCAGCTAGAGTGAAAAGAGAACCGGGTTGGCACCGCCGACCCTCTCCATTAAAGTTTTGGTTGATCGGAATCGGCATGGCAATCGGATTGAGCTGTCTAGGCATGGGTGCCTACTGGATCGGCTTACATCTGGACTTCGGAATGCCAACGGAAGCCTCTTCTTTGCCCAGACAGCGTATGGCTCTTTTACAATCCCCTCCACTTTCGGAGACGCCACCTGCTGATTCGGTTTCTTTTGAAGGCACGCAGATACCAACTGCTGATCCAGTTGAGAGCCTTCCAGTATCTGCTGCCCAGGAACCCGATGAGGAATCGCCCGCACCCCAAGTAGGTGCTTCAATGAAGCCATCCTCTCCATTGAAGGTCGAACATGCCCTCCCCACACAACCCGTGGGAGAAATTCCTGCCTCCCCCGCACCTGCAACACCATTAATAACCCCCACATCCGAAGACCCTCAACAGAAATCCACGGGCATATCCCTCTCAACGCCACACACAACAACAGACGTCGCACCGGACCAACCGAGCACTGATCCGAAGAAAATCGGAACCAGTCCTCCAGTCGCAGTCCTTGCCCAAACAGTACAGCCTGGTTCGGATTTTGTCGAAGTCGCATCCGCCAATGAGACAGGCACTCTCATCCCGTTAAAAGCCGATTTAGAGGAAGAAAAAAACAATTTGGATGAGCTCACAACCACCACGTCTCTTCTGATTGACGAGCCTTCTGTCCCTGTCAACACGACAGCCCTGACTCTGAAAAACGAGGGGTTGCAGGTGAACCCTCAAAATACAGGTCCACCTCAGCGATCTCCAGCCAATTGGCTCCATCGCGCCCGAGAACTAATCCAAAACGGTGAATACAAAGAGGCACAAGCCATGCTTTCCCCCCTCTTCCATGATCCTCCCGTCACTTGGGAACCATGGTTTTGGATGGGAACGGCATATTTGGGGGCAGGCCAGCTTGAGCAGGCTGATCAGTATTTTTTGAGCGGCCTCGCACGTAACGACAAAGTTCCGCAATTGTGGATCCAACGAGCTTTGGTGGCCCAGCAACAAGGGAGCTTCCAACTTGCGGTGCATGAACTTCGGCAAGCCGAGGCACTCCAACCGGATTTACCCCATATCCATTTGAATATGGGCTATGCCTATGAGCGAATGGGAAATAATCGGTTAGCGAATCAATATTTCGGTAGATTTTTACAATTAACAGAAGGCCAGCCGGAGTTCTTTGCCACTAGAAAAAAACTGTTTGCCCGCTAAACAGCCATGACCTGGACGCAGGCCTCCACAACAGCCCCCTTAACGCCTTTCGAGAGAACAATAATGACCGCCCCACGGGCAGAACCTTAAAGGAACTCGAAGAAATTGGAGGCCGGGCGTTTCTGGATTCCATGATTCAGAAATTCGTCGAGGATGCCCTACAATGCGTCACCCAAATCGAGGAGGCGATGGACACCCCAACCTGACCCAATTGCATGAGGCCGCCCACCGCCTCAAGGGGATATCCCACAACATGGGCGCCGAGGCATTAGCACAATTGGCGGTCCAAATCGAGGCCATCTGCAAGGCCGGAGAGGGACCCGTTCTGGCTGACTGGGAAACCCAACTTCAAGACGCCTTTCAACAAACCCGAACCAAATTCGAGAATGTTTTTACCAGAGCGAAATAGGGGAAAACGTTGATATAAAAAATCCTCGCTTTTGTGCTCCTCCCCACTTTTACCGCAAGACTCTTCCTCCAAACCATTCATTCCTGCTCCCGGCTTTTTCCCACGTCAAAAAGCACGTTACTTCAAGTTTCACTTGTTTTGACCGACATAAACAATGATAAATACCATCCCCAGGCGCGAAGAATCGCACAGGAATGGATGCAACAACTACCCAACCTTATGGTTGGCAGCCGTCAACCCGACCTCATGCTCGATGAATACGTTGATCCTTTGATGTCAGACGGACTTCAATGATTTCCCAGCAGCAATGCCAAAACGCCTGCATATTGATCGTTGATGATCAAATGACCAATATTATGCTCCTGGAGAGCATTTTACAAAACGCCGGGTACAACCAAATCCATTCCACCCAAGATCCCACTCAGGTATTGCCTCTGTTTAAAGAGCTGGATCCAGATCTGATTTGTCTTGATATCCGCATGCCTGAACTCAACGGCTTTCAGGTGATGGGTCAACTCAAAATCATTCACCAACACGCGTTTCTCCCGATTTTGGTGCTCACGTCAGAAGACGACCGAGAGACCCGCCTCCGCGCATTAGAATCGGGCGCCAAAGACTTCCTGCATAAACCATTCGATAAGGTGGAAGTGTTAATGCGAATCCGCAATTTATTGGAAGCCAGCCTACTGAACAAGACCGTGTCCCAGCAAAAGGCTTCCCTGGAGGAAACCGTCCGGATCCGTACACAGGAACTCAGAGAGACCCAACTCGACGTTGTCCACCGCCTTGCGCGTGCAGCCGAACATCGCGACAATGAAACCGGGGCGCATATCATCCGAATGGCTCACTTTGCCGTGGTCTTAGGACGCGCCGCCGGCATGACAGAAGAAGAGTGCGATGTGCTCTTTCACGCGACCCCCATGCATGACGTCGGGAAATTGGGGATTCCGGACCGGATCCTCTTGAAACCCGGAAAATTAGATCCCGAAGAATTTGAAATCATGAAACAACATACGGTCATCGGCGCCCAACTTCTCTCCCACAGCCACTCTCCCGTCCTACAAATGGGAGAACTGATCGCCCTTACTCACCACGAAAAATGGGATGGCTCAGGCTATCCCAATCGCCTGGCCGGAATGGATATTCCGTTAGTCGGCCGAATTTGCGCCATCGCCGATGTCTTTGATGCGCTCTCATCCAAACGGTGCTATAAAGACCCCTGGCCCCTGGATAAAACTCTCAAGGAAATGCACTCCCTGTCAGGGAAACAGTTCGATTCCCATCTTATAGACTTGTTTCGTGAACTCCTGCCTGTAATGACCGACATCCAGCAAACCCACACGGATAGGGAGATTCCCAAATTCGACCTTCTGGAATCCAATTACCACGCCTAAACAACTCCCTTCCACCATTTGCGCTCCGTAGACCCGTTTCCTCCTTCTCTCTCATTCACCCACTTGCTCCTTTTAGGTTAGTACGTTTGATTTTCTCCCCGGCATTTGACGTTCAGAGAGCGTTTCATTCATTGCGTATCCAAATAGACCAGGGCGCTCAAAAGGATCTGGTCCTCCTTCGCAAATCCTTTGGCTCCAGGCGAATTCCCCACGAGTCTGATTGGTGGATGTAATGACCCCTCGGGATAATGCGGGATAAAGGCCCTGCCTCAACCTCCCTCGTGGCTCATGGCACTCCATTCTCATTTCTTTGTCACTCTTTTCCCGGACTTCCCCTTAATTTTACATTCCTTCCTTCCGACAAAGTCAGTGGGCAACACTGTTATAGAAAAACAGCCCACAACGGGAAAGATAATCTGCACTTTCTTTGCCCCATAATCAATCACAACCATGGGACTCGATTGCCAGACAAGCCCGCTCATGCCTTATGACTGAAATCGAGAGTTAACATGCCTTTCGTTCCACTTCACGCAACAGCTCTACGACTGGGATTGTACATCAAGATTGAGGGATCCTGGTTCAGTCATCCGTTCCCAACCAATTCATTCAAAATCGAATCGGCGAAAGACCTCGAAACACTTCGTGGACTCACGAAGGTCAAGTTGTATTTCGATCCAGATCGTTCAGAACCGGAAGGTATTCATTCCGACCACACCAAGGCACCTGACCGGAAGAGGGTTCAAAGCACGGGAGAACAGAACAAAGAACCTTCGAACGAATCTGAGCCCATCACCCCACAGGATTCCTCAGAGGAGGAAGCAACTCCGGAAGATCCTATTCAACGAAAAGTCGCCCAACATCAAGCCTTCCAGGTCTACCAGGAACATTTGCAAGCAGTTGGTGGGCAATTCCAGGAGGTGGTGCAAGAAGCCAAACTGGTCATGCAGGACGTGATCACCGGTCGCCCTCGAGGACTCCGAACGGCCCAGAAAATTGTCAGCGAGCTTTATGAGATTCTCGATATCGCTGACAACTCGAGAGCACTGCTGAACCTCATCGGTTCCAACGAACCGAATGAGGAATTTTTTCTGCATGCACTCAATGTCTGTTCATTATCTCTCATGATCGGGCAGGATTTAGGATTATCGCGGGAAGACGCTGAAAAACTGGCTCTCGGAGCTCTGTTTCATGACATTGGCGAACTCAAGTTTCCGGCAGAGCAATTATTACGAAAAGGAGCAATGTCTGCTTCCGAACGGAAAAACTTTTTGAGTACGCATCCGAAATACGGAGTGGAGTTGGTCGAGAAATTGCCTAATTTCCCTTATGAAGCGATTGACGTGATTCGCCAGCACCATGAACGCCTCAACGGGTCAGGATTCCCAACAGGGAAAAAAGACGATCAAATCAGTCAGTTCGCCAAAATTGTCATGGTGGTGGATGAGTATGATGAATTGTGCCATCACCCGGATCCAGCCAAATCGCTCATTCCCTCAGAGGCCCTATCCTATTTATACGTCAAATGTCGGCACACACTATGGCATGACGCGGTCGTCTCGTTAATCAGTCAGTTGGGTGTCTACCCTCCAGGCTCACTGGTCAATTTGAGTAATCAGAAGATTGGAATCGTCACCAGCGTGAATCTCGCAAACCGGCTCAGGCCGGTCATCCTCGTCTATGATGAATACACCTCTCCGGATGAACCGATTATTCTGAACCTGTCTGAAGAGGATGAAGCACTCTCTATTGTCAGTGCCATTCGACCCGTTGACCTTTCTCCCAAAATCAGGGAATGCCTCAACCCTCGTCGAATCATCAGCTACTTTCCCTCTGCCTCTTCCGCAGAATCCGGAGTCGGAGGTCTGCACACTCTGGCCGGATCCACATAATCCCTGCACAGGAACGCCTCGCTCGACCATCCTCACGCACACACCCGTTGTCTTGTGCTCTGTGGAGACCTATGGGCGTAAGGACCGCCCAACGATCTGACGGATCCAGGCCACCCATGTCTTCCTCGTTTCAAGAGGAGCCTCGGGATCAGGATACTCCACCCACAGCTCCTGATTCCCAAGATACTGCTCACCAATAAAGATGCGTTGGGTTCGTAATTGCCGATAGCCCCTCTCATGCAACATGTGAATGAGACCTTGCAGGACCTGGTCTTCCGTAGGAACGGGATCGACATCTATCTGAAGCGATTCATAGCGGAGCCTGGCCTGGAATCCTCCTTCATGGGGAATGACATGGATTTGCCGATTAAACCCACGGTCACGGTCATCCAGCCCGGCAACGTGAAAGATATGGACGTGAGGAGATGTGGAACTCATACGCGTAAGGCCCTATCATACCTCCGATGGTCATCTTCGCATAAGAGGAAAAAGGCCGTCGAGACTTTGGAGGCACTTCCAGCCCTTGCCCGTTCCCATACAGCTTTTCTTCAGGCCACAGCCTGTCTTCGTCTAAAAGTCTGCGCTCCCGACTGACGGCATAGGCCATCAATTTCCGCTGAGTCCACTTGCACTCATTGGCGTGCATTTCGTATCGTGGTACCCAAAGATTGTGACTAAATCCTAGGGGAATATTTGTGTCGTTTTCCCCATTTTCATGTATTCCCATATGACCCCATGCCAAGTCCGCTGTCCCTTCAAAGCTCGGTTGAACCCCCTCAAAAAAATCGAGGGCAAATCTTAGCTCTAGCCTTGCTTGTGGCCACAGTCGTTTTTGTCGTGGACCTCTTCCTCCCTATGGGAGTGGCCGAAGCGGTCCCCTACGTCGCTAGCGTGCTGATTGCCCTCCGGTCTCCGGATAAAAATGATCCGTTGCGTCTGGCAGGACTCTGTACCCTTTTAACAATCATCGGGTTTTATTTTTCGCCTTCGGGGGCTGAACCATGGATCGGCATGACGAATCGATCGATTGCCTTATTTGCGATTTGGTCGACCGCCCTGTTGGCTATGCAGGTGAGAGAGTCTGACGAGGCGACTCGTGACCAAAGTTCCATGCTGACCGGCATATTGTCGAATATGCCGGCCGTGGCATTTCGCATCGATCAGAAAGGGGTCATGCATGATTCCTTCGGTCGCGGGCTGGCTCGTTTCGGGTTAAAGGAACTGACCGCCATTGGCCGTATTCCCTTGGAACCACCCGATCAGATAAAAAACCAGGTCAAAGAAGGCACTCTTGCCAATTCGGTGTTTTACGAGAGCAATGGAATTCTGCAGGGGAAGCCCTGGTGGTTTTTAAATTGTCTGTGCAAATTGGAAGGCGACCAACCGGGCCTCATTGGGTTTGGCATTGATATTACTGATCGTAAGCGTGCCGAGCGACGCCTGGCCTTGCACGATGTCATCGCAGACATCCTGACCACCGCGTCTAGCATTTCAGAGACATATCCTCAAATTCTCAAAGCCATTTGCCACACGCTGGAATGGAAGGTGGGCATCCTCTGGCGAATGGACTATCAACGACAGGCCCTGGGAGCGACCCTCATTTGGCCATCGGACTCTCCTCAAGCTCAAGCCATGTCATCAGCACACTCCGGTTGGGCGCTCACGCCTGCTGTAGGACTGGCCGGGCAGGTGTGGGCCACTCGAAACCCTCTTTGGATCAAGGACGTTGCCGACTACCCCAAAGACCCTAGAAGCCAGACGGCCTTGGAAGTGGGACTTCATGCCGGATTCGCGATTCCCATTTGCCTGGCTGAGAATACGAGAGCGGTTCTCGAATTTTTCTCCCCATACCCGGAGGAAGCGGATGATATGTTGCTTCAACGGCTTTCGAATATCGGTTTTCAAATTGGCCAGTATATCGAACGGGAGCATAAGGAACGTCGACTGGCCACGCATCACAGTTTAACCAATGTTCTCGCGGAATCTGCTGGAATGACTCAGGCGGCTTCCCTTATCCTGGAAGCCATTGGTGACAATTTAGGATGGGATCTCGGAGCTATTTGGACACTGGACTCCTCACAACAGGTCTTGCGTTGCCTCAATGTCTGGCATTCCCCTCACTTAAATCTGGATGCCTTTCGGCAGGAATCCCAATCGATAACGTTTGCACGAGGGGTGGGATTACCCGGTCGGGTTTGGAAAAGCGGCAAACCGTCATGGATTACCGATGTGGTATCCGACCCGAATTTCCCGCGCGCGGCTGCTGCCGCACAAGAAGGTCTCCATTCCGGATTCGCCTTCCCTGTGAAATCGGGGACCGAAATTGTTGGTGTCATTGAATTTTTCCACAGGGATATTCAAAAGCCCGACAAAGAACTGTTGGCCATGTTTGCCTCCATTGGTCTTCAAATTGGCCAATTCATCCAGCGGACCGCCAAGCAAAGTCCCAATGGATAATCGATGGTCTCGTAAATTAATTTTCGGCCTGATTGATTGGTAACCAACGACATGCACGTGGGGTATCTTTTCCTGGCAACATTGATGACCTATCATCCGAATCTACCGCCTCCCTCCTAAAAAATGGCTGCTACTTTTCCAGTGCTTTCATGGGTTCATGGCCTTCATTTCAATAACATACGGGGAGACCTGTATGGTGGATTAGTGGCCGCGGTCGTGGCCTTACCGTTAGCCTTAGCCTTCGGAGTGACATCTGGACTCGGGGCCATTGCCGGTCTGTATGGAGCTATTTTTGTGGGGTTTTTCGCAGCCCTCTTCGGCGGGACTCCTGCACAGGCCTCAGGACCGACCGGTCCGATGACCGTGGTGATGGCCGGCATCATCTTGAACTTTGCCGATGAACCGGCATTGGCATTTACGGCTGTCATCCTCGGCGGGGTCTTCCAAGTCTTATTTGGACTGATGGGGTTTGGTCGGTATATCACCTTGGTCCCCTATCCGGTCATTTCAGGGTTTATGAGCGGCATCGGAGGAATTATTCTCATTCTTCAGGTTGCCCCCTTTCTCGGCTTGGAAGCGAAGTCCAAAGTCGTGGCCAACCTCATGGCCATGCCTGAGTACCTCGCATCGTTTTCTCTCCCCGCCATGTTAGTGGGGTCTCTCACACTGGCCATTGTCTATCTCACTCCACCCTTTATCGGCAAACGTCTTCCCCCGGTGTTATTGGCTCTCATCGTTGGAACGATGGTCGCTGAGATGCTCTTTCCAACCCTTCCGGTTATCGGAGACATTCCTACAGGATTTCCCACGCCCATTTGGCCGACCATGCATACGAATACTCTCGTCATGATGGTTGAAGAAGCCCTCGTCCTGGCCTTATTGGGAACGATTGATAGCCTGCTGACTTCTCTCGTGTGTGACAATATGACACGGACCCAACATGACTCCAACCGGGAATTGATCGGCCAGGGCATTGGCAATATGGCTGCGGGGTTTTTCGGAGGCCTTCCCGGAGCCGGGGCCACCATGCGATCCGTGGCAAACATTCGAACCGGAGGCCGCACACCTCTCTCGGGCATGTTTATGGCGGTCGTCCTTCTAGGCACCCTGCTTGGCTTAGGACCACTAGCCGAAAAAATTCCACTTGCGGTCCTCGCCGGTCTGCTTATCAAGGTCGGATTCGATATTATCGATTGGCGCTTTCTGAAACATATGGTGCAAGCTCCACGAACCGAGGTTCTGGTGATGATCGTAGTCTTGTTGGTCACTGTATTGGTCGACCTCATCACGGCCGTGGGCATTGGCGTGGTACTGGCCAGCGTGATGTTCGTGAAGCGAATGGCCGATCTGGAACTTGAAAATCTCAGTGTGATCACGGGTGACTCGAAAGAAACACCGCTGTCCAAAGAGGAACAACGTATCCTGGACCGAAACCGTGAGCGCATTATCATGATTCATGTGAATGGGCCGATGAGCTTCGGATCGGCTAAAGACATGGTTCGTCGGTTAGAATCGGTGAAAAGTTTCAATACCTTTTCCAGCGTGGTTCTCGATCTCACATCGGTACCTTCCATCGACGGAACCGCTGCGTTAGCCATCGAAGACATGCTGGTGATGGTGAAAACTCATCAGCAGGATGTCTTTTTCGTGGGTATGCGTCCGGGAGTTGCTCGAGTTCTCAAAGGACTCGGGGTGCTCGATCAAGTCCCACCCGAGCATCGATACCCTCTTCGGTTGGATGCCTTACGCCACGCCGCTTATATAGGCGGATCCACCCATCCGTACGATGTCGCTCCAACAGAAATTCAATCTGAACACCCAGAACCTTCATGAGGTATGCTTTTTGATAACGTAGCCTTCTCTGTTTCTGAAAAAGCATTCATAGTGTAAGCTGAGGAACTCCGCCCTGCCCTCACCCCTTTAAAGGCCTGGATGCGAGAGAGATCACCAAGCAATGGATTGACCCTAGTGATATTGGTTTAATCAGTCAGACTCTATCTGGGACCACCGGTCCGAAAGGTTACCCAACTGAAATGAAGACAACAGTTCCTCAAGCGCTCATACAGAATTTCCTGAACCACACTCCAACCTGGTACAAGCTGACCATTCTGGGATTCTTAATCCTCAATCCCATCTTGTTGATGAGCATTGGGTCATTTTACACCGGATGGATCCTCATCCTGGAATTTATTTTTACGCTGGCCCTGGCTCTCAAAAGTTATCCGCTACAACCCGGTGGCTTGCTCGCACTTGAAGCCGTCCTATTGGGAATGACTACACCCGCTACGGTCTATCATGAAGCGCTCAATAATTTCCAAGTGATCCTGTTATTGATTTTCATGGTGGCCGGGATCTACTTCATGAAAGATTTGCTCTTGTTTCTGTTTACGAAAATTTTATTGGGCGTCCGTTCAAAAATTTTGTTGGGTCTCTTGTTTTCCATCATGGGTGCCTTCCTTTCGGCATTTCTCGATGCCTTGACTGTCACGGCGGTCATCATTGCCGTCGCCTTGGGTTTTTATAACATTTACCACCGGGTGGCCTCTGGCAAATCGTCTCAAACCTCTCATGATTCGACGAGCGATCATGAGATCGGCTCGCTTCACCGGGAAAATTTAGACAACTTCCGAGGCTTTCTTCGAAATTTATTAATGCATGGAGCGGTGGGAACAGCATTGGGTGGAGTCTGTACTCTCGTGGGGGAACCCCAAAATTTATTGATCGCAGACAAGGCAGGCTGGGAATTTATGGAGTTCTTATTGCGTATGGCCCCTGTGACCATTCCGGTCTTAGCCACGGGATTGTTCACCTGTATGATCGTTGAAAAAATGCGCTGGTTTGATTATGGCTTTCAACTCCCTGATCCCGTTCGCGTCATTTTGTTGGATTTCGAAACTGAACAACAGAAACGACGGGATTCCGGGGACACGGCCAAGCTTATTATTCAAGCGATTGCCGGCATTTGGCTGATTTTTGCCTTAGCCTTTCACCTGGCGGAGGTGGGAATCATCGGACTCACGGTGATCGTATTTATTACCGCCTTTAACGGGATTATCGAAGAACATCAACTTGGAGAGGCGTTTAAGGAAGCGCTTCCTTTCACGGCTCTCCTTGTCGTCTTTTTCGCCATTGTGGCGGTCATCCAGGATCAGAATCTGTTTTCCGGCATCATCGGGTATGGATTAAGTCTGCAAGGATCTCATCAAATCGGCATGTTTTATCTGGCCAATGGTGTGCTTTCGGCTATCAGCGACAATGTCTTTGTTGCGACGGTTTACATTCAGGAAGTGCTCCGTGCCTTCCAGGCGGGCACCATTACCCGCGACCAATTTGACCTTTTGGCCGTTGCCATTAATACCGGCACGAATATCCCCAGTGTGGCAACCCCCAACGGACAAGCCGCATTTTTATTTTTATTAACCTCCTCACTGGCTCCGGTTATCCGCTTATCCTATGGAAAAATGGTATGGATGGCACTTCCCTATACGTTGACCATGGCAAGTGTCGGCCTGTTTTCCGTATATTTTTTGTTGGATCCGGCGACAGCATATTTATATGAGACCGGACTCATCCAACACCATAGCTTAAGTAGCCCGGGCACTCCCACAGAACCGCTGGTGCATTAATAATTGGAGAAGTCAGATACTGGGAGGATTAAAAGAAACGGCGTCTTTGCAGCAAGGTTGCCCCATGGCTCGATGCAAGGGAGGAATAGAAAAGTGAACCACTTCTGAAGCCATATCATTTGTTGTAGCCCTCGCCTCTTATTACGGGACAAGTGTCGCAACGGTTTCATTGCCCTGAATCACTCGTTCCGGATAGAGGACAATTTCCACACGACGATTTTGGGCTCTTCCCTCCTCGGTCTCATTCGTCATCACCGGTCGTATGTCGGCATAGCCCGTCGCTGAAAATTGTTTTGGATCCATTCCGGTTTGCTCAATCAGATACCGTAACACTGTCGTGGCGCGTGCGGTTGAAAGTTCCCAATTTGTGGGATACTGTTTTTGTAGTTGTCCATATATGGGGTGGTTGTCCGTGTGGCCTTCCACTTGAATATTTTTCCCTGGCACCGTCGCTAACACCTGGCCCACCTGCTTCATGATCTTGAGCCCCAGAGGGGTCAACTCTGCTTCACCGGATTCAAACAGGACTTGTCCCAGCATGGTCAGGACTAATCGATCCTGGTGTTGGGTCACCACTAGACTGTTGCCAAACTTGTCCTCAAGCGCCTTGGTAATACGATCAATCTCCTCTCCGACTGTGAGCACTTCATATTTGACCTTCTCCAGTTGGGCTTCCTGAGCTTCCCGAGCTTTTCGGACCAATTCCAACTCATGTTTTAAACGCTCCACTTCTTTGAACCTGGCCTCCAGGGCCGAAAGCTCTTTTTCCAACTGACCATTCTGTTCACGAAGGTGGGACATCTGGCTGATTTGCCCGTCTAAACCCGACCTGACCTTTGTGAGCGCGGCTGTCAAATCATGAAAATCCACCGGCTCTCCTCCAAAAAGAGGATCGGACAGAGAAACGATTCCTTCCGGGTTGACGAGTTTCCGAATTTGCGTATACAGCGCTTCGACTTCTTGTTGGACCGCGCCTAACTGTTCTTCCTTAATTTGATCTTGCACTTCAACGGTATGCTCAAGGGCCGTCTTAGTTTCTTGAAGCTGCAGGACTTCTGTTTGCTTCTCTTCAACAGCCTGCTGCAAGCGTTCAAGTTCCGCTATCGTGGACTCTTGGTTTTTTTCGTATTCTTGGAGAGCACGTTCATGTGATTGTTGACTCACACAACCGACCACAATCGTACATGCCACTGCCGCAAGTAAAGTGTTACCCAGTTTCATAGTGCCTGCTCCTTCGCGTTTACCGCCTCTCCTCACCCCAGGTTCTCTACTATCAATGACACCTGAGAATTCAAGCCTGGTTGGTAACTTTGGGCCTATATGGCTTCAATCCACTCTTCTGGGTGCCATGGCCAACCTTCGTGACCGGAAGGTTCTTTCACCACCAAAGAGAGCAGAGAAGATTATTCTCGGCATTCTGAATAGGACACTTGAGAAGACCTGCAGAAACAAGGAGGAAGTTGCTCCAAGAGTTCAGAATGACCTGTCAATATTTCCCAATGAGCACAACCGACACTGTTTCAATTCACAGGGGATCAATGCAGAAAGATGAAGAAAGAAAATGTTGGCGCGGAAGGGTATTGGGAATGGGAGAAGTTTGATCGTTATCTCTCGTGCTCACCAACCGAGAGATGTCCAAGTCATGGTTCATCAGAAACTATCGTCTTTGTCGCGATTGCCGGCTTCATCCTTCACCGAAGGGACACCTCGTGGATCATCCCCACCTGGTACTGTGCCATATGCTGAGCCAGGTGCGTGACGCTCGAATCCATCATTTCCATAAGTGGTGACGGGTACAATCCGATCCCCAAGATTAAAACCGCAAGAGGAATCACCGTGACCAATTCTCGCATATTCAGATCCGGTAGTTGTGCAATGGTCAAATTTTTTGGTTGACCCAACACCACCCGTTGAAGCATCCAGAGCATATACGCCGCCGCGAGGACAATGCCCCCCATGGACAACAACACCATGACATAGCTTTCAAAAGACGTTCCGACCAGGACCAAAAACTCTCCAATAAAATTGCACGTGCCAGGCAGTCCGAAAGATGCCACTGAAAACAGACAAAAAAGTGCCACAAACCGAGGCATCGATTTTTGCAACCCTCCGTAATCCTGAATCGACCGGCTATGGGTCCGATCATACAATTGACCGACAGCCAAAAAGAGGGCTCCTGTGGTTATCCCATGGTTCACCATCTGCAAGATGGCTCCTTGAATGCCATGATTATTGAACACGAAAATTCCCAATGTCACGAATCCCATATGCGAAATGGACGAGTACGCCACCAGCTTTTTCAGGTCCGACTGGGCCAGGGCCATATACCCCCCATACACAATAGCCACCACGGATAACCACAAGATAAACGGGGCAAAGGTCACTGAGGCTTCAGGAAACATGGGGAGACAAAATCGTAAAAATCCATATCCACCCATTTTCAAGAGTACCCCAGCCAGCAGGACGCTGCCGGCGGTGGGAGCTTCGGAGTGGGCATCCGGTAGCCATGTGTGAAACGGCAGCATGGGTAATTTAATGGCAAAGGCTAGGAAAAACGCCAGAAATATCCAAAACTGGGCGTCGGGGGAATAGGTGTTCTCTGCCAACGCCAAAATATCGAATGTCCGCCCCCCTTCCACGTACAACCCGAGTATCGCCAAGAGTAATATCAGGCTGCCTGACAAACTGTAGAGAACGAATTTGATGCCGGCCGCTATGCGTTGGGGGCCGCCCCACAGAATGATCATAAAATACATAGGAATCATCGTGACTTCCCACAACATGAAAAACAAAAACAGGTCCAGAGCGGTAAACACCACAATCATGGCCCCTTCGACCAACAGAATCATCGCCATAAACGAGCGAACACGGGTGGCAATTGACTTCCAGGAGCACATGACGCAAAAGGGGCAGAGCAGAGTCGTGAGTAAAACTAGGAGAAGACTAATCCCATCCACTCCGACAGCATATTGAATATTAAAGGTCGGCATCCATGCCATCCGCTCCACGAATTGCATGCCTTGAGTGGAAAAATCAAATTCGCTCAGCAGCACGAGTGCAAGAACAACGTCACCCAGCGTACACCCCAGAGCCACGCGCCGAATCCATTCCTGATCTTGAATGCACGCGATGATCCCAATGCCCAAAAATGGCATCGCAATCATGATACTCAAAAGATGTTCAGTGAAGATTGTGTTCATAGTCTCCCCTTCATGACATGCCGGTCATGGCACATCCTGGACATGAAAGACGCCCTCTCGTTTTTCACACACCGCGAGTTTGAATTGCCGTGTCGTGTTCGTGACCATTGAATCACTGACAAGCTATCTGCGGAATCACACGACAAACCAAAACAACAACCCAATCCCCACAATGAGCCAGAAAATCATAACCAGTAGGTGGTGCTGTAACGTGCGAGGCTCTAGTTCCTGCATCATATTCCCTGTGCTCGCGGCTTGATTCCCGGCACGAACCACATTCTTGTCGAGAACTTTGATCTCGATTCTTTTCCATAGCCAGTTGGCGATACCAAGGCTGCGTTGGCCGATACCCACGACGATCCGATCGACACCGCGAAGGTCCACCACCCGCCAGAGCCAACCGGCCATTCCTACGCTGTTCCGTCCCAAACCTACTACCAGCCCGTCAATCCCCCGAAGGTCGACCACCCGCCACATCCACTTCGCGGCCAACACCGACACATTTGCGATTCCCATGATCAGGGCGTCAAACACATTCCGGTCGACAACCCGCCATAGCCATCGGGCCAACCGGAGAGTGGGCACCACAACATACGCCTCATATATTTCGTCGAAATACAATTTATTCAGAAAGTGGACATACCATTGTTTGCTCATTTCCGATTGTTGGAACCAGGAACCCGAAAATTTTGTCAAGGAAAAGTACCCAACCCCGATACCGCCTACAGCCACAGCAAAAGCAAAAATAAGTTGCAAGCCGGTCTCACTCGAAGTTTCCCTTGGAATCTGAGCCATCCGATGTCCCACGACAGGGGAAAGAAATTCCGAGAACCAACTCCACAAGACCAGCAACAGGCTTCCAAAAATTCCCATGACAGCCAAAATTCCCAGAAGGTGGATAGGGGAAAAGAAACGAGGCTGGATGGCCTGCCTCCCCATTCCACTTCCATGACCCATCGAATGCGATTGACCAAACAAGACCAGGACACCCCGCATGACATACATGGCAGAGAAAAATACCGTCATAAATCCCAAAATCCAAAATGTCCATTGGGCGGAGGATCCCGGTTGAATCATCCACAATTGCTCATACGGCCCAAAAAAAATGAGGAACGGGGGAAGGCAGGCCAACAGCAAAGCTCCGAACACTAAGGGCCCCATAGAAAGCATTGATGAGCCATGTGAAACATGCGACGAAGACACATGTTCATGGGAGCCAACGGAACGAAGTGCATTTCCAGTCGACAGAAATAAGAATCCTTTCAAACATCCATGGGCCAACATATGAAAAATAGAGATAACAAAGGCTCCGACTCCGCAGGTCATGATCATGAAACCGATTTGACCAATGGTGGAAAACGCCAGCATGCGCTTAATATCCACCTGAGTCAGGGAGACAAGGGTTGCAAAAAGTGCGGTCACACCTCCGACCAATGCAATGACGGTCATAGCTTCGGGCGAAAGGATCACGAGGGGACTCATGCGAACCAACAAGAAGGGTCCGGCATTCACCATGGTCGCGGCGTGAATCAACGCGGAAACAGGTGTGGGCGCTTCCATGGCAAAGGGGAGCCAGACATGGAACGGCACTTGTGCGGACTTTCCCATGACTCCCAGGAAAAGAAAAAGCGTAATGAGCGTGAGGATATGAATGGGCACGTCCAGCCCTAGCCAGCCGAACAGGTTGATGGTATTTCCCTGTATGGATGGGGCTTCCCCTAAAATCGTCTGAATATCCAGTGTTCCAAAAGTGGAATAGGTCAGAATGACCCCAAAACCTAAGCCCACATCCGCGACCGAATTCACGAGAAAGGCCTTGGTCGCGGCCTGAGCAGATGATTGCCGCTCCCCCCAATGAGAAATTAACAAATAAGAACAGATCCCCATGATCTCCCAGAACACAAACAGCATGAGCAGATTATTGCTCATAACCAGCATGATCATCGAAAACGTAAACAGCGCGATGACCGCAAAGAAACGGTTATACCGTGGATCGCCGATCATATAACGTGACGCATACACATGCACCACGCTGCTCACACCGGTCACCAAGAGCAGAAGCAACACCGTGAGCTGGTCGACGTAGAGACCCAAATCTACAACCAGGTCTCCCGATTTAAATAGTCGGTAGAGTGGAATGGAGAAAGCCCCGTCTGATGCGACTCGAGCAAACGCGATGGCGGAAAACGCGAAGGAGAGAGCCATCGCAGGAATGCCGATCTTATGGCCTTGCTCTCCAAGCCAGGGTTTCCCCAGCACGAGAATCAGAACGGCCATCAGAGGAAGAAGGGGAATAAGGATGAGGAATGTCATAATCAGGAGGCCACCATATGCCCAATCCTGCTAAAGCCCGGGTGGAACCGCGTTCTTGATGAGAAAGCTGACAATGTGATCGCTCATCAGTCCCAAAACAATGACCGCCACTGACGTGGCGCCCAGACCAATTTTCACCGCCAATGGAATCTCACGTATAAGAGGTGGCTGCTGGGCTGACCGTTCCCGAAATACCCGTTCAAATAATTTCACGAAGTAGGCCAGAGTTAAGAGAGTCGCAATCAGCACCGCGACAATGGCAAGGTAATTTTGCGCTTCCACCGCGCCAAGAATGATATACCATTTTCCAAAAAATCCCCCGGTTGGAGGAATCCCGATCATCGACAGGGCTATGACGACCAGAGCCACCGACATCCATCCCGCTCCTCCCTGCAGTCGCCCAAGATCCTCAATAGTGCGAACCCCGTAGAGATGAATAATTGCCCCCGCCCAAAAAAACAATCCCGCTTGCATCACGGCATCATTCAAGAGGTAAAACACTCCTCCCACAAAACCGGTTTGATTTCCGAGACTAATCCCCACCAGAATCAATCCGATATGTGAAAGCCCTCCATACGCAAACATGCGTTTGATTTCTACTTGGGACAGAGCCAGGAATGCGCCAACCAGGGCTGCAAGAGCCCCAAGAATCCCCACTAACACCAAAAGGCGGATTTGGTAGACCACCGCCTGGGCTCCAAGGACCCAAAACATAATGCGAATCCATCCATACAGCGCGACCTTCGTCACTAAGGAGGCCAGCATCGGTGACACTCTATCTGGCGCATACGTATATGCATCCGGCAACCACCCGTGGAGCGGTACCAAGGCCATCTTAATGCCCAGCCCAATGAACATGAATAACACACCCACCGCAAAGGCCTTGGATGCCACCAAAGAGGGCACCCGCTGAGCCAGATCTGCCATATTGAGCGTACCCGTCTCGGCGTACAAATACCCCACTCCCAGGAGATATAAGGAGGCTCCGAAGGTGCCTAAAATTAAATACCGGAATCCGGCGACAAGCGCCTTCCCACCAGCCAACCCGACCAAGGCATAGGCACACAGGGCGGATACTTCTAAGAAAACGAAAAGATTGAACAAATCCCCGGCAAACACCATGCCGGTCAGGCTGGCTATCAACAATAAGACCAGGGTATAAAACGGAACAATCCGGCTACCAAGGTAAGGAAACAAAACTGAACTGAGGAAGGTGATACACACCAATCCAACGAGACTCAAAGCCACGGTCATGACACTGGCCAAGCCGTCCGCCACCCACTCAATCCCGACCGGAGCAGCCCATCCCCCAAAGTCATAATGAATGGTCCCGTTTTGAAGAACTCCTACCAGATTAGCGAAGGAAACCGGGACCATCGCAGCCAGCACACCAATCGATAATGGCCGACACCACTCCCGATGCTTGATCCCGATTAATGGTAAACAAATGGCCAAACCGAGAGGTAAGAGGAAAAGAATTGCGGAAAGGTGTCGCGTCATTCCAGCCTTTTGAGAATTTCTTCTTCGTCCAGGCTGCCGTACTTTTTATAAATGGCATCGGCTAGCGCCAAAGATACTCCCAGGGTGGCAACACCCACCACAATCGCCGTCAATGTCAGCACATGAGGGAGAGGATTCGCATAGGCTTCCGGTTGAATGATCTCGGTCGTGGAGAGCAAAATGGGCACCGTGGCGCCTTGCTTGGCACTTGTGGTGACGAGGAAAAAGATCACGCTCGTTTGCATGAGATACATCCCGATGAGTTTTTTCACCAAATTGTACCGGGTCACCATAATATAGATGCCCCACAGAAACAGGAGGACAAAGGCAATGTAGTTGGGGCGCTGCAGCCACCCCCCGATCATCTCAAACATCATATTCCTGCTCGGTATCGTGGTAGGCCAAGCTGAGAACGATAGAAATCCCTGTCACCGCAACATCCACGGCCACGCCGATTTGTGCCAGCAAAATCCCCGTATACCGACGGGCGGGAGCATCCAAACCCGGAATCTCCAAATGCGCATAGTTCAAAAACTCCCCACCTCCGATGAGGCATAAGCCACCGACTCCGACAAAAATAATCAATCCGATCCCATCGCCATGCAAAACCTTTTCCACCAAACGTCCCTGGGGTGACTTCAGCCCGAACACCAAAAAAGTCAGGATCATACTGGTTGTCCAAATGACGCCGGCCACAAATCCTCCTCCAGGACCGTACTGGCCGAAGAACAAGACGTAGAAAGCAAACAACTGGGCCAGAGGAATGAGCAAGCGACTCATGGCCTGAACAATGATGCTGTCGTGTATCTGTTTCATGAGCCTGGCTCCCGTAATAACAAGGCACAGGCAATGCCGGCCGTAAATATCACCACGGTTTCTATCAACGTATCAAATGCCCGATAGTCCATCAGCACCGAGGTGACCACATTCGGCGTGAGCGTGTCCGCATAGCTATTCTGTAAGTACACAGGAGAAATGTGCACGTTGGGCGGAGAGGTTGGGTCGCCAAACTGTGGAAGATCATTCGCCGCCAATAACAACAGCAGGCCCAGCAAGGGCAGTCCGAGGACTCCCGCTAGAGGAGGAGGGGGACGACGAAGGCGGCTATCCTTGGGAGCGGTATCAAACAACGTGACAAGGAACAACACGGTACCCAACCCGGCGCCAATAACGGCTTCTACAAATGCCACATCCACCGCGCCTAACCAAGCCCAAACCAGGGACAGAAAGAAACTATACGACCCGAGGATAAACACTGAACTCATCAATTCCTTAACCAAAAATGTGGCACTGGCCGCCGTCAGGACCAGGAGTAACAGCAAGGCAATATTCACGGAATACATCATTGGTCTTCCTCCGTCTGAGGTTTGAGGCCAGACCGATAGGCCGCTCGAATCGTGGCATGAGCAATGACCGGATTTAACAGGATGAGCAAGACCAGGACGACCAGAATCTTCAGCATATTGATCCCGAACCCCTGGTACAAAGCAAGGCCCGCGAGAACACAAATCGCGCCTAGGGAATCAGTCAGGGAGACCGCATGGGATCGCGAAAACACATCAGGGAGGCGTAGTGTGCCAATTGCAGCCACCACCAGGAAAAATACCCCCACCAGAATTAACCCGATGGCAAAAACAACCATTTAGGGTGCCCCTCGTTGCTCAAGAAATTTCGCAATGGCAAACGCTCCCACCAGGTTCAGAAGCGCATACCCCGTGGAGATGTCCACAAACATCTCCACACGGTCATAGACTGTTCCCATGACGACGCCCAGAATGATGGCTTTGGTCGATATTCCCGCCAATCCAAGTACCCGATCAAACACCGTGGGACCCTGGATCACCCGGTATAAATACACGAGGATCAGAAATGACAACGTAATGAGCAAAAATAGAAAAAATTCAATCATCACACATTCGTATCTTCCTGAAAAACCCAGGCAAGTTTGCGCTCCATCCGGCCGGTGGTGAGATCATTCCCTGCTGCCTCATCTATGGCATGCACGAGGAAAGTATTGCCGTTAATTTCAACGGTAATGGTGCCTGGCGTAAGGGTCACAGAATTCCCAAGCACAACGATCGCGCCCCGATGTTTTAATTGAGACCGATAGGTGATAAGTCTGGGCCTAATGGGTAACGAGGGATTCAGAATGAGTTTCGTCAAATGCAGACTACTCTCCACAATCCGTAAAAAAAGCCAGGGGCTGTACAGCACCATACGGCCCCATGGGAATTGCTGAAAGGGAGAATGAGGGAACCCCGTATTTAACCATGCGACTCCACAAGAGGCCGTGAATCCGAGAACAAGGTGAAAATTGTCGTACTTCCCTGATAACACAAGCCAGCCGCAAAATAAGGCCAAGGTGTTCGCGATTAACTGTTTGGGAAAAGAAGATTTCATCCAATATTATCTTCAGATCAAAACCTGAACGGTACGAATCAACGAACCCGAAAAAGTATAAAAAAAGCCAACCAAATGTTTTTCGAATGAGGTGTTCAAAAAACCTGGTTGGCTTGTACTGTCTCCAGCTAATCGGAACTAACCAAATGCCGGGAACCCTACTGCCATGATGAATGATATTTCGGCAAACCGGATGCTCCCACTCTCCCGACTCAGCCTGCGCCAAATAAAAAAAGGGGCCTCATCCTTTTGAACAATCTGCAAGCCTCCGACCTTATACCAGGCACCCTCTTCCATCCACAACTTCGAATCAAAAGGACTAATCATCCCACGTGGGAGATGATAGGAGATTCGATCAGGAATTCAAAGCACGGCAGAAGTCAAAAAGTCGTTCATTCTTATTGTGAAATCACATGTTCATCGTGACTGGTTCCCAGGTTGAGTCAGAGAGATACCGTGAAAAGCTTGTGGAGTCCGGATCAAACGCGATGACATTCATCCATTGGTTATGGAAAACATGCTGAAGCAAAGTGTGCTTCTGAATGATAGACCGTATTCGATCCGACGGCGCCTCAATGATGGCCAGTAAGCGCATGGGTTCATGATAGTGCCGCGCCCCATCGTTTACCGATTGGAGGGGAAGGCCTTTTTGCAGGTCACTTTGGCTCCCTAACATCACACCAACTCCGGCAACCATATTGTGAATGACCTTACTCCCACCCCCATAGGCCCAAGGATCCACCGACGAAAAGTAATACGTTAAGTTAATCAATTCGCCCACGATGAGGGGTGCGGTCATGATTTTTTCAAGAAGACTCCCATCAAAATCCGGGCCGGGGTCGTAAGAATGCAAAAAGACTCTCCCGTCCAAATCCAGACCTTTGGTCAGTGTCCGCCTTCCAATCAAAAATGCGGCATTCCCTGACAATCCCCATTCAGGACGCGAATTAGCCCAATCCATGCTCCGCTGCCTGACATGCTTGAACGCGTCACTGGGAGACACCGCGGTGGGAGCCCCTGGAATGCGCTGGCATCGTTCCAATGCCTGATGTGTGCCAGCCTGCTCCAAGTCTCTCACCAACAGTGCTAAATCCTCTACATGGGTAGCAGGAACATCGACCAGGTCATACCCCGTCACTCGATCTGTGGTCGTGTTGTGTTTGGCGGGAAGAAACCAGGTGTCCTCTGGGATGACCAGACCATGATCGCTCAGAATTTTCCGAACCTCCGGATTATTGGCCATGGCAGCAAAGACACGAGCATTCGGGTCACCATGACTGCCTCCACATGCGCCACAATCCAGCGCCGCATAATAAGGATTGTTTTCGGACTGGCTTCCATGACCGCAGATCATCACAAACCGGCCAAAGTTTTTCGTGAGGCCGATCACTCGCAATCCCCCCTCCACAAAGGCCGCTTGCTCCAATGGGGTGAAACCTAGGGCCAGTGCTCCCAATCGTGGATTTCCCTGCTCGTTTTCATGTGAAGCCTCAACAGGAATTTGCGTGGCAACGGTGCCCCCCAACCACTGCTGCAACCATTGCTTGACGGCATCGAAGGATGTTCGAAACAGCGTTTTTCCTACCAACCCGACGCTAAAAAACATCCCTAGCACATCAATTAACATAAAAGAAGCCAATGGATTGTGTTTCAGATCATGGAAGAGATGATGACTGAGTTGATGCCACCTGGTTCCCGAGAGATAGTCCTTCACCCGATCATTCTGCCCGACTCGCGGAACTTCGGTCACTTCCGCATTTGGTGTTAACAAAATCGGACACAAAGCCAAGTGGTCGTGGCTATCAAATGCCACATGACTCATGGGCACGCCAAAAAATCCCGCATACCCAAATGTTTCATACGACCCCTGAGCTTCAAGATGACGCCGAAACGACTCCGAGCGAGCATCGATACAAAAAATCCCTTGTGCCCGCGGTCGCTCATGGTTAACGGGTGCCACCCCTTGATGTCCGCTGATGTTTCTCAGCAAAGACTCCCGATAGACGTCCTCATACGCTTCAAGCCATACCGGTCCATGTGCAGATTGGGGGAAGAGGTCCAGCCACTCCAGTAAGGTTGACATGTCCGTGTAAGACAAATCATGGACTTCAATTGGGGTCAATTCCAAAAACTGAGCCAGGTGGAAAAGTCGCCAGGTTTGATGACACACCGCATGATTATTAGGGTCGGTGACATGAGAAAAAGGAAGGCTCAACGCCTGTTCACGCTCACGTTGTTCGTACCGGTAAGCAAGGAGTGCAGGTAACGTCCCCTTGATGCCCCATTCCCGTTGACAAAGTCCCTCTACCATTCCAGATTCATAAAAAAGGCGAACGGCCAGATATTGCAGTGGATCAATGGGATAGTGTTGTTGAGCAGGATACCCGGTGTGGTCACTACGCCATCGGATAAATCCTGCCCAACCTGGCAATTGAGCCAGATGCCGTGAGAGATAGTTTTGCCAGCGTTCCTTTGGAATTTTGAGATCTTCCAGATGTTTGCACAACATTTCCTCCGGTGCTTCGGACAGTTCGCCGAATTTTTGTCGAAGATCTGGAATCCCGAGGAATCTGCCTGAGAGATCCCCTTCGGCTAATTCTCGCCATGCAGCATAAAACCCCTTGTCTCTTGAAGGCATACTCCATCCCGCAACACCTTCATCGACAAATGCCCCAATCCATTTGATCATGTGGGTATTGATGGTCTCAACTAGCACGCTACCCGTCTCACGATCCAGCCAATCACCCAGCGTCCTGTCTATAGGTAAATCAACCGGGACGAGTGCAGTCTCACGTTCTGATGCATGAGCGCTCCGACTGGGATCATGTGCATGGAAAGAAGGCAGACCCGACACAGGGTCAGACAACTGGCACACCGCCAACGAACTTTTCCAGAGGTTTTGCAGATAGGCGGATTCCGGATCATGGCGGCACTTCTCGCACTCCCGAATCGTTCGGTCAATAATGGAGGAACGAGAATCCTCCGGAAGATCGGATCGAAATCGTATGGTCAGACCCTCTAATTCCAGGGTCCACGTCAGCAGCACAGCCGGTAAGATTTCAATCCCATATGCGGCATGAATGCGCCAGACATCTTGGACATGTATGGTGCGTGCTCCAACTCGAATGGTAGCCCGTGAAGGTAATGGAGGCCCCACACGCCGAAGTGCCCGTTCAAGAGCCGGCAGAGTAATCCGACCTTGATAAAAGAATTGGCGATACTCTTCAACAGGCAGAAATCCTTTGGCACCCAGCAACTGATTCGCTTCCTCAATCGCACGGGCAAATGGTAAATGCTCGAGGTCCCGAATGGGATTGTAATAGGCAAAGGTTTTCATCGGCCAATATGGCCCGATGGGCCGACACGCCTCATCAACGAGTTCTCGCAGCCATTTCCAATTCGTCCCCGTTGAACGATCTTGCTCAAGTCTGTTCATTGCCCCATTTCCCCTTTTGAAGAGCACAGACATCTCATAGCGTCAAATCAAGGTTTATAGAAATCATTTGTGCTCTTACTGGTTAAAATAACGGGAATCAGGGTGGAATGGCAGAGGGGAAAGCCTGACAAGATCATGCACCCAACTCATTAGATTTAAGTTAAATTTAGCAGCGTGCAATAAACTCTATTTACAATAAAAAAGCCAACCGATGGGCCTCTCCTCTTTTTAGTTTCAGGAGATCACTCGGCTGGCTTATTCTATCGCGTACCTCAATCCCACGCTGAAGGATGCAAGCGATCCGACAAACCCGTTCTACGATCAAGGTCAAAACCAGCACAGATGCCACCCTCCTCAGGCATTCGAGGAGAAGTCCATTCTCTTCTTGACCTCACATGAACAATACGCTTATATCAGGGGGATAGGTTGGTCCTCAAGTTCCTGAGATTCTTTCCTACGGGATTGTGATAGATCGATAGTGAATGGGCAAGGTCCGTCTTGCCGGAAAGCATTACTCTATGCCCCCCCCCTTCACACGAGGTGAAATGGAATCGGCGATCCGAAATGCCATTATTAAATTTGAACAGGAATTCATGGGCCGCGGCCCCACCGATGTTCGAGCCAGCATTCTACGCGACACCATCCTCATTCGGCTCAAAGGCGTTCTTACGCCAGCCGAACGCCAGCTGGCTAAGAGTGAAGAAGGCATTGGAATGGTCAAACAGATGCGCCAAAATCTCATATCCCAAGGAAGAGAGCAACTGTGTCGTGAAATCCTGGAGATCACCGGTGCAGAAACGACTGCCCTGTTTACTGATATCGATACCCGGATCGAAGAACGCATCATCGTCCTGACGTTAGATCGTGATTTGGAAGCGACATTCCGGTAAACAGCCTCATTTTGAGCCATCAAACACCTCCCAGATACCATATAACTGCGCGGTTATACCGTTTTAGAATTCTCATGGCCTGATTTTTCATTTTTTTGTTTTCCCCTTCCTGGCTTTTTGGATGGACAAAAAATTTTGACTCTTGACTTCCCGGGGATTTGGCTTATCTTTGAAGGTATGAAAGAACAACGTGTTTTAACCCATGATGAGAAAAAAGCTTCCGAGGCAGCCTTTCGGGGATTTCCGATGGATGATTCGTGGACGGATTCTGCCAAAGCTGTCTATGAAGGTCTTCTTCAAGCATTAGGGAAGACACCTTTGAACGATCTTAATCCTTCCGAAAAAGAACACACCCAGTCTTCGGAAAGATCCGATCTTTTGTCTTCAGATTTCTCTGAACCGTCCCAATCAGGTTTTTCACTCAGTTCCGGGGATATTCCTGCTGAATTTGAATCACTCCCGATCCGATCCCGAAAAGAAGCCATTGAATCCGGAATACTCAAAGATGTCACACCAATCGCACAAAGCGTGGGGCTGGATTTTTGCGTGGGCATGACCAACCCGCTCTGGGATCAATACATCACTCCTTCCTCGGATTATACCGAAGAACTTATTCAAACCCGTCTACGCGATACACTGGTGGCTGTCCGCCTCAGGTTGGCCATCCTGAAAACACCAACTCCGCTGGTGGATGTTCCTCTTTTGTTACAATTTCCTCCTGAACCCACCCCTCAGCTCTGCCTCACCTTCGCGCTATTTCACAAGGATCCGGTTGATGGCGATTGCCTGCTCCTGATTCATCCAGGCGAGGTCTTCGCAACCCGTCAAGCATTTGAGAACAATTAACTCACTCACCTGCCATACCTCAGTACATTCTTGTCGGCAAGCAAAGCCATCTCCCGATTTCTCCCCCATACCACTTGCGATTGTTGCCGGGCGATATAGCTCAAAATAGACCCTCAGCATTGTTTTGGAACGCGTCACAATGAGTGATGAGGCGAAAAGCAAAGGGAGTGAGAAGCAAGGAAATTGAAAACCATGTGGTTTGTTCCTCCTACTTGATGTTCCACCGCACAAAAATGAGAAAGGCAATGGGGAACATCTCCCATTGCAAGAGAAGGTTCACGC
>JBATLR010000032.1:0-29861 GCA_049289415.1 Nitrospirales bacterium
GCCATTGGCACCCTAGAAGGCCCATTACATGGCGGCG
Source organism: Nitrospirales bacterium (assembly GCA_049289415.1). GTDB lineage: Bacteria > Nitrospirota > Nitrospiria > Nitrospirales > UBA8639 > Nitrospira_E. Next base: position 38 of record JBATLR010000032.1, read on the forward strand.
CCAATGAGGCGGTCATTCACATGCTGGAGGAGATAGGAACGGTTGAGGCTATTCCTGCATACCTGGACCAGAAATTTTCATTAAAGCAAAAAATTATGGGGTTCGGACATCGGATTTATAAAGTCAAAGACCCACGCGCCACCGTGTTACAAGAGTTCGCCCAGGAATTGGATACCCGACCGGATGGCAATTCCTTATTTGCGCTGGCCAGGGCGGTTGAGCAGGAAATGGAAAAACGTGTGGGACCCAAAGGCATTCGGCCCAACGTGGATTTTTACTCCGGAATTATTTACCATCGCATGGGCATCGACACCGATTTATTCACTCCGATCTTTGCGATGGCCAGGGTGGCTGGGTGGTTAGCGCACTGCTTTGAACAATATCAGGATAATCACTTATTCCGGCCTGACCAGATTTATGAGGGGCCCCGCCATCGTTCTTATCAATCAGTGGAAACCCGTGAAACCCGTTAATCGGGTCACAAACCCGACCGACGTCATCGCTGTGAGAATCTTTGTGCCACGTATTTTTGCTTGAGAATAATGAACTCTTCCTTTTCTTATGATGTGCTTGTCATTGGGGCCGGTCTGGCGGGAATGCGGGCGGCTATTGCCGCGCATAACCAAGGGGCTTCTGTGGCCATCATGACAAAAGTCCATCCTGTGCGCAGTCATTCAAATGCCGCGCAAGGCGGCATTAACGCCGCCCTGACCGACCGGGGAGACCACTGGGAAGACCATGCCTTCGAAACGGTGAAAGGCAGTGATTATCTGAGCGACCAGGACGCCGTTGAGGTCCTCGCTCAAGAAGCCGGCCAGGATATTATCGCCCTGGAGCACATGGGGGTCATCTTTAACCGAAACGAGGAAGGCCAGCTCGGGACGCGCCGATTCGGTGGACAAAAACGGGCACGAACGTTTTTTGTGTCCGACTTTACCGGGCAGGCGCTGCTCCACGTGCTGTATGAACAAACGCTGCAGGCAAAAATTCCCGTCTATGAAGAATGGTTTGCGACCTCCCTCGTGAAAGACGACCAGGGACGGTGTGCCGGAGTGGTGGCCTTTGAAATTCGCACAGGAACATTCGCACTATTTCGAGCCAAAGCCGTGATCATGGCCACAGGCGGCTTAGGCCGGGTGTACGAACCCAGCACCAACGCCTTAATTTGTACGGGTGATGGCATGGCCGTGGCCTACCGTGCCGGGGCGCCTTTAATGGATATGGAAATGGTGCAATATCACCCGACGACGCTGAAGGGGAAGGGCCTCCTGATTACAGAAGCCGCCAGAGGAGAAGGGGCCTATCTTCTCAATAGCAAGGGGGAGCGCTTCATGGAACGCTATGCGCCCAATATGCTGGAGCTGGCTTCACGGGATGTCGTCTCCCGGGCGGAACAGATTGAAATTAATGAAGGGCGTGGCATCAAAGGCTGCGTCTTGCTCGACTGCCGGCATTTGGGACGGGCCTTTCTTCAGGATCGTCTCGGACAAATCTATGCCGAAGCCAAAACGTTTGCCAATATCGATTTAGCCGAAGAGCCGTTACCCATCCGACCGGGCATGCATTACCAGATGGGAGGTATTAAAACCGATACCGAAGGCCGATGTTGGGGTGTCCAGGGCCAATGGGCCGGCGTGCCGGGCCTCTTCGCTGCTGGAGAAACTGCCTGCGTGAGCTTGCACGGCGGCAACAGGCTTGGCGCCAATTCTCTATTGGACACCGTGGTATTTGGCCGACGGGCAGGAACATGTGCGGCGGAGTATGCCCATACACTCCCTTCTCCCACCATTCCGGACAGCGCGATGGACGCAGACAAACATCTGGTGGCGGACATCGTGTCACGGAAAGGACCGGGAGAACGAGCGGCTGCATTGCGTCTGGAGATGGGCACCACCATGAACCGGCATGTGTCGGTCTTTCGTGAGGAGGAAGGCATGGAGACCGCCCTCCACCATATCACCCAATTGAAAGCACGCTGGCCCGATCTCACCATCCAGGATAAAGGACAGGTGTTTAATACCGGATTGATCGCGGCACTGGAACTGGGATTTATGTTGGACTGTGCAGAAGCCATTATTGTGGGCGCGCTCACCAGACAGGAAAGCCGTGGGGCCCATTTCCGGACGGATTACCTTGATCGGGACGACGAACACTGGCTCAAACATGTATTGCTGTATCATAGACCCGATGGTCCTCCACACGTCGACTATCTACCGGTGCGGATCACCCAATGGCAACCGCAAATTCGCGTCTATTAATGCAATTCAATGGCCAATCATGGCATCTTCGGGACCGCCTGAGGGTTGCAAAGACATACGGTAACGGCTTGAAGGAGGTATACTGTAAGCATAAGCCGAGGAATCATCCCCACTGATGCACACCACTCTTCGCATACGCCGCTTTAACCCGGAACACGATCATCCCTCCTCGTATTATCAGGAATATGATCTGGAAATTGATCCTTCCGACAGTGTTCTCGATGGACTGATTAAAATTCGAGAAACCATCGATGATTCCCTAACACTGCGTTGTTCCTGTCGCGGAGCTATTTGCGGATCCTGCGGCATGCGCATAAACGGGCACGCCACACTGGCCTGCAAAACCAAGATGATTTCGGTCGCCTCGGAAGGAGGGACGATTCAGGTTGAACCCATGAATAATATGCCGGTCATTAAAGATCTGGTCACGGATATGGCGCCGTTCTGGTCAAAGATTCGACAGATTCAGCCGTGGCTCCAACCGGAAGGGCCGCCTCCCACCGCTGAATACACCGCCTCCCCGGAGTCCATGAGCCACCTTTCCGGGGTCATGAGCTGTATCATGTGTGGCGTTTGCGTCTCCGACTGTACGGTCCTGGATATCGACAAGGCGTTTGTCGGGCCTGCTGCCCTGGCGAAAGCCTACCGGTTCGTCGCCGACCCGCGGGATGCGGCGACTTCCCAACGACTGAATTCCCTTAATCAGGCGGGCGGCATGTGGGATTGCACCCGGTGTATGGAATGTATTCAGGTCTGCCCCAAAGGGGTAGGCCCGATGGACCGCATCATGGCGTTGCGGGCAAAAGGTCTGGCAGAAAAAGTTCCGGCCACCTGTGGCTCCCGACATGCCGAGGTCTTTTCGGACATCATCAAACACAAAGGGATCCTTGACGAACCGATGCTGGCGATCAGAACCTTCGGCCTGAAAAATATTGGCCGACTATTCGGTATGATCCCCATGGTTGTTCAATCTGTCCTCAAAGGCAAAGTCCCCCTCTCGGGTCCGCTTCACCGTCCGATTTCCGGAATCCACCATATCCAACGGCTCTTTAAACAGGTCAGGAAAAAACGATGACATCGGTTAAAACCATGGCTTTTATTTCCAGGTACAAGCCTTTTCTTCCTGGTATGGGGAGAAAACAAGAAGGGAGAGAGCGATGAAATATGCCTTCTTTCCCGGTTGCGTCTCCAAGGGAGCCTGCCCCGAATTGTACCAATCCGTCATGCAGGTCTATCCCAAATTGGGAATCGAACTCGCAGAAATGACGACCGCTTCCTGTACCGGTGCGGGTGTCTTGCAGGAAAAAGACCCGCGGCTGGGCGATGCGCTGAATGCCCGCACTTTTGCGCTGGCCGAACAACAGGGTCTTCCCATCATGACTATCTGTAGTACCTGCCAGGGCGTGATGAGCCAAGCCAACCATCGTCTCACCACGCAACCGCACTACCTTCAGGAGATTAACGGCTTGCTCCAAGAGGAAGGATTAACCTATCGGGGCACCACCACGATCAAACATTTTTTGTGGATTCTCCTGGAAGATGTGGGCGAGGAAACTTTGCGGCGACACATCACCCGTCCCTTATCCGGTCTTCGTGCCGCGCCGTTTTATGGGTGCTATATCCAACGGCCGACCACTGCGCTGGAATTCGACCGGTATCCTGATCGGGGAAAATCCCTTGAACGGATCATCGAAATATTAGGAGCGGAGGTCGTGGACTTTCCAGGGAAAACCCGATGTTGCGGATTTCCCATTTTGACCATTAATGAAAAAAACTCGCTCACGATGGTCGCCACGCATACGCGGGATGCCAAATCACACGGAGCCGATATCATGGTTACCCCCTGCCCGCTCTGCCATCTCAACCTCGACGGCATGCAGACCAAAGCCGCCAGCCAGGAACAGGCTTCCATCGATCTCCCGATTCTCCATCTTCCCCAACTATTAGGCCTTGCCATGGGGTTGGATACCAAGAGCCTCGGATTACAACGAAATCTTATTTCTCCCGAATCGGCCCTGGCTAGAATTGGTGGCGGCGGATAACCACAGTTTCCCCGTTATTAAGAAAAGGTTTGCAGTGTTAGGGCAGTGCCTCATCGAAGCTTAACGCAATCGCATAGATCCCGAATTGGGGCACCCAATGCCCGTGCTTTCGGTAATCATCCCGCCAATACTGCGTCATCTCCATATGCGTCGCAATATGGTGTACGTACAGATCACGGAAGACCGGATCCTTCGTATGCTGATACACGGTCCACAATCCCCAGCTCCGGCTGAAGTTCAGGCCGGCTGAATGAACCGTGGGGAAAGAAGTCAGAGGAGCAAGGCTTCCGATTTCCTGGATGTGGGATGCCAGCCATTTCGCAGAGTCTTCAGGTGGCAAAATTGTGAGCAGTGCCCGGCATCGCTGAAGCGCTGCCGAAAAAAACTCGTCCGATAGGAGATCAAGAGAAGCAGGCCATTCCTGATCACGTTTCCATAAGCGACACCTGGTAAAACTCAAGAGTTGCTCAAGCAGTCTCGAATCCTGTTTCCATTGACCCCAATGCCAGAGATTCCGCAGGGGCCAGGAAAGGTTGGCATATTCCTTTCGTTGGGCATGCCAAAGAACAGCTTCATCTGAAAGGGAAATAAGCCATGCTTCTAACCGCATGGCCATTTCATTGGCTAACGGCAGAAGGTCGAGGGTTCCATTACCTTGTTCACGCTCCTGCGCAAGCTTGAGAAACCATGCAAAACCATAGGGCAACTCATGATCCAATTCGCCTCGTTTGAGGGAAGCCAACTCCTCCTCCAGACAATCAGGTGCAAGCGCCGCATCGACAACCCTGACCCACCGGGGTTCACTTGTCAGCCGCGAAGCCGTTAATAACGCGTAGGCGCCATGGACACTGGAATGCCAATCGATACACCCACAGAATGTTGGATGAGTCGTGTCCCGCCGGAGAAAACTCTGTTCCACCGTCTCAGCTAAAACCCGGACATAGTCCAGCCGGGCCACGCAAAATGCCTCCCACGACGGATAGTGTTGACCGGGTTGTACATCAACCATTGAGCCCCTTCCCTCCTTAAATGGTAACCTACATCACACCATCATGGCTCAGCTAGAGAGTCTGGTTCCTTTAAAGATTTTGTTTGTCGCTTGCCCGATTTGGATACGCAAACTCGTCGGAAATCTGCTACACTCCCTCGACGTTCAGATACCTCATGTTCACAGACAAAGGCGTTTCCCATGAATTTTGATCCAGCTATCGCTGCCCTGCATGCCCTACAACTCGCTGAGGAGCAAGGAGAACTTGGCGAACTCGAATCGGACATTTTAGAAGCGGAGGGAATATTTTCCACCGATCAAGGATCACAAGCCAAGCGCGCGTTTGATACCCTTCAGGAATTGGGAGCACAGCTTCCACAGGCTCGACACCTGCAGGAGTTCCTCATTTACATTACCTGGCAGCAAGTCACCGAAGGCCCCCTGCCACGATATTTTCAACTTGGGCTGGACCTCTGCGATCGATTCCTCGATCGATTCGGAAAGCAAATTGCAGGCACTCCCTCACATCAACACGTGGTCGCCATCCGGGAATCGTTTCAGGGCGGATTAGGCATCGAGGAAGAAGAGGATCTCATGCCGGAACATGACGAGGATGCTTTCCTGGGCGGTGATTGACCTTGAGACATTCCCTGTGCACTCACCGGTGTCTCCGAGAATGATCAGACCTCCTGTCGGTTCGTCCGATCGAGTGAATGAGCTTCCCCGGAAAACACGTGCCGTCTCTCCTTTCCCTTCATCTCTCCTCTATCCTTGCCTCACCAACTTCCCATTTTGTACAGTTCCCTGAAATCCGTCAGCCTAAAAATATTCCATTGTAGTGTTTCCCTCTGCGCATGCCCCCAACTAATCGAGCTTCCGCCCGGAAAAACAGATGGCCCGTTCCGATGGAAGTCAAACCCAGTGGCATTGAAGGCCGCGGCCTATTCACCAAAGTGCCATTGCGACCCAGACAAAAAATCGGAGAGTATGAAGGGGAACGCATTACACAACGAGAAGGACGAAGGCGCGCCAAAATCCAAAAGTGGATTGCCATCGTCGAAGTGAATAATGGGAAGTCGATCGATGGGGCAGCAGAGACAACAGGATTCCGGTTCATCAACCATTCCTGCACACCCAATACCTTTATGCGCATCATAGGAGAACGGGCAGAGTTTTATGCCTTGCACCCGATCAAGGCCGGAACCGAACTCACGCTCGACTATGGCGACTCTCACCATAACGGAAAACTGCCCTGTACCTGTGGAAGCCTAACATGTCGAAGATTTCTTTAGAAAAGCTCATACGCTTTCATTGCAAATACATCCCGACTCGCTTCCCTCGACCAACGCCCTTCAGCCTAAGATCTTTTGGATTCGACTTTTCGCGTTCCATCAGCCACCATCCATCATTTTTTATCCCTATACAGGACCACTTCCGCATTTTACCTGTGCTAGAATCCAAATCCCTGGCAGGATTTATTGCTCACTGAACTCTCATGAACCACACCGAAAACCATGGGCAGTGACAATTCTTTTACACGAGGCCTCAGGGGCCTTCTTTTTTTCACTTTCGGATGCATGCTTTTCGGACTGTTGCTGTTCAAGGAGATTCAGGGGAGTTGGGCGGAATCTGGTCCCCTCAAAACCGATCCTTTGCAATCCCCTTTGACCCAACTCCAAAGACTCCTGGCCGAGGGTAGTCAGAATTCTTCAGACCCGGCCATGCTTTTAACATTAGCCGATCTGTATCTCGAAATTGGACAGGAAATCTATGAGGACGAGAGCCGGAAACGTCAGGCATTTGATGAAGGGGCCCGTCTGGCCCGACGGGCCCTTGATAGAGAGGAAGACAATGCGGAAGCGCATTATTTATACGCAGCGAACCTGGGAAGCTCCGCACAAATCGAAGGTGTCATGGCCTCGGCGTTGACAGTCAACACGTTGAAGACTCATGCGCGAAGGGCCTTAGAACTCAACCCCCATCACGCACCGGCACTTCACATGATGGGGATGATGCTGGAGGAACTGCCATGGTTTCTCGGCGGTGACCAGGACATGGCCGTCACGTACCTGATTCAGGCCACGGAGGTGAAACCCGATTACACGCGAGCGAGACTGGATTTGGCTAAAATTTATATCAAACGGCAGAACTATCGTGCTGCACGGGAGGAACTGCGTCACATCATAGATGAACCTGCTCGATCTCCTGCATCGGGATCCTGGCAACACAACCATCAGGAAGCCCAAATCCTTCTTGACGCTCTTCCCAGCCTCCATTAAACCAAAGGTGACTCCATGACGACTCCCCGCTGCACAATCAGCGAAGATTCTCGAGGACCTTTTATGGTTTTCCCCACAACCCTGTACAGTGAAGCCGCATTTCCTGATCTCCCGAGAACCCTCTCATGTTCAATATGAAAAATTTTAGTGCCTTCGATGTTTTGAAAATCACCACCCTGACTCTTCTGGCTGGATTGCTCGTCTCCCTAGGCAGCGCGAAAGGCTCAACCTCCTTATTTGCCTATGCTGCCTTAGCGACGATTGTGATGCTGCAAATTATCGAAGTCTTGGCTCCACCTTTTTCGATCTACCGGCCGAACCAAAAACCCCGAATACTATTTCTCCGGTCAAGCATTGCCCTGCAGCTCCTGCTAGCGGCTCTCCTCGTCGCCGTCACGGATGGGAGCGGCAGTATCTACGAACTGGTTTTCCTGCTACCCATAATTTCGGCAGCGGCGAAATTACGAGGCAAAGATGTGATCATTGTCGTAGGATGTGCAGTCTTATCTATGATGGGGTTTATCATCGCAGACCTGAACGACCCTCCATCGCCGATTGAGACAAGAGAACTCCAGGATGCGTTGGCCGCCATTGTGTATTTTACCATTGCCGGGCTGTTGACCTACTATTTTGCGAAAGGAGAACGAGATCAACGAAATCGACAAGAAATTCTGGCTAATACCCTTGAGAAAACAAATCAAGAGCTGCAAGAAACACAACGACAACTGATTGACCGTTTAACGGAAGTCGCCCAAATGGAAGAACGCCTCCAACGGATTACCCAGATGGCCACCCTCGGTGAAGTGGCCGGCCAAATGGCGCATGAAATTCGAAATCCCCTCGGAATCATTAAAGGCGCTGCCACGATGCTGGCAAAAAAGACCATTGATCCGTCTATCCGTCAACATGTCTCCGTTCTTCTGGAGGAAGTCACTCATTTGAACGCGGCTGTGGAGGGGGTGCTGCGACTGGGCACTCCGCTTCGCATCCAATTTACAAAAATAGACTTGGGGAGGCTTCTCGAAAAAGTCTCACAGGTCTCAACGGCTTGGGCCGTTCCCTCTCAATCCGTCATCCATTTCTCTCTGCCCCCCAAGCCATGCTATGTCGATGGCGATTATGACCTGTTGCACCAGGCCTTTACGAATCTGGTACGCAATGGCCTGCAAGCCATGGCCAATAGCAAAGGGGGAGCCATGACGATACACCTCGAGGCGTCTTCGAGCGGAAATGAAATCATCGCCACCATTACCGATAGCGGCGTCGGGCTTTCAGCACCGGACGCCAGTCGATTGGGTGAGCCGTTCTTTACGAAGCGGCCCGGAGGCATCGGCCTGGGGTTTTCCCTTGCCAAGCGTATCATCAAAGAACATGGGGGAGCGATTGCTCTGGAAAGCGAACCAGGACACGGCACCAGCGTCTTTGTGCACCTCCCTGCTTCTGTTCCTGTTCCACCACAAGCGGGGTCCGGGAGGACTCCCCTCTAAACAAATAAAGGCCAAGAACCATGTCCACCATTTTAGTTGTCGATGATGAGAAGAATTATTTATGGATGCTCGAAGAAGTCCTGCGCGAAGAGGGATATGACGTGCTCACCAGCGACAGTGCCGCCAAAGCCGTCCTCATGCTGAAGGAGGAATCGATTGACGTCTTACTCACCGATCTCCGCATGACCGGTATGGACGGTATGGCGCTCCTGTCTCAAGCCCGTGAAGTGTCCCCGACGACCAGTGCGATTCTGATGACCGCCTATGGCACCATTGAACGAGCTGTCGAGGCCATGCGCGAAGGGGCCTATGACTTTATCGTGAAACCATTTGACAACGCAGCCCTTCTTCGAACCATTCAAAAAGCCAATGAGCGAAGCACATTACTGCGGGAAAATGTTCGACTCTCTCAAGCCTTAACCGGACGATATCATTTCGATGCGGTGCCTGGAACCAGTCCCGCCATGCAGGCCGTCTACGACATCATCGCCCGCGTCACCGACTCCAAAGCCACCGTCCTCATTAGTGGTGAGAGTGGAAGCGGCAAAGAAGTGATGGCACGGACGATTCATTTCAATGGTCCACGATGCGGGCGACCGTTTCTGGCTATCAACTGCGGTGCGCTCACCGAGACCCTCGCTGAAAGCGAACTCTTCGGGCATGAACGTGGCGCGTTCACCGGAGCCAACACCAAACATGCCGGACTGTTTGAACAAGCCAACGGAGGGACCCTTTTTCTGGACGAGATTGGCGAGTTGCCTCTCTCGCTTCAGGCCAAACTCCTGAGAGTGCTGGATTCACAGGAAATTCGTCGTGTGGGTGGAGAAAAATCCATACAGATAGACGCTCGAATCTTGGCAGCCACCAACCGTGATTTGCAAAGCGAGGTTCAGGACGGACGCTTTCGTGAAGATTTGTTGTATCGACTGAGTGTCATCCGTATCGAAGTGCCGCCCTTGCGGGATCGGAAGGAAGACATCCCCCTATTGGCCAAAACCTATTTGGAGCAACTCAGACAAGAGGGAAGCACTCGGGGACAACGGCTCTCCCCAAAAGCGATTGACTACCTTCTTTACCACCGGTGGCGGGGGAATGTCCGCGAATTACAGAATGCCATCGCCTATGCGGCGTTAATGGCCAAGGAAGAAGACATTCAACCCGAAGACTTCCCCGTCGAACTGACCGGCACCAGTGATTGGGTCAGCACTCTGGGACGCCTCCTCCCTCCCGATGCACCACTCGATGCCACTCTCAAAGCCATTGAGGGCTACATGATCAACCGGGCGATGACCATGGGCCATGGGGTTCAGGCCAAAGCGGCGGATGTCTTGCAGATCAGTCGCAGTCTTCTGCAGTACAAAATCAAACAACAACCTCAGTGAGCACCGAGGACTAACCTCACTCCCTCCGTTCAAATTATTTGATTCCCGTACAAAATACTTTTATTTCCCGTCGCCATCCCAATCTCCTACCCGAGTAGCCCAACATCCAACCATTTGAAATATCAAGATTTTTTGGATTAATCCGCCCCGGCACAGCTCCTGCTCATTTCCAAATTCTCATATAAGAATATCTTTCTGGTCATTCTGTGCAAAAAATCCAAGTAAACGGCTTTGTTGAGGAATAAGGAAATAAGGAAAAGTTAAAAATGCCGAAGATCTCATTCAGAGAGGTTAGCATTCCGTTTGTTCGCGATGGCGGATACATGCGGCTCCGCCACTTGCGCGAATGGCTGCGCGGCTGGAAGATGGAATTCCAGGAGTTAGGGTGGATCATGAGTGGAGCGCCGTGGCTATGGCTCTGCATGCGAAATGATGGCTCGCCGTCTCGATACATTCATCGTGCCTTTTGCTTCTATGCATGGCGACAAAGCCGCCTCGGCTTCGTCCTGATGGGGACCGTTTTTGTAGCTGGCATACCGGTGGTACTCGGTATGATTGTATAGTGCACGATGATGCACGAAATACGCGTGCGCAAGGAGGTGGGAAAGAACCCGCTACGGCAGATGGGTGAGTTGGTGGTGCTTTGGCTGACGAAGGGTATCCTGCCATTCCATTACTGGGAGTGTTGAATAATAAAGATTTTCAAGGGCAAATTTGCCCAGGATTAGGTTACTCATCAAAGGCTCAGGGTCGGTTCAAAAAAGTCCGTCCAGCAAGGCCGCGGCCGTTTTTACGCGCGGAGCGTACGCTTATTACGTGAGCACGGAAAAATGGCGAGAACGCCGCTGGCGGCTTTTTTCAACAGACCCTTACTATACCTTCGATCTCTACCGAGCCGACATGCGTATGCGTGCATTAGACTATTTGTATCGTCATGAAACGAAGAGAGGTCTCTAACTCATGATTCGGAAGTATTTTCCAGAAAACGAAACGGGTCACGCTCTTAGTCACAAGGCGCTTTTTGCGCAACGTTGCCAACAGTAAGGCGTAGCAGTGGTGCCAGCGCTTTTCACTATCAGGCAGGGAGAGGTCACCCGTTTCGATTTCAAGGAGCCCGGTCTTCCGGCCTGTGATCTGTTTTTAAAGCCTATCAGAGGAGCAGGGGGACGGTCGTTTTGCTTTACCGGACTCGATGCCCATTCGGCTTGGTCGGTGGGCGGGGTACACCAACTCATGGTGAACGCCATTCTCTGGTCGGCAGGATTGACGATTCCCGCGAACAGAGCGTCCTGCGTTGTCAGCCCTACGGAGCTTCAGAGCAATCTCACCCTACGCGGTTCCCAGGCTGCAGGGGGTGCTGAAACGCTGGCGACGGCGACGGCTCGGTCGGTAACGCGACGGGGCTGCCCACAACGCGGTGAGAGTGGGACATCCATGTTGGGGAACAGGGATAAAGGAGTTGATGACGAATTTCGTGGAGATTTCCTAATAGGAGGTGAGAGACAATGCTGAAAACTCTTTTTTTACAAGCACCCTCATTCGATGGGTTTGACGGCGGAGCGGGTTCCCGCTATCAGGCCAAGCGCGAGATCAAATCATTCTGGTATCCGACCTGGCTGGCTCAACCCGCCGCCATGGTTCCCGGTAGCCGTCTGCTCGATGCTCCGGCCGACGGACTGAGCGTCGAGGAATCCCTGGTGATCGCCCAAGGCTATGATCTCGTTATCCTCCACACCAGCACACCCTCTTTCCCTACAGATGCAAAGTTCGCCGAATTGCTGAAGACGCGGAATCCACATGTGGTGATCGGCATGGTCGGCGCCAAAGTGGCGGTGGACCCGAACGGCTCGCTAAAGGCTTCACACGCGATCGATTGGGTAGCCCGCGAGGAATTCGATTACACGTGCCAGGAGGTTGCCGAAGGCAAATCCTTCGCCGAGATCCAAGGGATTAGCTATCGGAATAAAGACGGCCTGGTGACTCATACCGCGCCGCGTCCCATGATCGAAAACATGGACGACCTCCCCTTCGTGGCTCCGGTCTACCAACGCGATCTGAACATTGACAACTATTTCATCGGTTATCTGAAGCATCCCTATGTTTCGATCTACACCGGTCGCGGTTGCCGATCGAAATGCACTTTTTGCCTGTGGCCGCAGACGGTGGGGGGGCATAACTATCGCGTTCGTTCTCCTGAAAACGTCATCGAAGAAATCCGGTGGATTCAGAAGCACATGCCCGAGGTCCAGGAGATCATGTTCGATGACGACACGTTCACCGACCTCAGATCCCGGGCTGAGGAAATCGCGCGAGGCCTCGGCAAGCTGGGTGTGACCTGGTCTTGCAATGCCAAGGCTAACGTGCCTTACGAAACGCTGAAAATCATGAAAGATAATGGTCTTCGCCTTCTGCTCGTCGGTTATGAGACCGGCGATGATCAAATTTTGCTCAATATTAAGAAAGGCGTACGCACGGATATTGCACGCCGTTTCACCCAGGACTGCCGGAAGCTGGACATCACGATCCATGGGACATTCATTCTCGGACTACCCGGCGAAACCCAGGAGACAATCACGAAGACCATTCAGTTCGCAAAGGACATCAATCCACACACCATCCAGGTTTCGCTGGCCGCCCCGTATCCGGGAACCAGCCTCTATCGGGAAGCGGTCGGGAACGGATGGCTTCAGGAAAATGATGCGGTCAATCTCGTCAACGACAAAGGCGTGCAGCTTGCGGCAATCAGTTATCCACATCTCTCCAAAGAAGAGATCTTCCACGGTGTCGAGATGTTCTACAAGCGATTTTATTTTCGCCCCAGCAAAATCTGGGAGATCGTGTCCGAGATGCTCAGAAGTTGGGAAATGATGAAACGCCGTTTGCGTGAAGGTATCGAATTTTTTCGATTTCTCAACGCGCACGGAAACTGATCGAATCGGCGTTCATGATTCCAAACTCCTCAGCGCCGCGCAGACTGATTATCACGGCAGACGACTTTGGCCTTCATGAGGCAATTAATGAAGCCGTGGAACAGGCCCATAGGCAAGGCGTATTAACGGCTGCCAGCCTGATGGTAGGCGCTCCCGCAGCTGCCGAGGCAGTACAGCGTGCCCGACGCATGCCAACCCTCCGGGTAGGTCTTCATTTGGTGTTGGCAGATGGCGCTGCCGTGCTGCCGCACAGGGAAATTCCCGATCTCGTCGACGCTGACGGTCGCTTCGGCCATAGCATGCTTCGTGACGGATTCCGTTTTTTCTTCCTTCCACATGTCCGTCGTCAGCTCATGGCGGAAATCAAGGCACAATTCGAAGTTTTTCAGACCTTCGGCCTGATGCTGGATCACGTTAACGCGCACAAGCATTTTCATCTTCATCCAACGGTGCTCTCTCTGATGCTGTCTGTTGGCGAGCAGTTTGGTATTCACGCGGTGCGATTTCCCAGCGAAGAGGGATCGTCGATATATTTGCGGCCCTGGCTCGCAACCATGCGTCGACGGCTCAATCGCGCAGGCATCGCCCATAACGATCGGATCGTGGGACTGCGACAGACTGGCTCGATGGATGAGGCAGCCCTACTCGCGGCACTGGACCGGATGCCGGACGGGGTGACCGAAATCTACCTGCATCCGGCCACACGGAATGGTTTTTCTGAATCCATGGCTTCCTACCGGCATACCGACGAACTGGCAGCCCTTGCATCGCCGCAGGTCCGTGTTGTCATGGACAGGCTCGGTGTCATCCGCGGCGGATTTTCGGACTTCTGGCCCGCGCAGGCCTCGGCATGAAGCTCTCCACCTATGCCTCTATCGCCGGCCTCTTCGGCCTTGCGATCATGATGGGACTGATCGTGCACGAGGGCTATCAGACCATTCTGGAAACGCTCGGTCATGCTGGTTGGGGATTGCTGTGGATCATTCCGTTTCACGCCCTGCCCTTGATTCTTGATGCGGAAAGCTGGCGGGTGTTGCTGCGCCCGCGTGATCCGGCGGGGTATGCGACCCGACCCTTTCTGGTCTGGATCGCCACCGTACGTGAGGCAGTCAGCCGCCTGCTGCCGGTTGCCAGTATCGGCGGCGAATTGGTCGGGATACGGCTGGCGATGCAGCGCCCGCTCGATGGGGCCGCGATTACCGCGAGTGTCATCCTCGAAGTGTTGCTCACCCTGATCAATCAGTATCTGTTCACCGCCATCGGACTTGTGCTACTGATCACGACCATCCGGCATACCCAGATTATTGACACCCTCTTGTGGGGAACGGCAGTGAGCTTGCCCGTTCCCATCATGCTGGCCCTTCTGCTGCGTTACGGCTCTCCGTTTTCGCATATTGCCCGATTCACCGAGCGAATGCTGGGAAGCCGCCATCGGCTCAACTCGCTACTCGGTAACGCCCCGACCCTGGACGAAGAAATCCGCGGACTCTACCGGCGGCACAGACTGCTCTGGGCGGCTCTGGCTTGGCAGCTCGCGGGCATGCTGGTCGGATCCTTCGAAACCTGGCTCGCGCTCGAATTGTTCGGCCACCCCACAACGATCTGGAATGCCGTCATTCTAGAGAGCATGTGGCTCACGATTCGTCATCTGGCTTTCTTTGTTCCCGGTGCACTGGGGGTGCAGGAAGGGGGACTGCTCCTGATCGGCAGTCTGATCGGTCTACCCGCCGATGCCGCCATTGCACTATCCTTGGCCAAACGAATGCGTGAAATCGCCATAGGATTGCCAGCACTGGCCTCCTGGCAATGGGTCGAAGTCCGCCGCATTCACCGGCTTGCGGGGACTGCAGGGTGAACCTGCCTATTCTCATGGTTGTCGGCCAAAATTACTGAATGTTCTGTGGAAGACCTGCTGCGGCGAGAAAATGGTTCCACACGAAGGGCCAATTGGAGGAGCAAAGCTCTTGCCCTTTATCCAAGTGAACCACCCCCAACATCGCATCAAGATCGGAATCGATACCTCGTCAGATCTCGATCTGCAACCTATGGTGGACCATGACGGGACGCACAAACATCCATACCTGAAGTCCTTGCAGCGTTAGCATCCCCGATTCCAAACGATCGTCAACCGCAAATTTTTTTGATCCCCGTACAAAATACTGTTCTGCACTCTCGTCTTTTCTGCCTCTTCTCCGACCAAACCAGTCAATTAACAAGATGAAATATCTGGATTTTATCGAATTTTTCATTTTTGGCACTGTTCGTGCGCCTTGTTACTTTTTAAAAAAGAATCTTTCCGATTGAACCGGATCCAGAGCCAGAGATTCCTGGTTCGGAAAAAGGAAGGTCTCTTCCACTGGATATATTGTTTTCGTTGTTTTTGCCCTCATTAGAGGCGGGATTCTGATCATGTTATTCAGCGTGTTGATGACACTGCAGAAAGGTAACCTGACCAACCCGCTATGGCACTTCAACCGGTTCACGTTTGTCCGTCGGATTTCCATTCTCCTGGGTGACATCGGTTATGCATGGTGGCGACTACATCACTGGGACAGCCGTTTTTCATCGTATTATGCCCATACCATCATCAAGAAGCTCGATAAGTGGAGAGCGCGTCGCACACTGGGCAAGAAGCGCCACAGGCCAGCCAACTACCTCGCCGGCGGAGAAATTCTTATGCCCACTCAAACGCAACGACACGGACGCTTTGCGTTTAAGAAAATTTTAGAGCTCGGTCTTCAACCGCATCACGTGTGCGTGGATTATGGTTGCGGCAGTCTTCGCGTCGGGCAGCATCTCATCGACTATCTTCAAGAAAATCGATATTGGGGCCTTGATGTGACTGATCGTTTTTTTCAAAACAGTCTCGATCTGCTCGGGCACGGAATCACTCAAGACAAAACTCCACACCTGGGTGTCATTGCGGAACCACTGCTCAAACACATCGCACACCTGAAGCCCGATTACCTCATTTGTGTGTCGGTCATCATGCACGTCCCGCCTCACGAGTTGAATCCCTTCTTCGACAAATTACTCCGATTAATGGCAATTCAGACCAGACTTCTCTTATTTTTTGACGAGTCCCCATCCGATATCCGAACAGAATCCAAGTCCTGGGCTTACTCGGTTGCGAGCCTCACGGACCATATACTCAGACGACATCCTCACGCACAAGTGTCCTGTAAACCTGGGTCTCTCAAAGGTTGCATAAGAAAAATCGGGTTTCGTCGATCAATCCTGATTATTGAGGAAGTCCAGGGTAGAAGCACAGAACCTCCGGGTTTCCTTCGTGCCCGATAGGATGCCGATTTGCGGAACAATCACTCATTCAAGCAGGGCAACCTTCGTGAGCGTAGCTGTACCGGCAGGACCGAGGTTTTCTGTGATTTCGATGGGACGATCACGTGCCGTGATGCCACCGATGCGGTACTCGAAACGTACGCCTTGCCGGCTTGGCGCGACTGGGAACAACGCTGGGCAAGCGGCGAGATTTCGAGCCAGGAGTGCCTCTCGCGCCAGGTGGAACTCATTAGAGCCGATCGCGAGACGCTTATTCGTTTTGCGGCCGGCCTTCCCATTGATGAAGGATTTTTTGCGCTTGAACGCCAATGCGCAGAATACGATATCCCCCTCACCATAATCAGTGACGGGCTTGATCTGCTGATCGAGGCGATTTTGCGTCGACATAGCCTGTTACACATTCCTTTCTTCTCCAATCATCTACATTGGGATGAAACAGGTTTCCCTTCCCTCACTTATCCTTTTTCCATGCCGGAATGCCAAAGCCGTTCAGGCACTTGCAAGTGTGCATTGGCTCAACTCATCGACCGCACATCTTCCCACATCATCTATATCGGTGATGGCCAATCGGATCAATGCGTGTCGGACAAGGTCCAGACGCTGTTCGCCAAGGGAACACTCCAGACATGGTGCCAGGACCAAATGATTCCCTTTCGATCATTCGACACGCTAACAGACGTGACTGAACAGATTTTTTCCAAGGAGGCCATCATTTCATGAAACTTCTTCCCATGGTTCAAATTGGCCAAAACGAATTGCGAGAGAAAGAAGCGAAATACTGCTCACACGGAGATACCGTTCATTACTCCCCGGTGCCGAAATTCTTTCACGGCTGTGAAGGCAGCTTTCTCTACGACCGCGAAGATCAACCGTACCTCGATCTACAGATGTGGTACTCAGCGGTCAATTTTGGATATCGCAATACCGCCATCATTGGTGCATTGAAGGCTCAGCTCGACCAACTGCCGCAACTCGCCTGCCAGTACCTGCATGAAGAAAAAATCCTGGTGGCGGAAAAACTCGCGAAAGAATGTGCACGGGCATTCGGGATGGAAGGGAGAATCCAGTTCAACGTGGGTGGTGCCCAGGCAATCGAAGATTCGATGAAGCTCGTGAGAAATTCGACAGGGAAAAGCCTGTTTATGGCGTTTATGGGTGGCTACCATGGCCGAACGCTGGGGGCATCCGAAATCACATCCAGTTATCGCTATCGTCGCCGCTTTGGGCATTTCTCCAATCGCGCACACTTTGTTCCGTTTCCATATTGTTATCGCTGTCCTTACGGGAAGAAGCTCGACACCTGCGACTATTACTGCGTCAACCAGGTTGAGCGGCTGTTTGAAACGGAATACAACTCCTTTTGGGATTCGAAAGCCAATGAGCCGGAGTTCGTCGCCTTTTATATCGAACCGGTTCAAGCCACTGGAGGATATATTATTCCACCGCCGGAATACTTCTCCCGGCTGCAACAAATTTTGAATGAGCGAAAGATCCTACTGGTGGACGATGAGATTCAGATGGGGTTTTTCAGAACCGGAAAATTTTGGGCGATTGAGCATTTTGGGGTATCGCCGAACATCGTGGTCTTTGGAAAGGCCATGACCAATGGCCTCAATCCTATCTCAGGCTTGTGGGCGCAAGAAGCGCTCATTTCGCCGACCAAGTTTCCGCCCGGATCCACCCATTCAACATTTGCCTCCAATCCCCTGGGAACGACTGCGGCCCTTGCGACGCTCAAGTGGATTGAACAACAACAGTATGAAACAAAAGTCACCCAATCGGGAGTGTATTTTCTGGAACAACTCCTCGCGCTCCAATCCCGGCATCACACGATTGGAGATGTTTCCGGATTAGGACTGGCGCTCCGAATCGAGGTCACCAAATCCGATCGCTTCACCCCTGATAAAGCCCTGACTCAACGGATTTTTGAAAGGGGGCTGGCGGGTGGGATTCCTTCATCACGCGGCCTGATCGGATTAGTGCTGGACATCGGGGGACATTATAAAAATGTCTTCACACTGGCACCGTCACTGGACATCACCAGAGACGAAATTGATTTGGGGATTGAATTACTGGATTATCTATTTACTACGTGTGAGGAAGCATCATGAGATCCCAACTGGCCCTTTCTGCCGGGCCATTTCACGACTTGCCCCATAGACAGGAGACCGATACCGTCTGTTTCAAGCACTCGAATGTGTTGGTCTATCTCATCCATGGTGTCACCGGCACGCCGGTTGAAATGGCCTACCTTTCACGAAAACTATCTCGTAAAAACGGGTGGGACGTGTATGCGACAACCCTGCCCGGACACTGCACCAGGCTTCGCGACCTCGTAAAAACCACGGAACAGGATTGGCGAGCACATATACAAAAGCAACTCTCATTCTTACGCAATCGCTATGAATACATATTTGTCGTGGGACTGAGCGCAGGAGCGCTGTTGGCATTAGAGGCCTCGACGGTGGTCCGTGTCGACGGGGTTGGAGCCCTGTCGCCGACCTTTATTTATGACGGATGGAATACCCCTTGGTCTCATGCCGTTCTCCCTTTGGCCATGAAGATAGTGCCACTCCCTTTGCAACGTTTTCTCTTCCATATTGACGGACCCCCTTATGGAATCAAGGATGAACGGCTTCAGGCCTCAGTTCGGAAGTCCTATCGTGCCAGGGTCATTGTGCGTGAATGGATGAAGGACTGGTGGGCCCGACGAAATGTTCAAAACGGTCCGACAAGTCCTCTTTCCTCTGCCGTGACGAAAGGCTATCCGGTCTTCCCATTGCGCACACTCACAGAAATCGACCGCCTCATCATGCGGGTTCTAGCCAGATTGCACGATGTCACGACACCGACTGTCATTCTCCAGGCTCGCGAGGACGATATGACCAGCCCTCGCAATTCCTCCATTGTCTACAATGCCATCTCCTCACGGGAAAGGCTCCTGATAGTATTGGACGACTGTTATCACGTCATTACCGTTGATAAACAGCGAGAAACCGTTGTGCAGCATTTGACGACGTTTTTCCGGCTTCAAACGACAAAAAATATCTCACATCACCAGAGGCAAGTTGGCACGTGACAAACCAATCGCCTCGGCTCAACGGCCGAAAATTGGATTCCGAGTAACGGCCAGGAGGTCAATCCACCTAGGATACATTCAAGGTTTCAGCGATAATGAATCATAAGCAACGATCCCAGGAATGACACCCTTGCTATTCACATATCGCCGCAAGACGTTCTCGGACAGGTCCTGGTCTCTTCAGAGAATCTCACGTATTGGCTATGTATTTCCTAACCACTGTCACCAGTTTCGCTTCCCGCCTTCTCCCTGGGATATCTCTGAGTCTGCATTCTCCCAGGATCCGCAACAATACTGAAAACACTTTGTTCTTCGTCAAAAATTTTTGATTCCCATACAAGATATTTTTCTCTCCTCCTGTCATTCCCTGCTGCCCTTCCGGATTGTTTGATCACACTCAATTGAATTCTTTGATAATTTTTGCCGTTGAGCATGATGGCCCGATTCATGCTGAATCACCGTTATATCATTGGCCATCAATCCGGGAAATTGCGACATTGTCTCCTGTTTCTTTCATCACCCCCCTCTGCCTGATCCCCGTCATTTTTGGATCAGTGTATGCCCGGCTCTGTCTGGCTGCCGTATATCGCTTGTCCTTCAGAGTTCCAGCTATCCGCCACCAACTCTTTACCGAATGGCCACCTGTCACCCTCCTCAAACCTATTTGTGGATTGAAAAAGAATCTCCGCAGATATCTACCTTCCGCAAACACGTCCAGTCTTGTCGATAGGTGTTGGAGGGTCCTGCAACGGTACGGGCTGATATTCAGTTGGATCCTGACGCACCAAGCTTCCAACCGTCCTCTCTGACCAAGGGGGAGTAAGGCCATCCAGCTCCAGAGGGAACAAAAATAAAACCATCTTTGGGGAGATTCTTTCAAAAAACAAAGAGGGCATCACGATGAACATTGACAGGATTACGCGGGAGTTTAATGGTGCCATTTGGATATATCCCCGCTCTTATTCCGGCTTATCTGCGACCCATTCGGCAGCGGCTTCGATCCATCGGTTTTTCCAATATGAGGTTATGCGAAAAAGCAGGCGTAGTGAACGGCTGGCCACGTTTGTGGCATTTCCATTCGCACCGTTCGTGATTGTCGGGTTAGCGACGATCTTCACCGCAATCAATGGACGCGCGATAAAGAAGTTGACCGGCAAGGGGATCGTCCGACAATTCTTCGAACAGATTGGAATCGCGGCCCGCTTTGCGATCCTGCCACCCTGGTACTACATCTTTGAATTGCATGACAATGCCCATAGAAAACAGGCCGGCGCATACCTGAATCGATTCGAAATGAAAAGTGGCCTCTACCACTACTTACGCGATTACAATGGCGGCCTTCCCCTCCCTACGGAGCGCAGTACGTCATCTATCAAAGACAAGGGTAGCTTCATGGCCCGCTGCCAGGCATGCGGGGTTGCAACAGCGCCAGTTTTCTTGATTGTCGGAAAAGGGCGGATTACACCGGTAGATTGGAATGAGACAGGACTACCCGAGAGAGACCTCTTTGTGAAACCGATAAAGGGCCAGGGCGGCCAGCACACCATGCGCTGGGATTACCTGGGCTCAGGACAATTCCGAAGCAATGGGGGAAAGATCGTTTCCGCGAACCAATTGTTGGAGCTGTTGTGTCAAGTCTCAAAGCACACAGATTACCTTGTGCAACCACGGCTCATCAATCACCAGGAAATCACCGACCTCGCCAACGGGACATTGGCCACCGTTCGAGTGATGAGCTGTCGTAATGAACAAGACAAATATGAAGTAACTGATGCCGTCTTTCGCATGGCGCGACACAGCGGCGTCATCGTCGACAATTTCCATGCTGGTGGAATTGCAGCGAATGTCGACATTCAGACCGGTGAGTTAGGAAGAGCGAGCGGTGGGGGTTGGGGAGTGGTGAGAGATGGATGGTATGAGCGACATCCCGAGACGAATGCACCGATTTTGGATCGCAAGCTTCCAGGCTGGGCTGAGCTAATCACTTTCGTGCAAAATGCTCATAGCTGCCTCTTCTCCGACCAGGTCGTGATTGGTTGGGATGTCGCAATACTCGACAATGGGCCGTGCATGATCGAGGTCAATAAAGCCCCCGATTTAGATATCATCCAACGAATCAAGAGGAGTCCTGTGGGCAATAAACGTTTGGGAAAGCTGTTAGCCTTTAACCTGGGGCGAACCTCCGAGATGAAATATGCAAGTGAAGCCAAAAGTGAGTTGTCATTTGTGACAGCTTCAGGGTCAAATAACGCGGCCTGTGTTACGGAGGATGGGGCAAGTTGAGCGTTCCCGTTTGCGGGACAACTGTCGATCAATGAATGAAGTCGGTTTCAAATGCAACGGGTGACTGATGACGCGGTTGAGGAAATATCTTAAGGGGCATAGCCCAGTTAAGACATTTTCTCGGTCCAGTGTTCAACCGGTGAAGAATGATATTCAGCTCCCGTTGAGTCTAGCCCGACAAGTCGGTGTCCTTGGCAGATACTGCCACAGCAGCCTATTGGGGTTTTTGTTTGTGCCGCTACGACTTTGGGGATCCGCAACGAATACCTGGATGGCGAGGCGCGGAGGTATAGGATGAACTGTGCACGGGTTATCCTGACGGTTCCATTGAATAAGGAGGAATGATGACCAGAGCCGCCGAAACAGTGGTCGCACCACCTTGTGATGGTGCGCGCCAGCGCATTGCCTTTTTCATGTACCGGATGTCGGGAGGCGGCGCCCCGCGCTGCGCCGTCAAGTTGGCGAACGGCTTGGTGTCCCGCGGGTACGATGTGGATGTGGTGATGGTCAACGAGAAGAGCAAATACGCGGAATCATTGTTGACCGGCATCCGCCGCGTGGTGCTTAGTCAGCCGCAATGGGGAAGGCTGCACGCCGCGCTGTACCGCCATCTGCCATTTCGTTGGATCAGGGTGTTCCTGAGCGCCCTTCCGCTGACTCGCTATCTGCACGTGCGGCCGCCGGACATCATCGTAGCCGCCGGCAACCGAGTTCTCCTGACTGCGGTGATCGCTTGGCGGATCTCCGGAAAGCCGATGCCGCTGATATTGCGTGCCACCAATTTCCCGTCCGGAAATCTCAATCTGTGGGAGCCGTTGCGGATGATCCGGGATCTCTATCTGCGTGGCCGGTCGCGTCTGGTGTACCGGCCGGCGACCCGAACCGTCGCGGTTTCCGATGGCGTGGCCGAGGAAGTGGTCCGCCTGGCGAATTTGCCGCGCGAGGCCATCACCACGGTATTCGAGCCCGTCCTCGACGATTCGGTGGCCGAGAAGGCGAACACGCCTCTGGTTCACCCCTGGCTTGAGCCGGGTCAACCTCCGGTTCTCCTAGCCGTCGGTCGTCTTCGTTTCCAGAAAGACTATCCGACGCTGATCAAGGCCTTTGCCTTGGTACACAACAAACGTCCTGTGCGACTGGTCATACTTGGGGCTGGACCGGTGCGATCCCGGTGGCAAGACATGATCGCGGCGCTCGGCGTTGAATCCGACGTCTTCTTCTTCGGCTATGCCGAGAACCCCTTTGCCTGGATGGCGCGGGCTTCGCTGTTTGTGCTTTCCTCGGCATGGGAAGGGTTGGGTTGCGTGCTGATCGAAGCGCTCGCCTGCGGCTGTCCCGTGGTGAGCACCAATTGTCCGAGCGGCCCGTGGGAAATACTCAGCAAGGGCAAGTACGGCCGACTCGTTCCCTGTCGCGATCCTGCCGCCTTGGCCGAGGCGATTCTTGCCACGCTGGACGCACCCGTAGACCGGCAGGCGCTCCGTGACCGGGCCCGCGTGTTCGACTTGGAAACATCCATCAAGGGCTATATCGCCACCTTCGAGCAGGCTATCGCCAGTCACCGGTCCAGGGGTTCCGTCTGTGCCGAACATGAATCGCGGGTGTCCATGTCCCTCCGATGGTTTTTTCAATGATTTGGGGGACGCACCACCAGCCTATTTGGATGATGTGCTGTACTCCCCCCGCAGACATGCCCAACCCACGACGGCTTCTTTTGCGGAAGTCTGGATAATTCGATCTTTCGACGAATGGAAGGAATTTCACCTTGAGGCGGCCAGGTTGGGATTTGTCGAATCATTTTCCCGTCTATGCCGATTACTATTTTCACCATGGCCCTTAGCCGTTTGGGATTCTGGCCTCGTGACGGAAGGACTAACCCGATTCTGTAAAGAGGCAATGATGTAGTGTTAATATTTTTGAGGTAGAAATGGTTGCATTTCTAAAATAAAGCAGGAGGCTGTCATGAAAAATACAGAACATCTTTCCGTATACGAAGAAGGGGGAACCGTGAAGATTTTGACGATCGAGCCCGGAACCGATCGATCGGCTCCGGAGGTGCGACGAACGGCCATCGAGACGTTGGAAGGGGGCGGGGTCATCTACCTGCCCAAAAGTGGCTTCGAGCTGTCCGAGGGAGAGCGAGAGCTAATCTCGGATACGGGGAAGATCCTGACCCGGAAACCGGATTATGAGGATGGCCGCCCGACGATCATCTTTGATCCGGCTCGTGGCCACATCAAAAAGTACCATTACGTGAAGGTGCGCGGGAAGATGTGGATGATGCGGGCCAAAATCAGAGACACGGCCCGTCCTGATCTCGATGCGATCATGGGGCGTTACGGCGAATGGGCCGAAGGGGTGATCGCCAAATTATTTCCAGACTATCAAGGAGCGCTAGATCGTAAACGGGTCACCTATCGGCCTTTTCCACGCAACAACACCCAGTCGCTGCACATCGATTCGAGTTACGGGTACCCCACTCAGGGGCGGGGTATGCTGCGGGTCTTCTCCAATATCCATCCCACCATTCGACCGCGTATCTGGCAACTCGGAGAACCGTTTGAATCCTTCGTGAGGCGCTTTCTGCCTTCCGTGCATCTTGGCGGGCAGAGTTGGATTTCCTCCATTTTAGCCCGTTTTGGCATCGTCGATGGAGCCAAAACCAAGTACGATCAGTATATCGCGGCGCTACGCGCCCTCGGCATGCACGACAAGAAGTACCAAAAGACCGCACCGCGCCGGATCATGGAATTTCCGCCCGGCTCAAGCTGGATCGCGATCACCGATCTGGTAGTGCATGGCGCAATGTCAGGGCAGCACAGCCTCGATCAAACCTTCTACCTACCAGTTGAGGCGATGAAGGACCCGTCACATTCGTCGCTACGCATTTTGGAGAGGCTGACTGGCGAGATTCTGGTTTGAGCGCTGGGGGTGACCCAAGACCGGATCCACTTGTGAAACGGTTTTGGTCGTAGCGCTGACATTTGCCTAAATCTATCATCGTTCCTCTTTAATCAGATCCATCATTGGAAAAAGCTGCAAAAAATAAGTTCGGTCCGGAATTTTCACGGTCACAATCCCTTTTCTCTTGTTGCCGGAAGATTTGCCTGGAATGGTTGGAGGCAATTGTCACTCAGCTTTTTGTTCTATGTCCCCATGAATGCCCGCCGTAAAGGAGAAATCGGTTCGAACCTTTTTTCCTCATGATGATCGTCGACATCTGCATGGCAGTGACGGGGCCTATGGAGTTGGAGACCGCACTGTGTATTTCGGAATACAGACCAACAGTCGTTGAGATAGTGAGAATTAGACGAGGCTTGCGATCATGCCGGCTTTGCTCGTTGCGATACTCATTAGGAAGTGCGAGTGAGAGGCACATACTGATTCAAAGGAGGTAGAAGAATACTTTCCTGATATAACAAATAACAAACCCTCTGGTAACAGGCGTTTTTCTTCGGTGTCGAAAGTATCTGCCTGGTATTTTGAAGGGAATGCTAGAACCTTACGGAATGAATGGTATTCGTAGATTCAACCTAGGACGATTGGGAACGCCCTTCCAGAACAGCCTTTCTCCCTCTGTGAGCGACATGAATATCTATTTATCGTTGGCCTGAGCCCAAGAGCACTCCTGACATTAGATTCGTCCACCGTCACCTATATTCCTCCCTGTCTTTTCCCTGGGATACTTCTGAGTCTGCATTCTCCCTCTCTCCACAACAATACTGAAAAATATCTTGCTCCTCGTCAAAAATTTTTGATTCCCATACAAGATATTTTCCTCTCCTCCTGTCATTCTCCTGCGACCCTTCCGGATTGTTTGATCACATTCAATTGAATTCTTTGATAATTTTTGCTGTTGAGCATGATGGCGCGATTCATGCGGAGTCACCTCAATCATTGGCCATTCAACCTAGGAATTGCGACATTGTCTCCTGTTTCTTTCATCACCACCCTCAGCCTGATCCCCGTCATTTTTGGATCGGTGTATACCCTGCTCTGTCTGGCTGCCGTCTATCGCTTGTCCTTCAAACTTCCAACAGTTACCCACCAACCCTTTACCGTATGGCCACCTGTCACCATTCTCAAGCCTATTTGCGGTTTGGAAAAAAATCTCCGCACGAATCTCCGTTCCACGTGCACTCAGGATTACCCTGACTTTCAGGTTGTCCTTTCGGTACAACATCCGGGCGATCCGGCAATCCCGTTATTATATGAAATTCAACGGGAATTCGGACGAAAACGAGTCACCGTGGCCGTAGAGAATTATCAGATCGGCCCAAATGGAAAAATTAACAATTTGACCGGCGGGCTCAAACACGCTCGACACGACATTCTGGTCATCAGTGACAGCGACGTCCAACTCAGGCCTGATTATCTCAAAACCATCGTCGGGCCTCTTGCCGATCCCAACGTGGGGTATGTCTGCACCTTGTACAAGGCCGTCAGGGCACAAACCTGGTGGGAGAAGATGGAACTGTTAACCATCAATACCGAACTAATCCCCAATATGATGTTTGCGCTTGTCACGGGAGCGTCCCGGTTTTGCGTGGGAGCGTCCACCGCATTACGGCGCTCAACACTCACCGAAATTGGAGGATTTGAAAACCTGGCAGATTATCTCGCGGAAGATTATGAAATGGGTCGTCGAATCTGTCACAGAGGACAACGAATGGTCATCCTCCCATATTTGGTGGAAACCATTGTCGACCTTCCTACCCCACGCACATGGTGCAATCACTGGATCCGCATGGATCAATCCCAACGTGCGGTTCGCCCGATAGCCCTGTTTGCCACCGTGTTTTTCAAACCTATTCCCTTCGCCTGTCTGTATGTCCTACTCTCCGGCGGATCCAGGGTGGGATGGGTCATCCTTGGTCTCACCGTGGCGATCCGCCTCATGACGACAGGGATGATTCTGAAACACTGGCTTCACGATCGAGAGGGACTACGAAGTTTATGGTTATTACCTATCCGGGATATTGCGGCACTAGCACCATGGGCATTGGCCTATACCCAACGAACCACAAACTGGCGGCACTCAACATGCATGCTGACCGCCAATGGCCGTATAGCCACAGGGGAGGTCATTGAAGATTCTCGCCAACAGAACATCCTTACCAAAGCCCATCTCATGGTCCAGACCCTCACAACAAAACCAAGCCATGGAAGGGGTCAAGAAGATGCTCAACGGCAAAATTATATCTGAATGTGTTTTTGCAGGATCTATCAATGGAGTGAGACGCCTCAGCATCCGCCCCCCAACACGCCGGAAACCCGATAGCCTCCATTTTCACTTCCGTGGATGACTCCAAGCGAACAATGGCCTGGTTTCGAAACACATCGGGTACACCTTTGAAGAAGGAGTGTCGGTTCGGCGTAGCGATCTCTGTTGTGGTGGGATCTTTCCTCATTGCGACCACTGATAGCCATCATTGGAACCCGCACGACATTACCCACTTCCGACCTGAATGACCTGGGCTGATTATGAGCAATTTTGAACAGACAATGCCCGGTCTTTTGATCATACTGAACACCGGCCATTTTTTCAGGCTCAAGCGGATGAGAGAGGAAGGACATTTTTCCTCAAGAGTCAGTTAACACGAGAGTCCCGGAGGACTATCCACCTCTCATAATCCGGCAATCATTTGGATTAGGAATGATGAATCGATTTCTTGGCCCAGAGAATCTTTTCCAGTTCTTCAAGCATCCCCGATCGTTTTCTTATCTGTTGAGCTGGTGGGGGGTGATTCTTATTGGCATCCAACAAGCCGAACGGTGGTTTCTCCTTCCCCACGTCATAGCAAGCGAACCACCGACAATCAGTCTCTTGGGCAAGACTCTTCTCGTGGGGGTTCTCAGTGACGGCGTGACGGCAAGTGCAGGAATCCTTCTGGCTATGATTCTCGCCCTGTCTGGCATACCCTTCTGCTTGATTCGGGAACGACCTCCTGGCTCCAAACGTGTGATTTCCGTCTATCGACGGACACTTCCGTGGGCACTCATACTGGTAGGTGCACTATTCTTGATGAGCGCCATGGTGGACGTTTCCTACTATCGTCTGTTTCACCATCACCTCAATTTTCCTTTCTTTGAATACGTGGATGAAGCCTTCCAAGCCAGCCGGCACCACACGGAATCTCAAGGCTCCAACCAAACCATCGCGGAATTGGCTGAGGCCGGAAGTTGGCTCCGGTATCTCATCACATTTTTCATCATCCTCGCTTTGACCATCCTGACAGGAATCTGGGGAATGAATCGCCTCTGGTCTCATTCGATATTCGCCTACGCACAAACCACTCACTTTCAGTTCCGGGCAGTCCTGTTTGCCGTTCCATTTGCCCTTGGAGCTGCCGCATGGAGTCCCTTGCTTCCAAAGGCCTTTACCCTGCAAATTGACAGTACGGCCTATCATGGCTTAGCTCAAAATCCAATCCTCTCTGCCTCACGCCCGCTTCAAGAGTACATCCGATCCCAAGGGATGTGGACCCCGGCGCAGCTTTCCCGGCCCATGAGTGCGAACGAGGCCTTAACCGTCACCCATCAGATTCTGGCTCCATCGGCACGGTGGCCATCCCTTCAATTTCCCCTGATCAAAGAACAATCCACCATCCCGTCATTCACGTTTCCCTCACGAGTGAATATCCTCGTACTGTTGGTTGAAGGCCTCGACCGACGTTTTCTTGGAAAAACCCTATCCCTTTCGAATCCGGCACAGGAGGGAACGAACCTTCCCTCAAGAATCTCTCTCACTCCATTTCTTGATTCCCTGCGGCAGGACAGTGTGTATTTTGAACATTTTTTCAGCAATGGGGTGCAAACCACCCGGGGGCTCCTGGCCACCCTATGCTCAGTGTTTCCGAGGCAAGGTACCGCCGTCATCAAGACACGCAACACGCATGAGTATCTCTGCTTTCCCTCTGTGCTCCAGAAGGCCGGGTACCGGACAGAAATGATGATGGGCCTCGATAGCGATATTCCAGGTTCACGTACATTTTTAGCCAGAAATGGAATCGAGCAGATCTCCGGTGGTCAGGACTTTCCCGCGGGTGTGGAGCGAATGGGCATTGGCCTCACGGACGGGGCATTGCTTGATGGCCTCTACCAACGAGTCGCCGAATTGCAACAGCAGTCCGACCCCTATTTCCTTGCGGCCCTCACCACCGGGACCCATCATCCTTTTACGATTCCCTTGCGGCACCCTGAAGTTCGGGCATTAAAAGATCAGCCTGATCCCTATCTGGCAGCTCTTCGAAATTTTGATCTTGAATTTTCGCGGGTGTTTACCCATCTCAAACGTGACGGGCTGCTGACCAACACCATACTTTTCGTCCTGGGAGACCATGGCCGACATGAACCTGTAGGCTTCACGGAAGGCGAACGCGTGGCAGGACATTTTTCGACCCCTCTGTTCATCTGGATGGATGAGGCGCTCAGAACACAACTCCAGATCGTGCCCCACACCGTGACAACCGTTGGCAGTCAGGTAGATATCGCACCGACGATATTGTCCCTCACGGCTCTGACCCCGAACCTTACGCCCTTTATGGGGAGAGATTTGAGTTGCCTCCTCATCAAGAACTGTTTGTCGGATAACCGGGCGTATCTCAGCAATATGTATGATGATGCGATTGGGCTAGCCGATCATCAAGGGATCTGGTGGTACGCGTTCGATACGGGATTGCTCAACCATACCGATCTGGATCTGCAGACACCCGTCAAGCACCCCTCCCTTGATGAAATTGATGCGGCGCACGCTTACCGCTCCATGATCGGTCTCTACCTCACCGCCAATACTC